>JAYQOO010000011.1:0-14134 GCA_038144855.1 Acidimicrobiia bacterium | reverse complement strand
CCCATTTCACAGGGGACCTTTGCGCCGCGTTGTGCCGCCTTCACATACAGCGCGTTGCCGATCGCGCTCGACCCGGTAAACGAAATCGCCTTGAGTTCCGGCGCCGCCACCATCGCGTCGCCGACCACCGAACCACGGCCGACGATCATGTTGAACACGCCCGGGGGCAGCCCCGCCTCTTCGTAGATCTCCGCAAGCAGGACCGACGTGGCCGGTGTCAATTCGGCCGGCTTGAAGACGACGGCGTTGCCGGCCACGAGTGCCGGCGCGGACTTCCAGACCGGGATCGCCCACGGAAAATTCCACGGCGCGATCAGGCCGACGCAGCCGAGCGGCTGACGGATGGTGTAGGTGAAGATGTCGCGCGCTTCAGACGGCAGCGTCTTGCCGTGCATGCGGAAGCCTTCGCCCGCGTAGTACTCGAGAATCGAGATGCCCTTGAGGACTTCGCCGCGCGCTTCCTTGAAGATCTTGCCTTCCTCGCGCGTCAGGGTGTGCGCGATCTCGTCGACGCGCCGGCGCGCGATGTCGGCGGCGCGCCACAGTACGCGCCCGCGCTCAGGACCAGGCGTCTTGCGCCAGGCCGGCTGCGCGGCCATGGCCGCATCAACGGCCGCGCGAACGTCGGCGGCAGTGGCCAACGGGAACTCCGCAATCACATCCGCGGTGTCAGCGGGATTGATGTTGCGGCTGATCTGGTTTGAATTCGGGTGGAACCACTTGCCGTTGATGTAGGAGCCGGTATTCACACGGTAATACTACCGGCGAACGGCAGGTGTGCGAAGGTGCGACGGCGTGAGGGTGCTGGCGCCATGCGCGAAGAGATCGGCGAGAACTTGACGCTGGTCGAGAGCCTGAATGAGCTGGCGTCGCTGGCAATTGCCACCGGGCGGCCGGCAGAGGCGCTTGAGCATGCCAGTAGCGCCCTGGCGCTTGCGTCGGATTCACGGCTGTCGAATCGGCTGTGGAAGTCGCAGATGGTCAGGGCCGATGCGCTGGCCGCGTTGAAGCGCGGGCCGGAGGCGGTCGAGATGTATCAGGCCGGGATCGACGGCATCGAGGCGGTACGGCAACGAACCGCCGGGCGGTGATCGCAGCCGGCAGATGTACCTCGGCGAGCGTTCGGGCCCGTACTACGGTCTGGCGCGCCTTCACGCCGAGGCCGGTCGTCCTTTCGATGGGTTGCTGGCGCTCGAGCGCGCCCGCGCGCGCACGCTGCTTGACGTGCTGGCGGTCGGGCCCCAGTCCAATCGTTCGTTGACACCCGTTCAACAGAAGCGCGAGCGGGAACTGACGCAGGCCGTGATCTCCGCGTCGTTTGAAATCGACAGCCTGCTGTCGAGACGCAAGCACGAAGAAAGCCAGTTGAAGGCGCTCGAGCAGAAGCTGTCGCGCGCACGCCTTGAACGCGACGCCTACATCACCGGCTTGTATGACTCGACGCCGGACCTGCGCATTGCCCGCGGTGATGCGCCGATGGTGACGCGCCAGGACCTGGCGTCGCTGGTCAAGCCATCAACCGCCATCGTCTCGATCGTGCTGGACAACATGCAGGTCTGGGCGTACGTGATCACCAAAGGCACCGCCGGTGTATCGGTGACGGCTCACCAGGTGAAGACCACCAGTGCGGAACTTGCGGCACTTGCCGACCAGTTCGCCAAACAGGTGGCGACGCGCGACCTCGGCTTCTCGGCGAACGCGCGAAAGCTGTACGACCAGCTGTTTGTCGAGACGAAGATCGAACCGCTGCTGCAGGGCAAGTCGCAGTTGATCATGGTGCCGGAGGGACCGCTGTGGCGGGTGCCGTTCCAGGCGCTGCAGACGCCGCGCGAGACGTTTCTGATCGAGGAGCGTGCGGTCTCCTACGCGCCGTCGGTGTCGGCGCTGGCGGCGCTCGACCGGCGGCGACGGGATCGCGAGCAACGGCCGCCGTATCTGCTGGCACTCGGTGATCCGGCGCTGGCAGAGCGATCCGAATCGCGGATGCGCGGTGGGCCGGTCAAGGGACGTTTGCCGCAGGCGGCCCGCGAAGTCAAAGCGCTGGGGCAGTTGTACGGCGCGGAACGCAGCCGTGTGCTGGTGGCCGAAGATGCGACTGAGGCCGCGCTGCGCGAGAATCTCGGACGCGCCAGCGTCGTTCATGTCGCGACGCATGGCGTGCTCGAGGACCTGAGCCCGATGTACTCGCACGTGCTGCTGGCGCCCAGGAACGGCGCGGCCAGCGACGAGGATGGCCGCCTCGAAGCCTGGGAGTTGATGAACCTGCCGCTCGACGTCGACCTGGCCGTCCTGTCAGCCTGCGAAACGGCGAGAGGGCCGATCGGGGATGGTGAAGGCGTGATCGGGCTGACGTGGTCGCTGTTTGCCGCGGGTGCGTCAACCGCGGTGGTCAGTCAATGGGAAGTGGACTCGGCAAGCACGACGGCGCTGATGATTGCGTTCCACGAGCGATTGCTGCTGTCGCCTCGCACCGGCCGCGACCCGGTCGCGGCGCCAGACGCGTTGCGGGTCGCCGCGCTGCGGCTGATGCGGGGCGCCGCGTATCGTCACCCCTTTTACTGGGCCGGCTTCGTGGTGATCGGCGCCTCGTAAGCGCGGCTAGCGATTCCAGCGGCCGGCGACCCACCGGCCCGCGCGCTGCAACGCGCTCACGTAGCTGATCATGTCGAAATGGGTGAGGTCGTCGACGGCCTCGAACTCGACATCGCGCTTCAGCGCCCTGAGCGCGCGCGCGTTTTCCTCCGCCGGCTCGAACGGCACCACTTCATCTTCGCGGCTGTGAATCACGTAGGTCGGCTGGCGGCCCAGCAGGTTGATATCGATGCCGCGCGTCGACGCCGCCATCGGGATGGCCGCCGTGAACACGTCGGTGTGCGCGGAGGCCATGTGCCAGGCACCACGACCGCCCATGCTGTAGCCGACCACCAGCACCCGCTGGCGGTCGATGTTGTAGGCCTGCATCGCTGCAGCGATCAGCGCCATGGCCGCGGTGTCGCAGGCCGCGTCAGACCAGGCACGCTCGGGACAATCCGGCGCGATCAGGATCGGTTTTAACTGGCGAAGCGCCGGTTCGGCAATCCTGCGGGCGAACTCCGCGCCGTAGTACGCCATTCGCTGACCACCCGGATGGAGCACCAGCACGAGCGGCGCTGGCGTGTTCGGGTTGTAGCCTTCGGGTACTGAGACCGCGTACAACACCTTGCCGGCGCCTGGAATCTCTGCCTGCAACTGGTGCATGCCACGGGTGGTCGGCAGATCGGCGCCCGCGACGGCGAGCGCAACCAGCAGCGGAGCGAACCAGGTCACGGCTACTTGGAGCCGGCGGGCTTGGCCGGCGCCGGCTTCGGGAACGTACCTTCGCGCATCGCCGCCTGGTAGAGCACGGCTGCCATCACCGTGGCCGCCTGCTTCAAGGCATTGGGTTCAATCCGCTCGGAGAAATCGACGTTGGTGTGGTGCGTGCGGACGTCGTAGTTGATGTACTCCTGCACCGCCTGGAATCCAGGCACGCCGACGTCGAGGAACGACAGGTGGTCGGTGGCGCCGATGTGGCCTGGCGACGGGATGATGGCGCCCAGGGCGGCGAGCGGCTTGAGCCACTCGGCCACGATGGTCCGCGCAGGTTCGTTGCCTTCCATGTAGAAGCCGGAGATCGGCGGATAGCCGTTGTCGAGATTGAAGTACACCGAGAACTTGTCGCGCGCCGCCTTGTTCCTGTCGCCGGCGAGGTGCTGTTCCACCCAGGCCTTTGATCCAAGCAGGCCCTGTTCCTCGCCGGCCCAGAGGGCGGCGCGAATGGTGCGCCGCGGCCGCACGTTGAGGGTCTTGAGAATGCGCATCGCTTCGAGCACGGTCGCCGCGCCGTCGGCGTTGTCGGTGGCGCCGGTCGCGGTGTGCCACGAGTCCAGGTGTGCGCCGACCATGACGATCTCGTCCTTGATCGCGTTGTCGGTGCCGGCGATCTCGCCGAGCACGTTGTGCGTCGCGCGCTCGTCGTTGTAGGTGGCCTGCACCTCAACGGCCAGCTTGACTGGAATGTTCTGCTGCAGCATCCGGGCCACGAGGTTGTAGTGCTCCGTCGCAAGGACGATCGACGTCACCGCGTTCGGACCCATGTCGCGACCGGTCACAAACACCGTGCCGTGTTCGCCGATGTTGGGCTCGATCGCGACGGCCACGCCTTCGGCCTTCAATTGCGCATGGCGTTCCGCGTTCAGGTTTGGCGGTCTGGTCGTCGGGGCTGGGGAGGGCGGCTTCAAGTCGCCGCTTGCTGCCGGACGGTCGGCGCGAATCGCATACTGCTGAATCGGACTGGTGAACAGGATCGCGCCCTTCAGCTTGCCGGCCTGCGCCTGCATCCCCGCCGCCTCGAGGCCGGGCACCCACACCGGCGTTGCGACGATGCGGCCTGGAGTGGAGGGCGCCCAGCCGCGCGGGTAGCCGGTCAGCGGCATGTAGCGGGGTTCGACCATTTCGATCGTGACCTTGTTGAGGGTCCAGCCGCGTCCGAACGGAAACGACTCGGCCTTCACGTCGGTGAGGCCCATCGCCTTCATCTGCTCCTGCGTCCATGCGATCGAGCGCTTGTGGGCGGGTGAGTTGGTCAGGCGCGGGCCGATGACGGTGGTCAGGTAGTCAAAGGTCTCGAGTACCTTCGACCGCTCCATGCCTTCCGCCTTGATCTTCTCGATCACGCCAAAATCAACGCGGTCTTGCGCAGCGATGGCCGTACACAGGCTGGCCACGGCCAGCAGGGCGATGGAGAGGTGCTTCATGGGCCGGATTCTATAGCAGTCGGCAGTCGACAGTCGGCAGTGAAGAGTTGTCAGCCGGCAGGCAGCAGTCCAGTCATGGCGGACGCCCAAATCCGGTGACTGGCCCTTCGGACGGCCACTGTCTGACTGACCACAGACTGTTGACTCACAACTCTTCACTGCCGACTGTCGACTCTTGACTGCTATAGAATCCGACCCATGAAGACCAATCGTCGTTCATTCCTGCGGATTGGCGGCACCGCCGGCGCGGCCGCCTTCGTCCTCAATGACAACAGCATCGAACTGGTCGCCCAGGCGTCCCGCGCGCTCGGCAATCGGACGCCTGACGACGTTGCCCAGGACGAGAGTTACTGGCGCGACATCCAGAGCGCGTTCACGCTCGATCGGTCGGTGATCAATCTCAACAACGGCAACAGCTGCCCGAGCCCCACGGTCGTGCACGAGGCCTACAAGCGCTACCTCGATTATTCGAACCAGGCGCCGGTCTATCACCGCGGCCTGATCGAGCGGAACATCGAGGTCGTGCGCCGCCGGCTGGCGGAGCAGTTCGGCTGCGACGCCGAAGAGATGGCCATTACGCGCAATTCGAGCGAGTCGCTGCAGATCGCGCAGAACGGCATCGACCTCGAGCCCGGCGATGAGGTCGTCACGACCGAACAGGACTACGGCCGCATGCTGACGACGTGGGACCAGCGCGCGCGCCGCAACAACATCACCATCAAGAAGGTGAACTTCCCGGTGCCGACCACCGGTGAAAACCTCTACGGCATCCTGGAAGGTGCCATCACGCCGCGCACCAAGGTGCTGCACTTCTGCCACATCACCAATCTCACCGGACAGATCTTCCCGGTGCAGAACCTGGCGCGCATGGCCCGCGCCCGCGGCATCATCACCATCGTCGACGGCGCGCATGCGGCGGCCCACTTTCCCTACAAGCTGCGTGACCTGGAAATGGACTACTACGGCACCAGCCTGCACAAGTGGCTGCTGGCGCCGACCGGGACCGGCTTCCTCTACGTGCGCAAGGATCGCATCGCCAAGACGTGGCCGATGCAGGCCGCGCCGGAGCGCAGCGACAACGACATCCGCAAGTTCGAAGAGATCGGCACGTCGCCCGCGGCAACGAAGGCCGCGATCAACGAAGCGCTCGCGTTCCACCAGGCAATCGGCACCGATCGGGTTGCGGCGCGGCTCCGCTACCTGACATTGCGTTGGGCGAACAAGTTGAAGGCGAATCCGCGCATCCAGATCCACACCGGTCTCGACCAGGTCTACGGCGTGGCGTGTGTCGGCATCAAGGACATTCCTGCGGCCAGGATCAACGCCTTCATGTGGGACAAGTACCGGATCATCACGACCGCGATCAGCCGTCCTGAGTACAACGGCATCCGCGTCACGCCGAACATCTACACGCCGCTTGAAGAGATCGATACCTTCACGGCGGCCATGGAAGATCTGCTGAAGAACGGATTGCCGGCAACCGCCTAGCGCGGCGTGGTCATGCGCCAGCCGCTCACACCAGAACAGCAACGCGCCGTGGAGGAGTTCAAGACCCTCCGCGGCGTCGAGCCATTTGGCCCGTTCGTCGATCTCCTTCCAAGTCCGGAACTGATGACGCGCGTGAGCGCGCTTGGCGAGTACCTGCGCTATCGAAGCGCCCTTCCGCCGCGGCACAGCGAGTTCGTGATCCTGATCACCGCCGCGCACTGGCAGCAGTCGTTCGAATGGCAGATCCACGCGCCAATTGCACTCGAGGCGGGGGTGTCGCAGGCGATCATCGACGCGCTCTGGTCACGCGTGCCGCCGCCTGGACTCGATGACGAGCAGCGGGCGCTGTACGAACTCTGTATCGCATTGCACCAGGACCGCACGGTCAGTCCTGCGTTGCGGCAGCGCGCCCATGCGTGCGTCGGTGAGCAGGGCACGCTCGACGCCATTGCCATCTGCGGCTATTACGCCCTGCTGGCGATGGTCCTCAACGCGCGGCAGCCCTGACCGCGGCGCCCAAATAATTACGGCAGGGCGTGTCGATCCTGGCCGTTCCCGTTCGACGTGTCAGTGAGGGCGACAGACGGCTCTGGCAGCCAGGAGGAAACTGACATGAAGTTCTTTGTGCAGATGAACGTGAAGCGCGGCCCGATGCTGCAGGGGTGGTCGGGTGAAGACGTGCAGCGGATGGTCGACTACATGCGCCAGGTGAACGCGGATCTCAACGCCAAAGGCCAGTTCGTCGTGGCTGAAGGCCTGGTGGATCCTGCCGACGCGCGCTTGGTGACGGCGCAAGCCGACGGCTCTCCGTCGGTGACGGATGGTCCCTTTGCCGAATCGAAGGAGTTCATCGCCGGCTTCTGGATCATCAACGTGAAAGACGCGGACGAGGCCTATCGGTACGCCGCGACGGTGTCGTCGTGCCCGTTCCCGGGTGGCAAGGCGCTCAACTTCCCGGTTGAAGTCCGACAGGTGGGACAGGCGCCCGCGTAATCCTGTCGATGGGGCAGCCGAGTACGCCAAAATATCCGGCTGATTCACCCATGACGACATTCCTGGATCTGGCGCGCGCGCGCAAGGGACACTTCCTGATGGAGTCCGGCCTGCACTGCGGGCTGTGGTTCGATCTCGACATCGCCTTCGTCGATCCCAAAGCGCTGGAGCCGTTGGTTGCCCAGCTCGCACAATCGCTCACGCAGCACGAGATTGAAGCGGTGTGCGGCCCGCTGACCGGCGGCGCGTTCCTGGCGCAGTCAATCGCCAGCCGCCTCGGCTGCGAGTTCTACTTCACGGCGCCGGCGACGAGCCCCACCGGCGAGACCGCCAGGGTCCGCTACGTCCTGCCGCCGGCGACCGGACATCGACTGCTGGGCAAGCGCGTGGCGGTGGTCGATGACGTCATGAGCGCCGGTTCGTCCTTGCGCGCCACATTGCGCGAGCTCGAACAGCACGGTGCGATCCCCGTCGTGGTCGGCGCCCTTCACGTGCTGGGATCGGTCGGGGCCAGTTTCTTTACCGAGCGCGGCCTGCGGATCGAGACCCTGGGGCGTGGCGCGTTTGACGCGTGGCGTCCGTCAGAGTGTCCGCTGTGTGCGGCCAGCGTGCCGCTCGATGATCGACAGGAGCCGCAGTCGTAATGCCGACCGCGATTCACCGCCAGGTCGAAGCGGCCCGCACGGGTTTGCTGCCACGCGTCATCACCCGCATGCCATCGGGATGGGCCGTGCTCGGCGACCCGCAGATCACCCGCGGCTACTGCCTGTTGCTGCCCGACCCGGTCGTGCCGGACCTCAACAGCCTGGCCGGCGAAGCGCGCGCGCAGTTTCTCCGGGACATGGCGGCGTTGGGCGACGCCGTGCTCGCCGCGACTGGCGCCGAGCGCATCAACTACGAAATTCTCGGCAACGTGGAACCGGCGCTCCACGCGCACGTGATTCCCCGCCATGCCGACGAAGATCCCTCCCTCCGCCGGACGGCCGTCTGGCTGCACGACTGGTCGTTGGCTCCCGCGCTCGATGCGGCAGGAATGGCCCTTGGCCGGGTGATCGCCAGCCGCTTGTAGGACTGCGGCGGCCTGGCGCAGGCGCATTACACTATCGAAACAATGTCATTCGTTCGCCGCATCTGTTTTTGGGGCGCATTCTGCGCCCTCCTGCTCATCCTGCCCGCCCCAACGTTCGCCCAGGGTTCCACCGAACACAAACACGAGACGCCAGCGGTTGCAAAGCCGGCCGCGCCGGCTGCGCAGTCCAGCCGCGAGCGCCGCACCATCAGCGCGCGTCGCGTCACGGATGCGCCACGGATCGACGGCGTGCTCGACGAGGCGGCGTGGGCGGACGCGCCCGTGGCGGACGGATTCGTGCAGCAGGAGCCGCGTGAAGGCCAGCCGGCGACGGATCGCACCGAAGTGCGCGTCATGTACGACACCGGTCATCTCTACATCGGCCTGCGCGCCTTTTCGTCCGTCGGCGTCACCGCAACCGAAATGCGGCGCGATGCCGATCGACTGTTCGACGAAGACAACTTCCAGGTCATTCTCGATACCTTCCACGACTCCCGTAACGGCTACATGTTCGTGACGACGCCGCTTGGCGCCAAGCTCGAACAGCAGATCTTCGATGAGGGCGAAGGCGGCAATCGCCAGGGCACCTCGAACATCAACCGTAATTGGGACGGCGTGTGGGACGCGGCGGCGAAGATCGTCAGCGACGGCTGGACGGCGGAGATCGAGATCCCGTTCAGCACGGTCCGCTTCATCCCCAGCAGCGCGCAGGTGTGGGGGGTGAACTTCCAGCGCCACACCCGCCGCAAGAACGAGAGCGCGGTCTGGTCGCCGATTCCAAAGGCCTACACGCTGACCCGCGTCAGCATGGCCGGCGAACTGCACGGGCTGTCGGACATTTCGCGCGGTCTCGACCTGCGGCTGAAACCATTCCTGGTCGGCGGCGTGCGGAACATTCAATCGAGCGCAAGCAACAAGAGCACCGACTTCATTCGCGATGTCGGCCTCGATGCCCGCTACGGTTTGACGGCCGGTCTCAGCATGGACGTGACGGTCAATACCGACTTTGCGCAGGTCGAGGTCGACGAACAGCAGGTCAACCTGTCCCGGTTTGGCTTGTTCTACCCGGAGAAGCGCGACTTCTTCCTCGAGAACACCAACTTCTTCACCATGGGCACGGGCACCGCCTTCTCGGTGACCCAGGTCCAGACCGACCTGTTCTTCAGCCGCCGCATTGGTCTGTCTGACTCCGGCACACCGATTCCAATTCTCGGCGGCGTTCGTGTGGCAGGCAAGTCAGGCCGCAACAACATCGGCGTCCTCGACATCCAGACCGACGACGCGTTCGGCGTGGATGGCGCGAACTTCTTTGTTGGCCGCTACAGTCGCGATGTCCTGAAGCGTTCGCGCGTCGGCGCCATCTTTGTCAACAAGGACGTGGTCGGTGGCACGACCAATCACTTCAACCGCACCTTCGGTGTGGACGCCAACATCGCCCCAAGCAGCAACCTCCAGCTGCAGGGCTACGCGGCGAAGACGGAGACGCCTGGTAAGGAAGGCGACGACATGGCCTACTTCGGCCGCATTGCCTACCGCGATACCAAGTGGAACCTGTACTTGAACTATCTCGATGTGCAGGACAACTTCAACGCCGAGGCCGGCTTCGTGCAGCGCACCGGTATTCGCACGACCAAGGCGCACTTCGGCCCGACGCCGCGCCCGAAGACCGGCAAGGTGAAGCTGTTCGAGCCGATGTACGTGCTCACCTACACGACCGATCAGGACAACCGGCTCGTCTATCGCAACCACCACGTGATGCTGGGGACCACGCTGCGCGACGACACGTTCATCAACGTGTTCTACCAGAAGGTCTACGACGTGCTCGACGTGCCGTTCCGCATCCGGCCCACCGTGACCATTCCGGCGGGCCAGTATTCGATGCACGAGTGGTACTTCACGTTGAACACCAGCCCCGGCCGGCGCATCTACCAGCGCCTGTCGGTGACGCCGACGCAGTTCTACGACGGCAACCGCCTGAACCTGTCGGCCGCGGCCGGCGCGCGCGTCAGCAGCCAGTTCTCCACGGAGTTGCAGTTCAACCGCAACGACGTCGACATGCCATGGGGCAAGTTCGTCGTCAACCTGTCGACGCTGCGCCTCGACTACACGTTCTCGCCGCGCATGACGATTCGCAGCCTCACGCAGTACAACACCTCGACGCACGAGATCACGAACAACGTCCGCTTCAACTTCATCTATCGGCCGGGCAGCGACATCTACATCGTCTACAACGATCTGTCGCAAACGGGGCTGCCGGCGGATGTGTTTGGGAAGAAGGATCGCCAGCTGTTGATCAAGGCGACCTACCTGCTGCAGAAGTAAGGGGCGGACTCAGGTCTGCCCCATGCGGGTCTAGAAGATGTAGTCAGCCTTCGCGACCGTCGCCTCGGCAAGGCGGCGGCGCATCACGACGGTGTTCACCGGCGTGACCTTCAGCAAACGGCGGAGGGCCGCAAGCTGCGTGCGGAGCGTGTCGCCGTCAGCCATGGCGGCCAGCGCGCTGCGGGCGGCCAGTTCGATCCGGCCGGCCGACTCATTCACCGTCACCCGCGCAGCATCCTGGTGCAGATCGGCGTTCGACAGCTTGCGGCCCGCGGCGTCCTGCGCGCGCAGCACCGAACTCTCCGCCGCATAGGTGTCGATCAGGATGTCGGCCAGGTAGCTGAGGACTTCCTGCTCCTGTTCGAGCTTGGTGCCGAAGCGCTGCATCGCCGTGCCGGCGACCATCAGCACGACCTTCTTGAAAGCGGCGCAGGCGCGTGCTTCGGCTGATAGCACGCCGTCGCCGTCGTCCGGCACGCCCATCGACGGGCTCATGATCTCGTCCTGCAGCGCCTTGGCGGCGGCCATCAAGGGCAGTTCACCCTTCATGGCCTTCTTCATCAACATGCCAGGGATCAGCAGGCGGTTGATCTCGTTGGTGCCTTCGAAGATGCGATTGACGCGCGCGTCACGGTAGTGACCCTCCGGTGCGTATTCATGCACGAAGCCGTTACCGCCGTGGATCTGCAGGTTCTCGTCGATGATGTAGTCGACCGTTTCGCTGCCGAGCACCTTGGCGATCGACGCCTCGACGGCGAATTCCTCGAGCGCTTCGAGCATCGGCGTGCCGTCTCCGGGCTGCTTGTCCGGCATCGCCGCGATCCGCTGATCGATCAGGCCCGCGGTGCGATACATCATGCTTTCGAGCGCATACTCGCGCGCGGTCATCTCGCCGAGCTTGTGCTTGATGGCGCCGAAGTTGGCGATCGGGGTATTGAACTGCTTGCGCCCGGTTGCGTACTTGGCGGCTTCCTCGATGTTCTTCTTCGCGCCGCCCGAGCACATCGCACCGAGCTTGAAGCGGCCGAAGTTGAGCACGTTGAACGCGACCTTGTGACCCTTGCCGACCTCGCCCAGCACCGCGTCCGCCGGCACCTTGACGTCCTGCAGCAGCACAGGTGTGGTCGACGATCCGTGGAGGCCGAGCTTGTGCTCCTCCTTGCCGCTCGACACGCCGGCCCACTTGCGCTCGACGATGAAGGCCGTGAAGTGTTCGCCGTCGACCTTGGCAAACACCACGTAGACGTCGGCGAAGCCACCGTTGGTGATCCACATCTTCTCGCCGGAGATGACGTAGCTGCCGTCGGCCTGCTTCATCGCTTTGGTCTTGGCGCCAAGCGCGTCCGATCCTGAACCGGACTCGCTCAGGCAATATGCGCCGACCACTTCTCCCGAAACGAGGCCAGGCAGGTACTTCTGCTTCTGCGCTTCGGTGCCGAACATGTAGATCGGCAGGATGGTCAGGTTGGCCTGCGCGCCGAACGACGCGCCGAAGGAGGCGTGATGCGACACGCCCTCGGAGACGACCAGCGTCGAGATCTTGTCGAGGTCGACGCCGCCGTAGGCCTCAGGGATGTTGGTGCCGAACAGGCCCAGCTCGCCGCACTTCCTGATCAGGTCGCGCGCGACCGACCATTCCTTCTTCTCGAGCCGTTCGTTGGCGGCCATGACTTCGTTGTCGACAAACTCCGAAGCCGTCTGCTGAATGAGCCGATGCTCGTCGGTGATCTTCTCCGGGGTCATGACCGCCGCTGGATCGGTCGAGTCAATCAGCCAGGCTCCGCCCTTTACCGTCTGTTCGTTCGTCACGCTTGCCATGTCATCCTCAGCTTTCAGCGATTCGCGTTCGGCTTACAGTCGTTCGAAGATTCCGGCGGCGCCCATGCCGCCACCCACGCACATCGTCACCATGCCGTAGCGCGCCTTGCGGCGATGCATCTCGTTGATGATCGTCGCCGTCAGCTTGGCGCCGGTGCAGCCGAGCGGATGCCCGAGCGCGATGGCGCCGCCGTTGACGTTGACCTTCTCGGGATCGAGCCCGAGTTCCTTCATGCACGCCAGCGCCTGGGCGGCGAAGGCTTCATTGAGTTCGATCAGGTCGATCTGGTCGAGCGTCAGCCCGGTCTGCTTGAGCACCTTGCGGATGGCGGGCACCGGTCCGATGCCGAACAGTTCGGGGGCGACACCCGCCGTGGCGTAGCCGACAAACCGCGCCAGCGGGGTCAGGCCGCGCTCCCTGGCGAGGGCCGCCGAGGTGAGCACGACGGCCGCTCCGCCGTCGCTCATCTGCGAGGAGTTGCCGGCGGTGACCGTCCCGCTGACGTGGAAGGCCGGCTTCAGTTTCCCCAGCACGTCGAGCGAGGTGTCCTTGCGCGGGCCCTCGTCCGTATCGAACGTGAATTCACTCACCTCGATCCGGCTGAAGCCGGATGCCGCAGGCCCGTTGTTGGTGGCTCCGCCATCACTGCGCTGTCCGCCTTTAGGCGGACCAACGACCCTCACGGTCAGCGGCACGATCTCGTTCTTGAAGAATCCTGATTCGATCGCCTTCACGGCCCGCTGGTGGCTGCGGAGCGCGAACTCGTCCTGCTGGGCGCGCGTGATGCTGGATTCGCGCGCGTGATTCTCCGCAACGAGACCGGTACTCAGGTAGACATCGGGGTACGACTGCACCAGCGCCGGGTTCGGCGAGATCTTGTTGCCGCCCATTGGCACCATGCTCATCGACTCGGTGCCGCCGGCAACCGCCGCGCCGGCCGCGCCGAGCATGATGCGCTCGGCGCCGTAGGCGATGGCCTGCAGGCCGGACGAGCAGAAGCGGTTGATGGTGACCGCGGACGCTTCGACCGGAATGCCGGCGCGCAGGCTCGAGATGCGGGCCACGTTCATGCCCTGCTCGCCCTCGGGCATGGCGCAGCCGATGATCACATCGTCAACCAGCGCCGGATCGAGTTGCGGCACCCGTGCGAGGGCGCCCTTGATCGCGATGGCGCCGAGTTCATCTGGCCGCATCACGCTCAAGGTGCCGCGCGGCGCCTTGCCGACCGCGGTGCGGACAGCGGAAACCACGACTGCGTCTTGCATGATCAGATCCTCACCGTGTTGAAGTCCGCGAGCAGGTCTTCGACCGCTTCTCCCACCATCGAGGTCTTGCCCTCGAAGAGGTGGTTGGCATCTTCGATGGTGACCAGTTCCTTCGGCTCGGGCATTTGCGCGTAGAACTTGCGGATGTCCTTGATCGATATCAGCTCATCGCTTTCGCCATGGATGATGAACTTTGGCAGCGTGCAGGTCTTGAGCACGTCGAATTCGTAGCGATCGACCGGCGGCGCGATGCCGAGCAGCAACGAGACGCGCGGATCTTCGGCGCCGACATTCATCGCCACCCACGAGCCAAACGACATGCCCGCTGACCAGATCGGAAGGTCCGGAAACCGCTCGGTCGCAAACGCCAGGGCAGCCCGAAAGTCATCCTTCTCGCCGGGGC
>JAYQOO010000010.1:44266-53303 GCA_038144855.1 Acidimicrobiia bacterium | reverse complement strand
CGCTCTGACCACGGCTTCACGATGATCGAAATGCTGGTCGTGATGGCCCTGATCGGCATCCTGTCCGCGATTGCGATCCCGACCCTGATGACCGGTACGGCACGCAACTCCGTGTGGACGGCTTCGGAGCAGATTGGCTCCCAGATCCGCCAGGCGCGCCTCAAGGCGATCAGCCGCAATCGTTCGTTCCGCGTGCGCTTCGACTGCCCGGCTGTGGGCCAGTATCGCGTGCTGGTCGTCACCGGCGATGCGACGATTGATGGGGCGGCGGACCGTTGCGATGATACGCAGGAGTTTGACAGCGGCGTGTACGCCATGCCGAGCAACGTCACCTACACCGATCCGCCGCCGCTGCTCGAGGTGAATCCACGCGGCATCTTCACATCGACCGGCGGCATCCCGACGACGATCACCGTCACGCATGGCGATGGCTCGTCGCGCTCCCTCAACATGTCGGCCACCGGTCAGATTGCCTTCGATGTCTTCTGACTCCTCTGACCGCGGGTTCACGCTCGTCGAAGTGCTGTTCGCGATGGTGATCCTGACCGTCGCGCTGGTGTCGATGGCCGAGTTGATGGCGATCACCCTGCGCATGCAGATGATGGGCCGCAACGAGACCGCAGCGATTCGCCTGGTGCAGTCGAAGATTGACGAACTCGTCGCCGTCGACTTCGCAACCGCCGCCGTCGCCATCGGTGGCAGCCTGACGGCGGACGTGGCCAGCTACAACGACGATCCGGCGGACGGCTTCCACCGCCGCTGGGAGATCACCGAGATTGCCGGTGAGACCAACGTCCGCACGCTCACGGTGCGGGTCATTCCCGAGCGGAACGATCGCCGCACGAGTGCGCAGGTCCAGCTCACCACCATCATCAGGGATCCCTAGCCATGGCCGTTCCACATCTTCGGGATGAACGCGGCTTCACGCTGATGGAGCTGCTCGTCGCCTCGGTCGTGACGATGCTGGTGCTGGGTGGGGCGGTGGCGCTGACGTCACAGATCCAGAGCGGCTACCGCCGTCAGCTGGAAGACTCGGCGGGCGAGCAGGAAGCCCGCTACGCGCTCGAGTGGATCGGCCGGTATCTCCGCGGCGCGGGCAACAATCCGTTCTCGGTCACCAAGTCCGACTGCCCCGGCGCCAACACCGACTTCTACGGCGTGATCATCGACCCGAACGGTGACGGCGTGAACAACGACATCACCTTGCAGATGGACTCGAATCCGCCCGACGGTAAGGTCGGCGGCGAGAGCCCCGCCTGTGACCAGGCCAACGAGCACGTGACGATCTCGTTTGACGAAGATACCAACACCATCGAGTTCCTCGATGAAGCCGTTGGTGCCGCGGCCACGACGCGCACCGACAACGTCATCGACAACCTCGAGTTCGTCTACCTCGACTCGAGCCGCGCCGTGACCAACGTCCAGGCCAATGTGTTTTACGTCCAGGTTCAGATCACCATCCGTACCCGCACGGTGAATGCGGCCGCCGGGACCCCCGACACCCGGATGCTGCAGTCGGAAATCAGAGTGAGAGACCGCTAATGAAGATCCCAACAGTCGTCACCAAGTCGTCGGAACGGGGCATCGCCCTGGTCGTGGTTCTGCTGCTGATGGCCGTGCTCTCCGGGCTCGCGACCGGTTTTGCCATGAACGGCAACATCGAAGTGCAGATGGGCACCAACGAGATCTATTACGCCGGCGCGCGCGCGGCTGCGGAGGCGGGCCTCAATCGCGCAATCGTTGAAATCATCGCCAACACCAACACCAATTTCCTGGCCGGCACGGACGGACTCGTCGACGCCGCCACGCCGGCGGCCGCCGTCAACGCGGACAACGGCAGTCTTGCGTTCCTGCTGGGCGGTGCCGGACCGTACGCGCTCGATGCCGACGGCCAGTACACCTACGACATCGAGATTCTTGACGACGACGACGACACGCTTTACGAAACCGCGCTGACCTCCGCGCAGGTGGCGCAGATGGGCGAGGACGACAGCGCCTACACCAACACCAACGACCGCCTGATTCTTCGCGCCATTGGCTACGGGCCGAACGGCACCACGGTGCGGCTCGCGCGCATTCTCGAGACCGTGGACACCGTGAATGTGTCGACCACCACCACGACGACGCTGTCGGACGCGGCAATCGTCGTCAACGGTAACTTCGAAATGAACGGCGCCATCACCGTGACCGGTACCGGTGGCAGCGTGCACGCCAACGGCAACCTCGCCAAGACGGGTTCGTCCGGCACGATCAGCGGCAACGCGACGGCGAGCGGGACGTATTCCGGCGCGACCATCGCGACCGGTGCCACCGGCGGCGGCAGGCCGACGATCAACGTGCCCGACATCCAGGCGTCCAACTACATGAGCTTGGCCGACTACAAGCTGACCAGTACCGGCGTGGTGCAGACCAAGGTCAGCGGCGTGTGGACCGACTGCACGACGGCGGCGTGCAAGGGCATCGACTGGACGTTCAGCGGCGGCAACTGGAGCAGCGGCAAGACGCCGACCGCCGCGACCTACTACGTCGAAGGCAACGTCACGATCGGGCCGACGTCCGGCAGCGCCAACCGGGCGGTCTCGGTGATCGCGACCGGCAACATCGACGTCAACAGCAACCAGGCGAAGCTGACGCCGGCCACGACCGCCAACAACATTCAGTTCGTTACCGACGGCGACCTCACCATCAACGCATCAGACCTCGACCTCGACGCGTCGGCGCTGGAAGGACAGATCCTGGTGCGTGGTCAGATGGACGCCGGCGGCAACATGGAATTCCAGGGCCGCGTCCTGGTGCAGGACGTTTCCGGCGCCGGCACGCTCGTGGCCGACGGCGCGAGCCGCATCCACGGATCAGTCAAGTTCACCTATAACGGCACTCTCTCCGACTTGTCGACGACGACCGTCGTGACGACGAGCGGTCCGACGACCTACGTGAACAACGTGTCTGGATGGATGGAGCAATGATCCGCACGACGTTGATCGCCGCCGCGCTGACACTCGCGACCGCGAACCTCGCCGCGGCGCAGGCCCCCGAACCGGACCTGGCGGCGATTGCCAGGCAGGCGGAGGCTGCGAAGGGCAGCGCGCCAAAGGCGAAGAAGTCCTACACCAATGCTGATTTGAGTTCGGCGGGCCTGCCGCCGTCGACCGAGACGGCGCCAGCGGCGGCTGGTTACATGAGCAGTTCGCTTGGCAAGCCTGTCACCGCCGAGGAGATGGTGACCCGCAGCGAAGAGAAGGCGGCTGCCGATCTTCGCGGCAAGCTGCCGGACGAGTACTGGGTTGGCCAGGCGACTGCCATTCGCAAGCAGGTCGACAAGATGGTGCCGCGGCTGGCGGAACTCGATGCCCGCAAGCCGAATCCCAACGCGGCGCTGCAGAAGCGATCGGAGCAGGAGAAGGCGATGCTGCAAGAGCAGATCGCAAGCCTCAGGAAGAAGTGGGACGGCCTGCAGGCGGAAGCGCGGGCCGCGAAGGCGAACCTCGGATTGCTATCGCCGCCCCCGGCTTTCCCGGAGTAGCCGTTCGATTACGCCTTCGCGCCGAATGCGCTGACGAACCCGTCGGTGAACAGCGCCGGCATGCCGCCGGTGTGAAGGAACACGACGGTGTCGCCGGCAGTGAGCTCGCCGCTCCGTACGTGACTGATCAGCGCCGCCATCGCCTTTGACGTGTAGCAGGGATCCAGCAGGATGGCTTCGGTGCGCGCCAGTAGCCCGATAGCTTCGAGTGCGCCTGGCGTGGGAATGCCGTAGCCGTCACCGATGTGTCCCTGGTCGGTGATCAACTCTGACAGCTCAAGCCGCTCAGGAAGCTCGAGTCTCGCGGCGGCTTCGTTGCCGATGCGTTTGGCGCGCTCGATCTTCTCCGGCTCGCCGGCGCTCACCGCAACCCCGTACACGCGATACGACGCGTCGCAGAGCCGCGCCCCAAACGTCAGCCCCGCCTGCGTGCCACGTGAGCCGCTTGCGTAATACAACCGCGACGGCGACTCGCCGGCATCGGCAAGCTGCTCTACCAGCTCGGCCGATCCGCCGATGTATCCGCACACACCCACGCCGCTGGAGCCGCCCACCGGAATGACGTACGGCATCCGGCCGGCGGCACGCTCTTCGGCAACGACCTCCGCCACGACGGCCTCGTCCTGGCCGACGGCAAGCATCGGGTCGATCGACGGCACGAGTCGAATGTCCGCGCCGTAGAGGTGATCGAGCAACAGGTTGCCCGCCACCGCAGGCTGATGGCTGGTTGCGGTCAACACGAGCACGCACCGCATGCCTGCTACGCAGGCGGCGGCCGCAGTCATCCGGGCGTGATTCGACTGCACGGCGCCCGTCGTGATCAGGGTGGTGGCACCCTGCGCGCGCGCGTCGGCGACCAGGTATTCAAGTTTGCGCGCCTTGTTGCCGCCGAGGCCGAGGGAGGTCAGGTCATCGCGCTTGATCAGGATGCGCGGGCATTGGCGCGCGCCGCCAAGCGCCTCACGGAAGCGCGTCAACTCCTGCAGGGGGGTCGGCAGCGTTGTCAGTGCCAGCCGAGGCTGTCGGGCCAATGCTGACTTCACTCTGGTCGTTGCGGAGCTCACAGCGGCAGATCCTCCTCGGTCACGACGGAGGATAACCCCATCGCGGCGGCAAACTCGCGCATGTCCTGAGGCAGCGGCGCTTCGATCACCAACTCGTGCCCGCTGGTTGGCTGCTTGAACGCCACTCGCCACGAGTGAAGAGCCTGACGCGGGAACCTGGGATGCTCAGTCGTGTCGCCGTAGACGGCATCGCCGACGATCGGCCACTTTCTGGCCGACAGGTGCACGCGTATCTGGTGGGTCCGGCCGGTAATCAGCCGGCAGCGCACCAGCGAGTAGCCGTTGGCGGTGGCGAGCCGTTCATAGCGGGTGACCGACGGCTGGCCGCCCCGGTCGGTGACCGTGATGCGCCGGCGGTCCCACGGATCCCTGTCCAGCGCGAGATCGATCGTGCCTCGCGCCGGAGCGGGCTTGCCATGCACGATGGCGAGATAGTCCTTGTCGATCCGCCGGGCGGACATTGCCCGCTGCAACGCCGCGTGGATTGCCGGGCGCTTCGTGACGATGACCAGCCCGGAGGTGAGTTTGTCGAGGCGGCCGAGCAGCCCGGGCGTCGATCCTTTGGGCCACCGTGTCGCATAGGTCAACAGGCCGTTCATCAAGGTGCCGGTGGTGTTCTTGTACGAGGGATGCACGACGATGCCCGCCGGCTTGTTGACGGCGATCAGGTCGTCGTCTTCGTACAGCACGTCGATGGGCATCTCTTCGGCGCGAGGCTTCTCGCGTCGCGGCACGTCCGCAAGCCGCACGCGCAGAATGTCTCCCGCCTGCACGCGCCACGCCGCCCGCGGCGGAACCACGCCGTTGACGATCACATCGCCGGCGTCGATCCATTTCTGGATCTGGTTTCGCGACACGCGCTTTTCGTCGCGTAAGTGGCGCAGCAGCACCAGGTCGACGCGGACGCCCTGGTCGCCACGGTCCAGCGCGACCGTTCGCCAGTCGTCAGACACCGCCCCAGTGTACCCGGTGCAGGAAGGTCGTCCGTGGGTGTCCGGCTGGCGGGCCGTGCTTCGAGCCAGTGCCGAAGCCATTGATGGGTGCAAGATGCGAGGCAGGCCTGGCCCAAAAAAAGGCCCGGACACCCCTGGAAATGTCCGGGCCTAACGAGTGACGAGTCAGATTGTTAGTGCGCGATCACCGGCGACTGGCTGAGCCGCTGGAGGCGCCAGTCTTCAGCGAGGATTCCCCACAGCACCTGGTCATGATGCTGACCGTTGCGGAGGAACGACCGGCGGAGCACGCCTTCCTGCACCGCACCGATCTTGCGTAACGCACCGTTACCGCGCCCATTCGCGACCGCCGCGCGCGCTTCGAGTCGCTGCGCACCGATCACGTCGAACGCGAAGTAGAGCACCAGGCGGGCGCCTTCAGCGAAGATGCCCGAGCCCCAGAACTGCGAGCCCATCGCGAAGCCCCATTTGGCGGTGCCGAAGCCGGGCTCGAGCGAACGCACCTGGAAGATGCCGATCGCAGTGTCCATGCCCTGTGGAACGATCGCGAAGCAGGCGTAGTTGCCCGCCATGCGCTCACGATGCGTCCACGCGATGAATCGCTCGAAACCTTCGACCGTTGTCGGCGGCGGCGAGATGAAGCGCGCCACTTCTTCGGTCGTCAGCATCGCCAGCAGCGAGGGCGCGTCCTCGAGACGCAGTTCGCGCAGCGTGAAGGTGGAACCGGCCATCACAGGGAGGGCCGTATTCCAGTTGGTCGAGACCGTCGTGGTCTGGGTGGCAGTCATGGTCGTCTCCGTCTGGCTCGGACGCGACGTCGCGATCATTGCGCACCTCCTCCAGACGTTGTCGACGTTGTGAACATCAGCGGGATCTCAAACAGGTCTTCCCACACGCTCGGGTCGAACGATTCGATCTCGGCGGTGTCATCACCGTATTCGGCGAAGTCGTCCGCGGAGCTGCCCCAGGTGATGTTGTCGGTCAGGCTGCTGTTGCCCCACACGATGTTGTCGTCACCGTCTGATTCGCCCCACACGATGTTGTTGCCCCACACGATATTGTCGCAGTCGCCGGCGCAGTTTTCGCCCCAGACGATGTTTTGTCCGGTCGGGGTGCTCGTGCCGCCCCACTGCACGCCCGACAGCCACGCGGTGCCGCCAGGCGTCAGCACGCCGCCGCTCACGCGACGGTTGCCCCAGAAGATGTGCCGCTCCACGCCTTCATGTTCGGGTAACGATCACCCTTCTCGCCAACCTGGAAGTAACGCGCCAGCCGAACGGCGCCGAGGGTGTTGAGGAAGCCGGCGCCCTGCGTCAGGTAGTCGTAACCGTTGTAGACCTGCGCGGTGAACTGCAGGATCGCCTTGACCAGGTTCGGCGTCAGGTTCGGGTTCGCTTCGAGCATCAGCGCGACGGAGCCCGCCACGACCGGCGCCGCCATGCTGGTGCCGCTCAGCGTGAGGTACGGCAGGTAGCTCAGACCCCTCACCTTGCCAGGCATCAGGTACGCGGCCTTGGTGGTGTAGAAGAGGCTGTTCTTCTCGCTCAGCGACACCGTGCCGCTGCCCGGCGCAACCAGGTCGGGCTTGGCGGCGAAGTCGATCATCGTCGGACCGCGCGAGCTGTAGAGCGCCATCGTGTCGTCGCGGCGATCGGTCGTGCCCATCGAGCTCGACGCGCCAACGGTCAACACCCAGGGAGCATTGCCGGGCGCTGTGATCGCGCCGTACTGCGGCTTGCCGTCGGCGGCCTTGCCCATGTTGCCGGCGGCGGCCGGGTCTTGCTACTTGAAGGCGATGAGTTCGACGTCGAACACCAACATGCCGCGCGGCGGCCGTTCGCCCTTATATGCCAGGCGCTCCGGAATCCAGAACCGCATCTTCTCGCCAACGGACATCAGCTGCAGGCCTTCGGTCCAACCGGCAATCACGTCGCCCAGGCCGAAGCTGATCGGTTGCCCGCGTTCGATCGAGGTGTCGAACATCTTCCCGTCGGTCGTCCAGCCCGTGTAGTGCACGGTGACGGTGCTGTCCTTGGTCGGGGTTCGTCCGCCCTTACCGGCCCGCAGGGACTTGTAGGCGAGTCCCGACGAGGTGCGCTTGGCATCGGCCGGCGGTGCGGCCACGTCGGGCGGGGGCGTGCCCGGCGCGGACGCGACTTCGATCAATTCGATGTCGAACACCAGCATGCCGGCAGGTCTTCCCGCCATGCCGTTGTAGGCGATCTCCTGCGGAATCCAGAAGCGGCGCTTCTCTCCCGTGACCATCAACTGCACACCTTCACCCCAGCCCTTGATCACGCGATTCACGGGGAAGGAGCTCGTGGCGTTGCGCAACAGTGAGCTGTCGAACATCTTTCCATCCGTCGTCCAGCCCGTGTAATGCACGGTGACGATGTCGGTCGGGCCTGGCTTGACCTTGCCGGTCCCGGCCTGCAGGACAACGGAAGCCAAACCCGAGGCGGTCTTCGCGGCCTCAGCGGGAGGCTTGGCGACGTTGGGTGGTGCGGGAATTTGAGCCGGGGCCTGCTGCGCCGCAACGGTGGCGCCGATGGCCGCGGTCAAGACGAGCGCGGTGACGGATTTCATCATCCGGCAATCGTACCGTAGCCCGTAGCCAGTCGCCAGTAGCCAGAGAAAATTCAGCGGCAGGTGTCGAGGCCTCGATCGGCCACGGTGCCGTCGATCGTCAGGAACTCCCACTCAAGCTGCGCCGCACGCAGCGTCAAGCGAACCACGCCAAATCGCGACATCCGTTCCTCCGAGTTGGGTGCGACGCGGGCAATGCTGTACAAGTCTGCGCCCCCGCCGCCGGACGTGAACTGGCGAATGCCATTCACGGGGTCGGCGTGGCCGTCCGACGTCTGCCTGGCAAAGCGCTCATACAGGTGGTCGTGACCGTTCAGTACTGCCTCGACGCGTCCGGTTTCGAGCAGCGCCCACATGTCGCGCATGAAGTTGTTGTTACCGTTCGGACCGGACGTGAAAAGCGGGTGATGCCACACCGCCAGCGTGCACGGCGTCCGCTGCGCGTCGAGCTGGGCGCGCACGAACTCCCATTGCGGCGAGTTACGCGTCGCCGCGATGTTGGAATTCAACATCAGGATGTTCCACTCGCCGGCAGTGAAGGCGTAATAGCCGGTGCCGTCGTCGCCGGCCGCCTCGCCAAAATATTGAAAGTACGGAGCGGCGCCGGGGCTTTCGTATTCGTGGTTGCCCGGGACTGCATGCCAGCGCGAGCGGAACTGGCCCCACGAGGGATTGAAGCAATCGCGGAAGTTGATCGCCGTGCCCTGCGGGTAGGCGAGATCGCCCGCCAACAGCAGCTCGCCGTCGAGGCCCGCCACGAGCCTGGCGGTCTGCGCCACCTCGGCACGACCACACATGCCGATATCACCCACGCCAAGCATGGTGACTGTTCGCGGTTGGGCAGCTCCCCCCGCCCCCCGGGGGGGGCGGGGGGGCGGGGGGGGGGGTGGGGGGGGGGGGGGGGGGGGGGG
>JAYQOO010000010.1:41476-44256 GCA_038144855.1 Acidimicrobiia bacterium | reverse complement strand
CCCCCCCGGCCCCGCCACAACATCCCTTATACCCCCCCCCCCCCCCGGGGCCCCGGGGGGGGGGGGGCCCCCCCCCCCCCCCCCGGCGACGCCGTTACCGCCGCCGGTCGTGGGCGCCGACGGCGAGCCCGAACAGGCGCCCGCCAGAAGCGTCGCGACGGACAGTGCCGCCGCCAAGTGACCCAGCTGCGTGATGCGCATCGGCCTTTGCCCAGCTTTACCATACGTGGTACCGTTTCGCCACTTCGCTCTATGCCGTCACTCACCGTCGAAGGCAGCAAATCCCGGCTTCTGCTCTCCCCTCAAGAGGCGCTTGTCGCCGGAGGTCCGGCCGAGGAACTTGAGCGGCGCATCCAGGACGTCTTCAAGCAGAACTACGAACACGTGGTGATCGACCTGCGCGGCGTGCCCAACGCCGACAGTGCCGGCATTCGCGCGCTGGTCCGAGGGCACACGTCGGCGCAGCGCCTGAATCGGCGCTTTACGCTGGTTTCGCCGAACCCGCGCGTCAAGGAACTGCTTGAGCTGTCGTTGCTGACCAGGGTGCTCGAAGTCGTCGACTCGCTCGTCGATGCCAAGGGCCGGACCATTCAATGGGATCGCGTGTGGTCGGGCCTGGCGGTGGCTCTCGTCGGCGGCGCGCTCGTCGGTGTTGGCGTGACGTGGCCGGATCTCGGCAATGAGCTTGTCGCGCCTGCCGGGCGCGTGCCGGGCGTCACCGACGCAAGTGGCAGCGTGGCGGCGGCGAATCCGCTGTTCGAACTGGCAAAGCTGGTGGCGTCCGCGGTGATCGGCATGCTCGTCACGGTGGTCCATCGCCAGTACCGCGGTGAGCGCTCGTCGAATCCGGCGCTCGACCAGGCGCAGGTGCTGCTGTGCGTGTCCGGCGCGATGATGATGATCATCATCGGCAATTCGGTCGCGCGCGCGTTCGGTGTGGCCGGCGCGGCCAGCGTGATCCGCTTTCGCACGCCGGTCGAGGACGCGCGCGACATCACCATTCTGTTCATCCTGATGGGCCTTGGAATGGCCGCGGGTCTCGGCGCGCTCTCCGTCGCCGGGCTGGGAACCCTGTTCCTGTGCGCGTTGATCCCGATCCTCAATCTCTTCAGCTCGGCCCGCCCGCGCCAGATGCTGGTCGAGATCATCGCGGAGGAACGCGAGTTCCCGACCTCGCACGTGCACCACGTCTTTGCGGTCAACGCCATCACGTTCGAGCCGCGCGAGGTGTCGCAGGGTGACGAAGCGACCGCGAAGTACCTGACGACGCTCAGGCCAACCGACTCGCTCGAAGACTTGAGCGCGCAACTGATGGGCGACGGCAAGAAAGGCATCAAGAATGTCTCCTGGTCGCCGCCGAAGCGTGGCTAAGCCGCGCCGCCCGGCCAAGGGCGCCGAGCGCCTGGTGCTTGATCCGGCGCAGCGCAAGGCGGCCATGCTCGGCGTGATCGGCGCCGCCCGGCGGCGGCTCGTGTTGTCGCTGTTTCGCTGTGACGACTTCTCGATCCTCGACGCGCTGGCCGCCGCGCTCGAGCGTGGCTGCCAGGTCGAGGCCATCCTCACGCAGCGCGCCAAAGGCGGAAAGAAGCGCCTGAAGAAGCTGTGGGGAGCGCTCGAAGAAATGGGCGCGGTCGTGACGCGGTATGCCGATCCAGTCGTGAAGTACCACGCCAAGTACCTCGTGGCCGACGACACCACGGCGATCGTCACCACCCTGAATCCGACCCGCAAGTGTTTCTCGCGCACCTGGGATGCGGTGCTGATCACGACCGATGCCGCGGTCGTCAAATGTCTGCTCGCCCTGTTCAAGGCCGACGCAGCGGGCGTCCCGCTGCCGACGCGCCGGCCACTGGGCCGCCGCCTGATCATCGGACCGGAGCGGTCCCGGGAAGAGATCCGCGCGCTGATCGCCGGCGCGTCGCACAGCATCCGGATCCTCGATCACAAGCTGTCGGACCCGGACCTGGTTGGGCTGCTGCGCGAGCGCCGCGCCGAAGGCGTCACGGTTACGGTGATCGGCAAGCATCCGATGGGTGGCCTCGAGCCGCACGGCAAGATGATGATCGTCGATGAGTCGCGCGCCATCCTCGGCAGCACCGCGCTGTCGACGTTGAGCCTCGATTTCCGGCGCGAGGTCTCGGTGGTCGTGCACGAGCCCGCGCTGGTCAAGCAGTTGAACGTGTCGTATCAAAAGTTGAGCGCCAAAGCCGGACCCGCGGCGATGCGCCTGCCAGGAGATCGAATCGCATGAAGCACCTCACGCAACGAGGCTTCGCCCTTGCCACCGTGTTGGCATGTATCACCGTGCCCGCGGCGGCCCAGGACAAAGACCGACGCGGCTTTGTCTGGAACGACCGCCCGACGATCGTGTTCGGCGAGGACGTCAGCCTCGAGCTCAAGGCCCGGGGACTGGTCGAGTGGCGCCGCTTCGACCCCGAGATCGGTGAGGACACCTTCAACCTCCGCACGCTCCGCGTCGGCCTGGCCGGCGAGGTGACAAGGCACTTCGAGTGGGAGGTCGAGCGCGAAATCGAGCACAGCGTCGGAGACGACGCCGACGACGATGCCGAAAAGAAATGGCGGTTCGGCGCGTGGAAGGACGTGGCCGCGGAGTGGAAGACCTTCGACAGCTTCAGGGTCAAGGGTGGCCGCTTCAAGATGCCGTTCGGTCTTGAACAGACGACCGGCGTCAGCGATCTCGACTTTGCTTATCGCGCGCTGGGCTCCTCGGCGATTGCGCCCGGACGCGATCGCGGCGTCATGGTGCATGGGGACAAGGC
>JAYQOO010000010.1:0-41466 GCA_038144855.1 Acidimicrobiia bacterium | reverse complement strand
CCCCTGGGGCTTGGGGCCGGCCGGGCTCGGGGCGTCATGGTGCATGGGGAGATCGGCCGCGTCGGCTACCAGGCCGGCGTGTTCAACGATGACGGCGACAACGCCGAGTCGAATGAACCCCAGTTCGTGGAGCAGGGCGAAGACCTCGACGACGTCGGGCCCTCGGTGGCGGTGCGGGTGACCGGGGACCTGCTGCGCCTGCTGCCGGTCGGCCGTTTGAAAAGCGCGACCCTGGGCGTGGCCTACACGACGTCCAGCGTGCCGGAGGGACTCAACGGGCTTCGCGGCGAATCTCTGTGGGGCTATGACTTCTTCGAGCGCGTCTACGTCAAGGGCCGCCGTCAGCGTCTTGGCGCGCAGTTCGACTGGTCGCCTGGTCCCACGTCGCTGAAGGCTGAGTGGATGCAGTCGCGCGAAGAACGCAACGGCCAGGGCAATCGCGACCAGGATCTGTCCGACTACATCGGCGAGGCCTGGTACGTGGCTGGAACCTGGTTTGTCACCGGCGAAGACAAGGACAGCAACATCAATCCGAAGCGTCCGCTGTTGAAGGGCGGCATCGGCGCCATCGAACTTGCCGCGCGCTACGACCAGCTCGGGTTTCGGAGCGCCAGCACCACCGGAACGCCGTTCACCAATCCGCGGTCCGAGTATCTGCTGCCCAATACCGACCGCGTGGTGACGCTCGGCGTGAATTGGATCACCTCGCCGTGGACCCGCGTGATCATCAACGCCATCCACGAGGATTTCGAAGACGTGAACCGCACGCCTGAGTCCGGTACCGCGGCATTCTGGTCGGGGTTGATCCGGCTTAACATCGTGTTCTGATGCGGCGCCTACTTTGCCTCGGTGTCGTGCTCACGCTCGGGCTGGCCGCGACTGCGGCGGCGCAGACGACCGACGAGTTCTTCAATCCGGACACGCTGCAGCGGATCGATTTGTGGCTCAACTCCTCGGATTGGTCGAAGCTGCGCCAGAACTTCCAGGAAAACACCTACTACCCGGCGGACTTCACCTGGAACGGGCAGACGGTCCGCAACGTCGGCATCCGCTCACGTGGTCTGGGTTCTCGCAGCAGCACCAAGCCCGGTCTCCGCGTTGACTTCGATCGCTATTCGAGCGGCCAGCAGTTCCTCGGCCTGAAGTCGTTTGTGCTCGACAACCTGACGCAGGACAACACCGGCATCAAGGAGACCGTCGCCATGCAACTACGTGCTCGGGAGCGCATGGCGATTCGCGTACGAAGGGTCGGACCTCGCTCCCTACAAGGCTCGCTTCGACATCAAGACCAACGAGAGCCACGGCGACACGCGGATTTGGGGGCCGATCGAGGAACTGATCCGCCTGGTCAACACCACGGAGTCCGCGTCAACCGAGGAAGCGATGCTGGCGGACACGCTGAAACCATACTCGAACGGCGAGTATCAAACGGCGCGCGAGGCGCTGCTGTCGTTCCCGGAGGCGCGCATCACCTACGTGCGCTGCGAGGTCGCGAAACAGACCGGCGCGACCCGCCCTTCCGGCTGCCAGTAAGCGCGGTGCTCAGCGCGGCGAGCCCCTTGGCCGTCGGCTGAAACACCTTGCGGCCCTTCGCGGTCCCCAGCTCGGAGATCATCGCGCGTCGTTGCTCGAGCGATACCCGCGCCGACGGAGTCGAGTCGAGCACTTGCGACGCGTACTCCGCATAGCCGCGATCGAGCCGGTGCTTCCAGGGCCGGCCGATCTTGCGCTCCTCGGCGCGCAGGCGGAAATCCGGCGCGGGCGCAAATCGCGTCAGCTCACGAAGCCACTGATCGGCGATGCCGCAACTGACGCCGAAGGCCGCAACCGTGTCGACGTACGACGCGGCAATCACCACGCCGCCGGCGTCAAGGATCGGCCGGATCTCCCATCGCAGCCTGAACGCGAGATCGGCGGCGTAGACCAGCGACAGGGCGCGCGCCGACACCAGGCGATTGCGGCGACCGGCCGCCAGCTCGGCAAACAGGCCCGAGGCGTCCCATCTGCTGACGCCGCACTCGATACCGGAGCGCCGCAACTGCGCCGCTACGGCGTCTGCCGCAGCGGCGACATCCTTGCCGCGCGAACCGTCGACCGCGATCAAGCGCTCTGGAACGTCGACCTGCTTAGCCATTCCTCAACTGCTTCCGCGCTGAACTGCGGCCACGGCCGCTTCTTTGCGGTTTCAACCAACTGGCGCACGCGCGTGTGCTGCCGGTAGACCGCGTCGCCTGCATCGACGGTCACGAACTGGAACACGACGGACAGGTTGTTGTACTCCTTGACCACTCGATCGACGAACTGCCCGTAGCTGGCGAGCGGATCCTCGATCCCGGTCACGTCCTGACCGGCCTGGTAAAAGCGCGGCGAGCGCGTCGAGGCGAGGCGCCGGCGCGAGTCCTCCGGCGTCATCGAGAAGTAGATGACTAGGTCCGGCCACAGCAGCGGCGCATAGGCGTGCAGCAACCAGTCGAGATCGAGCCCGCGTGCCGCATCACGTGCCAGTGCCGTGAACAGGTAACGGTCAGCCAGGACGGTCTTGCCCGACCATAGCGCCGGCAGGATCGAGGTTTCGACCCGATGCCTGAAGTCCACTGCGTGGAGCAGTGAGTATTCCTCGGTGGAGAGGGTGCGGATCTTCTTTCGCACCTTGAGTAGCGGCCTGACCAGCGGAGATGACGCCCAGGTGGTCGAGACGACGTCCTGATTCTGGCTCTCGAGCCACCGCGCCAGCAGCTTGCGCTGGGTGGTCTTCCCCGAACCGTCAGGGCCTTCAAAGGCGATCAGCAACCCGCGCTTGCGTTCGCGAGCCGCGATCAGCGTGCGGAGCCGTCGCGCCTTTGAAGTGTGGACCATGCCTCGTCGCTAACCCTCGAGCAGCATCCAGGCCGGGTCTTCGATGTAGTCCTTGATCTTGACCAGGAACTGCACCGCCTCGCGGCCGTCGACGATGCGATGGTCGTAACTGAGCGCGAGGTACATCATCGGCCTGATCACGACCTGGCCGTTCACCGCTACCGCGCGGTCGGCGATCTTATGAAGGCCGAGAATGCCGACTTGCGGCGGATTCAGGATCGGCGTGCTCATCAGCGACCCAAACACGCCGCCGTTGGTGATGGTGAACGTGCCGCCCTTGAGGTCTTCGAGCGTCAGCGAACCGTCCTTGGCGCGTCCCGCAAAATCGCGGATCGCCAACTCGATGTCGGCGAAGCCCATGCGATCGGCGTCGCGAATCACCGGCACCACGAGGCCGCCTTCGGCGCCGACGGCCATGCCGATGTCGTAGTAGTGCTTGTAGACGATTTCGTCGCCCTGGATCTCCGCATTGATCTGCGGGAACGCCTTCAGCGCGCCAATCGCCGCCTTCACGAAGAATGACGCGATGCCGATACCGACACCAAACTTCTTGGTGAACGCTTCCTTGCGCCGCTCGCGCAACTGCATCAGCGCCGTCATGTCGACCTCGTTGAAGGTCGTGAGCATGGCGGCGGTCTGCTGGGCCTCGACGAGCCGGCGCGCAATGGTGGCGCGGCGCTTGGTCATGCGCTCGCGGGTTTCGCTGCGATCGCCGTCGATGCGGACGGGTTGGGCAGGCCGGGCGGGTGGGGCAGGTGCGGGCTTCGCGGCCGGCGGTGCTGCGGCTGGCGCGGCTGCCTTGAGCACGTCCTGCTTGGTCACGCGATTGCTCGAGGACTCCACGGCTTCGAGCTTCACGTCGTGCGCCTTGGCCACGTTCTTCGCGGTTGGCGTCGCCTTCTTGTCGGCGCTTTTCTGCGGCTCGGCTTTCGCTTCTTCAGCCTTCGCCGGCGCCGGTGCCGGAGCGGCCGCGCCGGCTGCGGACTGTTCGAGGATCGCGAGGACTTCGCCAACCTTTACGTCGGCGCCTTCCTGGTGCTTGATGGTGGTAAGCACACCCGCCCGATCGGCGCTGACTTCGAGGTCGATCTTTTCCGTTTCAAGCTCGACGAGCGGCTCGCCCGCGGTCACGCTGTCGCCCTGCTTCTTCAGCCACTTCGCGACACGCGCTTCAACAACCGATTCACCAAGTTCCGGCACAACGATATTGGTCGACATCTCGAATCCCTGCTGACGACGAATTCCTAGACTTGCTTCGAGAGGACGCGATCCAGCTCGCGCGCCTCCGTTTTGGCTTCAAACACCTGGTCGACGATAGCGCGCTGATTCGCGGCGTGCCAGGTCGAGGAGCCTTCCGACGGGCTCGAGTTCCGCAACCGGCCGATGTAACGCAGCGGGGTATCGCCAACGATCGACTCGAGCAATGGACGCGCAAACTCCCACGCGCCCATGTTCTCGGGCTCTTCCTGGACCCAGCACACTTCGCGGAGTTTTGGATAGCGCGACAGCACGTCAGCGATGGCCTGGTCGGGGAACGGATACAGCTGCTCGACGCGCACCACCGCAACGTTCGGATTGTCCTTGCGGCGCTCGCTGGTGAGCAGATCGACCGCAACCTTGCCGCTGCACAGCGCCAGGCGGCGCACCTTGCCGCGCTGCGCGGTGGCGATGTCGTCGTCGATGACCGACTGGAACGAACCCTCCGCAAACTCCGCGGGCGCCGAGGCGGTGAACGGATGGCGCAACAGGCTCTTCGGCGTCATGACGATCAGCGGCAGCGGATCGGTCTTCAGCAACTGCGCCTGCCGGCGCAGCAGGTGGAAGTACTGCGCGGCCGTGGTGCAGTTGGCAATGCGCAGGTTGGTGTCCGCAGCGGCGTTGAGGAAGCGCTCGAGGCGGGCGCTCGAGTGGTCCGGGCCCTGGCCCTCGTAGCCGTGCGGCAACAGCAGCACCAGTGACGGCGCCATGCCCCATTTCGCCCGCCCGGAGGTCAGGTACTCGTCGAGGATGATCTGCGCGCCGTTGATGAAGTCGCCGTATTGCGCTTCCCACATCACCAGTCGCGCCGGCTCCTGCAGGTTGTAGCCCAGCTCGAAGCCCACGCACGCGTATTCGGACAGCGGGCTGTTGCGGATCTCGAACGACGCCCTGGCCTGCGGCAGTGTCTGCAGCGGCACGTGCTCCTCGCCGCTGACCGCATCGTGATACACCGCATGGCGGTGGCTGAAGGTGCCGCGCTCGACGTCTTCACCGGTGAAGCGGATCGGCACGCCATCCGCGAGGATGGTTGCCATCGCCAGTTCTTCAGCGGCCGCCCAGTCGATGGTGCGTTCGGCCGGGGCGGCAAACATCGCCTTGCGGCGTTCGCGACCGCGCTCGAGCTTGCGGTGCACGCTGAAGCCGTCCGGCATCTTCATCAACTGCGCGTTGATCTCTTGCAGCGCATCGAGCGAGACCGACGTCTTGGCTTTTTTCGCAGCGCCACTGGGTGGCACTTCAGGCACCGGCGGGATGTAGTCCTGATCAGGCTTCACCGACGCGTAAGCCTTCTCGAGTTCTTCCATCCGCTGCTTGACGAGGCCGTCGGCGAGATCCTGCGTGACCACGCCGGCGTCGATCAGCGTCCTGGCGTACTGCTCGCGTACGGTCGGGTGCGCGGCGACGATCTGATAGACCTGCGGCTGGGTGAACGCCGGCTCGTCGCCTTCGTTGTGCCCGTACTTGCGATAGCCGACGAGGTCGATCAGGTAGTCCAGCTTGAAGCGCTGGCGGTAGGCGATCGCCAGGCGAGCGGCTTCGATACATGCCACCGGATCGTCGGCGTTGACGTGCGTGATCGGAATCTTGAAGCCGCGCGCCAGGCCACTGGCGTAGCTGGTGCTGAATGACTCCTCGGGGTCGGTCGTGAAGCCGACCTGATTGTTGGCAATGATGTGGATCATGCCGCCGACGTCATAGCCGGCCAGCCGCGACAGGTTCAACGTCTCCGCGACGATGCCCTGGCCCGGGAAGGCCGCGTCACCGTGGATCAGGATCGCCAGGACCTTGCCCTTGTCGACGATTGGCGCACCGGGCTGGTCGGCCGTGGTCGCTGCCGCGCGCGCCATGCCGTTCAGCAGCGGATCCACCGCTTCGAGGTGGCTCGGGTTCGGCGGCATCGACACGATTACCTGCTTTTGCAGGCCATCGGGTGTCGCATCCACGCGCGCGCCGGCGTGATATTTCACATCGCCCATCCAGCCCAGGTCGACACGCAGGCGCTGACCGGGGATCGGATCCTTGAACTCCGCGAGGATCTGCGAATATCGCTTCTGCAGCGTGTGCGCCAGCACGTTCAAGCGGCCGCGATGCGCCATGGCGATCATCACGTGCTGCACGCCGCTTTCGGCGGCGTCGTGGATGATCTCGTCGATGATCGGGACCATCATGTCGAGGCCCTCGATCGAAAAGCGCGTCTTGCCGGGGAAAGTGCGATGCAGGAAGCGCTCGAAGGTCTCGACCTGCGTGATGCGCGCCAGCAGTTTCTCGCCGTCGATCGGATCCTTCGGCGGACGGAACTGGCCCGACTCCACCGCCTGTCGCAACCAGACGCGCTCATCCGGCACGAATACATGGTTGTAGTCGTGGCCGGTGGTCGAGCAGTAGATCTGGCGCAGCTTCGCGATCGCGTCGAACGCGTTGGCCGCGCCGGCAGAGGAGGGCCCGGACACGATTGACGCGGGCAGCTTCTTCAGTGTCTCGGTCGTGAGTCCGTGCGACTGCGCGGCGAGCGACGGATCGCCGATCGGATCGTGAAAGCCGAGCGGATCGAGCCGCGCGGCGAGGTGGCCAAATCGACGGATCGACTCGGCAAGATTGAAGGCCGCGATACCGGCCTCGACGGGTGTATCGGCCGCAACCGGAGTTGCGGGCGTGTTTGGGTCCTCGGGAGTCCAGGTAGCAAACGCGCGGCGGGTCGCCTCATCAACCGACGAGGGATCGCGCTGGTAGCGCTCGAACAACTCGTAGACATACCCCGCGTTGGCCCCTGAAAACTGGTCCCACGGGTTCATAACCTTTCTACTTTATCAGGTTGACCACGAACCAGTTCTACACACTTATGCACATAACTCATACAGTCATCACCAAAACAGACCGATAGCCGGACTGTCATGGGAAGCGGCTGCGGTCAGGGCAACGGCGCCAACGGTTCGGGCGCATCGACAAACCTGGCCTTCACCAAGTTCTTGTTCGTCATCGCCAAGGCGGAGGACGACGCGCACGGGGCACGCTTGCGGACGGCGGGCGGCAACATCGCGCGCGGCTTCTTCAACGACTTCGACATCGACGACGCGCGTGAAACCCAGGCGCAGCGCTTCGAAACCATCCAGTTCTTCGTGCGCGAGGGCGACGTTCCCGCGCAGTCACCGAATCCGCCACTGCAGCGGGCGCGCCACATGGTGCAGGTGTCGAGCAAGTACCGGCCGCGCCTGCAGGAGATCGACGATGAACTGCGTCGTCGGGTCGGCGACTCCGCCGAGATCCTGTCGCTCGACGGCGCCTTCCGGAATCCGCGCTACTCGAGCGCGGAGATGGTGCACTACTCGACCAAGGGGGCGCCGCCGCGCCGGTCCGGGCGGCTTGCGCGCAACGTCATCGTGCTGCCGATGAACAAGACGCCGGAGTGGTGGCAGAAGAGCACGCTGGAGCGGCACTCGTATTTCTATCCGCACATCGATCACGCCAGCGCGACCCCGGCGCGCGGCCACGCGCAGGCGGCCGAGAAGGGCATTCCGTGCCTGTTCCGCCGCGTGTTCCACAACCCGGACGGTTACGAGCGCTCTGGCGAGTTCGATTTCATCACCTACTTCGAGTGCGACGACGAGTCGCTGCCGGTGTTCGACCAGGTGCTGAACTCACTCCGGGAGTTTCACCAGAACCCGGAGTGGCGCTACGTCGACGAAGGGCCGATCTGGCGCGGTCGCCGCGTGCTGCGCTGGTAGCTAGTGCACCACCTCTTTGAGGTGATCGCGCAGCACGTCCCGCCCGAAATCGCCGTTGAAGTCGCGCCACACCGAATGGATGTGGTTGCCGTTGTTCTGCGTGTTGTCGTACTCGATCAGGAACGTCGGCCCCTGGATCGAGTAATAGTGCTTCTTGCCCTTCTCGGTTTCTCCAAGCCACGCAAAGCGGATCGTGTCGAGGCCCGCGTTCTTGAGGCGCGTCATGCGCGCCGCGGCGAGATCGGCTTCCATGTTGCCGGTGTAGACCTCGATCACGCGCACGAGCAACGCCTGCTGTGGCGCCGTCAGCGCTGAATAGCGCACGCCCTGGTCGGGCAACGGCGTGATGTCGTTCTTGTTCATCGTCAGGATGTCGCCTGGTGCGACGGCATTGGCGACCGCTTGTTTCTGCAGATCAGCGGGGAGCGCCGCCATGAACGCGCGGGCAGCATCTTCTTCCTCCGCCAGTACCCGGAGGCCCTTCTTCGCGCCGTCTTGGACCTCCGCGGGATTGGTGCCGAGGAACATTGGCGAGCTCGACACGTCGCCCGTGACGGCGCCGTTGACCACCGCGAAGCGCAGCGAGATGTGATGCCCTTCGACGCGCCAGCCCCAGCTGCCCTTTGCGGCCGGCGTGCCGAAGATCGAGAACAGGTACTCCTCTTTGTTTCGCGCGAAGCGGCCACCGGCCTCGACGACCTTGAGGATGTCTTCGAGTTCGATGATCGAGGTGACCTTCGTGTAGCCGCGCGCGCTCAGTCCGCTGCGCAGCAGGTCGTGGGCGAGGCGTCGCTGCGCCTCGTTCATATCCTTGAGCATCAGCCCCTTGCGCGGAAACATCTCGTTAGGGATGAAGTGCCATCGCAAGCGTTCCTCGCCTTCGAACGGGAACGAGACCTTGGCTTTCTGTTCAGCGGTCAGGCTGTCGAGGAGCGCGTTGGCATTCTTCGCCATGGTGGCCGCGGTCTTCTGCGACGCGTAAATGACGCTGATGCCGAAGATGGCGATCAGGACGGTGGCGACACACAGTCGGCGTGCAGCGAGTCGGCTCATGGAAACCCCCAAAACAGGCTGCACTCTACTTGAATGTCACGCCAAGGCCAAAGTGATAACGCATGTCCCCGTCGCGAGACCGCGCCACGTCAAGCGCGAGGTTCAAAACAGTCATGTGAAAGTACGCGCCGGCGCCGATCCCGCGGTCATGGGGCGTCTGGTCCTTCAGCTTTTCGCCAATACCGTAGACCGTGCCCGTGTCCACGAACAGCTTGATGCCGAAACGGCCGACGCTGACCGGGGACGTCAGCGGTACGCGTAGCTCTGCCGATGCCGCAACGAGGTTGTCGCCCGCCTTGTAGCCGGCGTCGTAGCCGCGCAGGTTCGAGGCGCCGCCGAGCAGGAGATGTTCGTATGGAGGCAGCGCGCGGTTGGTCGTGACGCTCAGTCCCCGCACCGCGAGCACGGTTTGTCCGAACAGCCCGAGATAGCCGCGGACGTCGGCGCGACGCTGGTTGGCATCGCCGCCGTCGAACTGCACGCGCTCGATGCCGAAGGTGGCATGGACGGCATTGCGGGGAAACGCGGGATCGACTCGCGTGTCGATCGTGGCGTCGCCACCGAGACGCGCAACGGTATCGCGGCCGGCGCCGCCAAACAGCACGTTCTCCCTGCGGCCGCCGGCGCCCAGCCGCAGCCAGCGTGCTGGCGCCGACTCGGCGCGCGCGGCAAAGCCAATGCGCCGATCGCTCAGTTCGTAGTGCGGATTCTCCCGGCGCACGACGCCGAATTCACCGTTGAGGCGTTCAATCGGCCCCTGCTTGAACGAGCGCTCGACCTGCACCCGCGCCTGGCGCTCGCCACCCCAGCTCACCGGGATCGTGATGCGACTGCGCGGGCCGAGGCGTTCGACAAATGCGACGCGCATGCCGTAGGTGAGCCCGTAGCCGTCCTCGGAATGCAGGATCGGCATGAACATGCCACTGCGCCAGAACTGCTTGACCGGACTCGGCGTGAGGTCCAGCGGATCGACGCCCGGCACCTCGTTCACCACGACCATCAACAGCACGTCGTCGAGGTTCTCGATCGAGCGGTAACGCTTGCGGACGTCCACGTCATCGAAGCGGCCGCTGCGCTCGAGCCGGATCTGCACCTCGGCGATCAGTTGATCGGTTGCCGGCTTGCCGATCACCCCGCCAACGATGCCGAGGATGTCGGCGTCGGGCGTCGTGTGATTGCCGTGCACGCGCACTTCGGCCACGGTACCCGGCGAGGTCTGCGCCGAGGCGACGCTCGACGCGGCGAGAAGCCAGACCACGATCGCCGCACGGACGGAGAACGCCCGCGGCACGCCGGTTGTACGGGAGGCAGTCATTTGATCCTGTAGGTCACGGCGGCTTCTTTGTAGTTCAGGTAGTCGACGCGATAGGTGGCGTCGGCCGCGCCAACCGCCGACTGCATCCCGAATTCCATCTCGATGCTCCGGGGCAGCCACACGTCGGGAAACGCCTGGCCCATCTGCATGGTGGCGAGCACGTTGTCGACGCGGACGATCGAGCTGCCTGGGAAGAAGTCCCAGTCGAGATCGTCGAAGGTGTACTGCAGGATCTGGTAGGTCTTCGGATCGACCCACAAGGTCACCATCGACGCCTTGTTCATCTTCTCTTCCATTCGATCTTCTTCGCTCCGCGCGCGTGTCCGGCCGCGCTGCTTGTCGCGCTCCGCCCTGCGGCGCTCGCGCTCGAGATCGCGGTCGTCCTTGAACAGTCCGGCGCCGGGGTAGTACTCGATCTTGAGCGCGTCGATGTCGTTGATCTTCTCGCGGCCCGCCAGCGCGTAGCGCCCCGTCTCGAAGCGGAACTTCAGGAAGTAGGCCGACGACACGAACTGCGGCTCGCGCATCTGCTTGAGCATGTCGTCCGTTCCCGCAATGGGCACCGCGCGGTCGTCGGACGAGTTGACGTCCACACCCGTCGGCGAAATCGTGATCGACGTCGACGGACGCTCGACCTCTTCACCCTTGGCGCGCCGTTCGGCGCGCCGGCGCTCGGCCGCCTCGCGGTTCTTCTGGCGGCGCAGGTAGTCCTCTTCGGCTTTTTTGCGGTCTGACTCTGACAGCTTCACGCCGTCGGCGGTGAGAGGGCTGCGCACGAAGATGCCGTCACGAATGAACCAGGTGTATTCGCGACGCATGCTCCACAACGGGATCCGGCCGGGCCCGGTGACGTTGAAGGCTTCCTTTTCCTCGAGCACGTATTGCTGCAGCTTCTTCCAGTTGTCGTCGCGGCGGGCGAGGACCTTGGCCATGAAGGCGTCGAGATCGGTCTGCGCTGCAGAAGGTTCGGTAGCCGCAGAAGGCGCAGACAGCACAGACGCAATCAATGCAAAGACGAGCAGACGCTTATTGAGCATAGAGATCCTGCAAATTTGACGAGCAGTAGCGATCAACAGTTCGCGCAGTTCATCAGCGCTTTCTGTGCTTTCTGCGGCTAGCTATTGTCTGTGGCTACTGCGCGGTCGTGTTCTCAGGCGGATCGCGACGGTATACGACCTTCCCATCGGCGATCGTCACGGCCACTTCCGTGGTCGTCAGGCGGCTGGCGGGCCCCGTAAAGACATCGTCGGTGAGGACGACGATGTCGGCAAGCATGTCCTTGGCGAGCTGTCCCTTGCGCAACTCGTCGAATGAGGCCCAGGCGCCGTCGCGCGTGTAGGCATCGATCGCCTTGCGGATGTCGAGCCGCTCCGCGGGAATCCATCCGCCGGCGGGCAGACCATCAGGCGTGGTGCGCGTGACGGCCACGCGCAGACCCTCGAGCGGATCGAGCGTCATCACCGGCCAGTCGCTGCCAAACGCCAGGCGGCCGCCGCCCTTCGCGATGCTGGCCCACGGCCAGCCGCGAGCGGCGCGTTCTTCGCCGATGTTGCTGCTCCAGACGTCGCCAGGCGTGGGGCTCGGCGTCGCGTGCACCGGCTGCATGCCGGCGATCACGCCGAGCGCTCCGAATCGCGGAATGTCTGCGGGGTCGATCGTCTCGATGTGCTCGATGCGGTGCCGGCGTCCACGGTCCGGGGCGGGATTGACCTTGGTGGCGGCCTCGTAGGCGTCCAGGGTCATGCGGACGGCCGCATCGCCGATGGCGTGGGTCATGACCTGCCAGCCGTGCTTGTCGAGCAGGCCGATCACGCGCGTAAGCTCTTCGGGCGTGAAGCGCGCATCGCCCTTGATCGTGGGCTTGTTGGCGTAGGGCGCGAGCATCGCCGCGGTGTGCGACTCGATCACGCCGTCGGCGATCAGTTTCACGGCGCCGGTCTTCAGCAGCGGATCGTCGGCAAAGCGCGTGCGCACCGCGTCGAGTGCGGCGAGGTCCGCGTCGCTCAGCGTGGCGTCGGCGCGCAGCGCCTGATACACGCGCAACGTGAGTTCGCCGCGCTTGCGCAGGCGATCAAACAGTTCGAGGTCGGCGGCCGTGCCGCCGGCGTCCTGCACGCTGGTGATGCCGACGCGATGCGCGGAGTCGATGGCGGCGCGGATCGCCGCGAGGCGGTCCTCCTCGGTCGGCTTCGGCGCGACGGCGCTGATCAGCGCCATGGCGGCTTCCTTGAGCGCGCCGGTTGGTTCGCCGGTGCGCGGATCCTTGACGATCACGCCGTTGACCGGTGACGCGGTGCGCCGCGTGATGCCGGCGGCCGCCAGCGCTTTGCTATTGGCCCACCCGGTGTGGCCGTCGTACGCGATCAGGTAGGCGGGCCGATCGGGCACCAGCGCGTCCAGCATCTGCCGCGTCGGCAACGTCCCGTTGAATGGCTGGTAGTACCAGCCGCGGCCGGTGATCCACGCGCGTTCGGGATGCGCGTCCGACCAGACCCGGATGGTGTTCTTGATGTCGTCGATGGTCTGCGCGTCCGACAGGCTGATCTGGTCGAGCGACAGGCCGCCGTTAATCAGGTGCGCGTGCGCGTCGTTGAAGCCGGCAACCACCGCGCCGCCATTGGCATCGACGACAAGTGTTTGCGCCCGGCGCAGGCGCCGGATCTCGTTGTTGGAGCCAACGCGGACGATCTTGTTGCCGGTCACGGCAACGGCTTCGGCGAATTCTTCACCGCCCCCCGCATAGACCTTGCCGTTGATCACGATCAAGTCAACCGGGCCGTCGTCTTCGCGCTGCGCGCGGACGATCAGGCCGGCAATGAACGTCACCCCGACAATGAATGCCACGGCATAAGCCGTGAGGCGGGCCGCCATGGCTAAAGTCTAGCGCGTTTCGGCAATTTGGCGCTTCCGTGTCAGCATCTGCGGATGCGATTTGCGATTCTCGGATCAGGCGCGGTGGGCGGGTATTTCGGCGCGAAACTCGCCCGGTCCGGCCAGGACGTCACCTTCATTGCGCGCGGCGCCCACCTTGACGCGATTCGTCACAAGGGACTTGAGATCCAGAGCGCCAAGCTCGGTGACTTCACCGTGAAGGCGACGGCCGAAAGCGACACCTCGCGCGTCGGACCCGTCGACGTGGTGATCGTCTCGGTGAAGGCCTACGACAACGCGACGGCACTGCCAATGTTGACGCCCATGGTCGGCCCCGACACCGTCGTGCTCACCTTGCAGAACGGCGTCGACAGCACGGACGAGGTCGCGAGCGTCGTTGGCCGGCCGGCCGTGCTGGGCGGCACCACGTATGTCGCGACCGCACTCGAAGGCCCCGGACTGATCGTCCAGACCGGCGTGCATCGTTCGATCATCTTCGGTGAGGTCTTCGACGTGGATCCGCGCAGCACGATCACGCCGCGCGTGCAGGCGATTGCGGACGTCATGGCCGCCGCCGACATCATCGTGACGCCGGTTGCCGACGCGCGCATCCCGATCTGGGACAAGTTCGTTTACCTCGCGGCCTTCTCGGGATTCACCGGCGCATCACGCCTCGCGATCGGCCACATCTGGAAGTTTCCGCACGTGCAGGAGATGTTCTTCGCCGCCTCGCGCGAGATCGCCGCGATCGCCAATGCTGAAGGCGTGACGATTTCGTCGAATCGCTTTGACACGCTGCGCGAGTACATGCAGAACCTGCCGGCGTCGACGCGGTCGTCGTTGCTGATCGACCTCGAACAGGGCAAGCGCATTGAAGTCGAAGCCCTCCAGGGCGCCGCCGTCCGTCGCGCAGCCAGGCACGGCATCGCGGTGCCGATCATGTCGACGCTGTATGCGCTGCTGAAGCCGATGGAGAACGGTCCCGTGAAATGAGAGCCAGCCGCGCGGCAGTCGTGCCGGCGAGGGGTTTCGCGAGTGCCAAAAAAGCGAGGGCAGCCGGTTCAGCCACCCTCGAGCAGGGACGTGTCAGGCGAACGGCGGTTGTCGATGATCGCTATTGCGCATCCGCAAGCGTGGGACGCTGCGGCGCGGTCGGGGACTCGGGTGTTTCCTTCTTTGTGGCCGGGGTGGAGACGGCGGCAGCCGTCTTCGGGTCCCGGGCATCCAGGCGCGCTACCAAGGCAGCAATGCCGGCCTGTTGCGGATCGTACCACACCCCACTCGTCCTTGGCAGGACGAGTGAGCGAACGGGTATTGGTGAGTGCCATCGGTTTGGGGTCCAGTCGCAGGAGCGACTCTCACTAGAGCAATCGACGTGCCGCGAATCGTTGCGCCGCTCGCGTCCGTCCAACTCGCCATCCCAGCTCAACTTAGCGGCCCTGTTGCTCGCCTGGCGCTCCGTAGTGGTCAGCGAAAACCGACAATTCGTGTCAGGTCACTAACAGTTGTGGCAGCGCGCCGCGCCGTCGCACGGAGTCGAGAGGCCGTTTCCCCGGCATTGGTGCGCTTGCCCGCAATGGCACAGCGGTTGCCTACTGTGCCGGCATGATCGTGAGCTTTCTTGGCACCAAGGGCGGCACCGGCACCACGACCCTCGCGGTCAACTGCGCCGCCGATATTCGACGCATCACCAATCGGCCGACGGTCGTGGTCGACCTGAAGAACGGTCCGGGAGACGTGTCGCTGTTCCTGGGTTTGCGGCCCCGGCATTCGTTCCTCACGGCGCTCGACCACTGGTCGTGGATCGATCCGCCGTCGCTGTCGCGCTATGTCGTCGAGCACGAGTGCGGGCTGCACGTGCTGTCGGCCGGCGATGAGTTTGGCCGGCCCGCGCCGCGTGAAGCCGACGCGGTAGAGCAGACCCTGCGCGCCCTCAACACCATCTATGACTTCGTCATTCTCGACGCCGGCACGTCGTTGATGATGCCGACCAGCGCGGCGTTGCAGTTGTCGGATGCGATCCTGCTGGTCGCCAACCCCGACGTGCCGTGCTTGCGCAACCTGCAGCGGCTGATCGACGCGGTCAAGGCCTCCGGGGTGCCCGGTGAGCGGCTGCAGATCGTTCTCAATCGCGCGTCTGAATTCGGCGGGCTGTCGACAGCGCAGATCGAGCGTGTGTTGGGCCTGAATATCTCCTACAGCGTCAACAGCGACTATCGCACCGTCGCCTCGGCCGTGAATTCCGGCGTGCCGGTGTCGGCGCTGCGCGCCTCAGAGCTCAACGCGCAGCTCGACACCATCGCCAGGGCGCTGGCGTCGTTTCGGGAGATGACGCTCGAACGCAGCGACGCTCGCCACAAGTCCGGCGTCCGAGCCGCGGCGAGCTAGTCTCGGCGCAGCCGGACAATCGTGGCGCCCAGGTGGGACTCCGGCGCGTCCCAGAACTGTTCGACGAGCGGGTGGTCGCGCAGCAGCCGCTGAATGCCGGCTCGCTGCACACCCTTGCCGCGCCCATGAATCAGCCGCACGTCGGTGAACCCGGCCTCGAATGCGGCCTCGAGATAGTCCTGAACCACAGACACGATGTCGCGCGGCGAAAAACTGTGAAGGTCGATCCGGTCCTCGATCGGCACCCTCACCGGGTCGTCTTCCATCGCTACGGCTTGGTGAACTCCGCCGTGACCTTGGTGCTGATACCGCCGCGCGCGGTGAAGTCGCCGACGATGGTCATGCGCTTCGGTGCGCAGGCGGCAACCAGGTCGTCGAGGATCTGGTTGGTCACCGCCTCGTAGAAGATGCCCTTGTTGCGGAACTCCAACAGGTAGTACTTCAACGACTTGAGCTCGATGCAGCGGGCGTCCGGCGTGTAGCGGATCCGGATAGTGCCGAAGTCGGGCAGGCCGGTCTTCGGGCACATCGAGGTGAACTCGGGACAGTCGATCGCGATCTCGAACTCGCGTTCCGGACGAGGGTTCGGGAAGGTCTCGATCGTGGTCGTGGCCATATGGAGAATCAGTCTACATTGACAGCCCCCAAGGCCGGGGATAGCATACGGCCCTCATAGAGCGAGGCTCGCCTCGCAGACAGCATGGCTCAATGCCTGCCTCGGGCGGGCACAGCGTTGGATCTGCCCGCCTTCGGCGGGCACACTGGGGGACACGATGGAAGACGCCCGGAAGATGGGCAAGTCGGAACTCTTCTCGCACTTCGCGGAGCGCTTTGACATCAAGCGCACGCAGTCTCGTGAATTCTTCGACGAGCTGGCCGCGTTGGCTGAGAAGGAACTGAAGCGCACGGGAGAGTTCGTGATTCCCGGAATGGTGAAGCTCGTGCTGAAGAAGACCAACGCACGCACCGGCCGCAACCCCGCAACAGGCCAGCCGATTCCGATCGCCGCCAAGACGGTCGTCAAGGCGCGCATCGTCAAGCAGCTGAAGGACGCCGTCCTGCCCAAGAAGGCCTGAGTCCCGCACTCGTAGTTGGGCCCCGCCCAATGTTGTCAGGCCCCGCCTCTGGCGGGGCCGCTACTTCTTGATTTTTCTGGCGAGCTCGCGAATCTCGAGCCGCTCCATCTTGAATTTCATCGTACTCAACGGCACGCCAAGGTGGCGCGCCGTCTGCGTGACGTTCCACGCGTTGCGCTCGAGCGCGCGGATCAGGAAGTTGCGTTCGAACGTGACCAGCGCGCGATCCAGCAGGCTGGTCTCCGAGCGCGTGCGATCCAGCTCCACGACGTGAAACTCGAACGGCAGGTCTTCGTCGGTGATGTACTCGTGGTCGACGACCGCGACCAGCCGCTCGATCAGGTTTTCCAGTTCGCGGATGTTGCCGGGCCGCGTCTGGTGCGACAGCATGGCCAGCGTTGATTCGGCGATGCCGCGCACGTCCTTGTGGAAGCGCGCGCTGTAGCGCTTGATGAAGAAGTCCGCCAGTACCGGCAGGTCTTCGATGCGCTCGCGCAGCGGCGGCAGGCGCACGGGGATGACGTTGATGCGGTAGTACAGGTCCTCGCGGAACGTGCCTTCCTTGACGGCGCGTTCGAGGTCGACGTTGGTGGCGGCGATCAGCCTGAACTGCGTCCTGATCGGGCGCGAGCCGCCGACGCGTTCGACTTCACCTTCCTGGATCGCGCGCAGCAGCTTGGCTTGCAGGTCGGCCTTCAGGTCGCCGATTTCGTCGAGGAACAGCGTTCCGCCGTTGGCCAGTTCGAACTTGCCGATGCGCTGTTGCAAGGCGCCCGTGAACGACCCCTTCTCATGACCAAACAGCGTGCTCTCGACCAGCTCGCGCGGGATCGCGGCGACGTTGACGGCGATGAACGGCGCGTCGGGATTGGCCGACTCGCGATGCAGCAATCGCGCGAGCAGTTCCTTGCCCGTGCCGCTCTCGCCGAGGATCAACACGGTCGCCGACAGCTTCGCGACCTTGTGCACGGTCTCGAGCACGTCCTTGAGGGCGGTGCTTGGACCGGTGATGAACTCTCGACCGGCGACGTCGCCCGCTGCATCCTGAAGTGTCAGGACGTGCCGCTGCAGATCCTGCCGTTCGCCGGCGCGGCGTACCAGGTCGCGCAGCACGTCGGGATCGGCGTCCTTGGTCAGGAAGTGGTAGGCGCCGAGCTTGATGGCGCGGACGGCGCCGTCAACGTCAGGCGCCGTTGACGTCATGATGATTTCGACCAGCGGGAAGTTCTCGCGGACGATTTGCAGGAGATCGATGCCGCCGAGTGCGGGCTGCTGGACGTCAGCCACCAGCACGTCGACGTCTTCACGATCCATCAACGCCAGGCCGGCTTCGGCGGACGCGGCTCGGATCACGCGATAGTCGCGCCGCAACACCTAGGACAGCCGCTCGCGCGCGTCATCCTGCGAATCAATAACGAGAACTGTCTTGCGTCCCGCGGCCATCGGCGGAAGTATACGGGAATGGCTTTGTGGGTGATTGCGCTGACTGCGCTGGTCGTGGCGCTCGGCGCCTGGTTACAGGCGCGCCGGACCGCTCGTCAGTTGGCCGAGGTCACGCACATGTATTGGGAGCTGAAGTTCGCTCTGGGGGAACTGAAGCAGAAGGTTGATCCTTCCGCGCCGCCCGCGCCTCAGGCCCAACAGACGTTCGTGCCGCTGTCGTCGATCAAGAAATCGTAGTTACTTCGGTCGCGCGAGCGAGGCTGCCCAGTTGAGCACCACGTTGATCTGATTGCGGCTGGCGTCCTCGTTCTCGGCCTTGATCATCACAAATCGACCGTCCGGCGTGACGTCGTAGGTCGGGTATCCCGGCGATGACAGCAGAAACCCGGAGTAGTCGAACAGTTCCACGGGCCGGCCGGCCGGGTATCGCCTGTGCCAATCGGCAACGCCATCATCTTGCTGCCAACGCGGAAGTACAACTCGCGCCCGTCGCGAGACCATACGGGCTGTGTGCCGCCCGTTGCGATCAGCGCGGAAGGCGAGGCCTCCGGAAAGCGTGCCACCCAGACGCCACCCTGACCGAAGTAGGCCATCCACTTGTTGTTGGGCGACACCCTGCCGCCAAGTTGAACGCCGGGTAACCGCGTCAATTGTCGGAGCGGCGTCCCTTCTGGCGACACAATCCACAGATGGTTCAGCGCGTCGCCAGGTGTCAGTGATATGCCGTCCGTTGGCGAAGACAAAAGGAGACCCTGACTCCCTTGACTGCCCGTTCAAATCCGGGCCACAGTGAATGGTTGTGGCAAACGATTACGACGTCGTAGTTATTGGCGCAGGCACCGGCGGCTATGTGGCAGCCATCCGCGCTGCACAGTTGGGCCTCAAAGTGGCGGTGGTCGAGAAGCAGAAGGCGCTCGGCGGCACCTGCCTGATCTGGGGCTGCATCCCGACCAAGGCGTTGCTCGAGTACGCGCACGCGCTGAAAGTCGCGCAGTCAGCCAAGGAATGGGGGCTGACCGGCGTTGACGGCGCCGCCGTCGGCATCGACATGCCCGCCGTGCACGCCCGCAAGGACAAGATGATCTCGGGCCTGACCGGCGGCATCGAGATGCTGTTCAAGAAGAACAAGATCGACTGGATCAAGGGCACGGCGCGCCTTACGGGCGGCAAGAGCGTCGAGGTCACCCTGCACGACGGCGGCAAGCAGTCGCTGACGGCGACGAAGGAGCTGATCATTGCCACCGGCTCGACGCCGCGCAGCGTGCCCGGCATCGACGTCTATCGCAAGAAGATCATCTTCAGCGACGAGGCGATTCACCTGCCGGCCGTGCCGAAGTCGATCGCGATCATGGGCAGCGGCGCCGTCGGCGTGGAATTCGCGTCGATCTTCAAGAGCTACGGCAGCGAAGTCACGGTGATCGAACTGCTGCCGCGCCTCGTGCCCGGTGAAGACGAGGCGGTCTCCGCCGAACTCGAGCGCGTGTTCAAGAAGAAGGGTATCAAGGTCCTGACCGGCTCCAAGGTCACCTCCGCCAAGTCCGGCGCCAAGGGCGTCGATATTGACGTGCAGGGCGCCGACGGCAAGTCGCAGAAGCTCAACTTCGAATTGCTGCTCGTGGCCACGGGTCGCGGCCCCGTTACCGACGGGCTCGACGCCGACAAGCTCGGCCTCAAGATGGATCGCGGCTACATCGTGGTCGACCCGATGTTCCGCACCAGCGTGCCCGGCATCTCCGCGATCGGCGACGTCATCACCATGGGCGGGCCGCACTACCAGCTCGCGCACGTCTCGTCGATGGAAGGCATCGTGCTCGCCGAGCGCATTGCCGGCCATCACGTGCAGTCGATCAACTACGATCACGTGCCGCGTTGCACCTATACCGAACCGGAAATCGGCAGCGTCGGCATGACCGAAGCGCAGGCCAAGGCCGCCGGTCACGACGTGCGGGTCGGGACGTTCCCGTTCCGCGCCCTCGCCCGCGCCCGCATGGCCGGAGAGACCGACGGCTTCGTGAAGATCGTCGCCGAAAAGAAGTACGACGAGATCCTGGGCGTCCACATCATCGGGCCCCGCGCGACAGAGCTGGTTGCCGAAGCCGTGATGGCGCTGCGCATGGAAGTCACGGTCGAGGAACTGGTGAAGACCATTCACGCGCACCCCACCATGTCCGAGGCGGTTGGTGAAGCAGCGCACGCCGCTCACGGCGCCGCGATTCACATTTAGGTTTCGCTATGTCGACACCAGTTGTCATGCCGCAGATGGGCGAATCGATTGCCGAGGGCACGATCGTCCGATGGATCAAGAAGGTCGGCGACACCGTCGATCGCGACGAGCCGCTGTTTGAGATCTCGACCGACAAGGTCGATGCGGAAATCCCGTCGCCGGCTGCCGGCGTGCTGACGGCCATCTCGGTCAAGGAAGGCGAGACCGTGCCCGTCAACTCGGTCGTCGCGACCATTGGCGCGGCAGGTGAGCAGGTGGCAGACGTGCCTGCGCCGGCGCCCAGCGCCGCCGCGAAGCCCTCCGCGCAGGCCGATGGCACCGCGGCAGCGATGATCGCCGCTGCTCCGGCCCCGCCGGCAACGACGCCCGTCGCACCCGCCGCTCCCCAGGCGCCATCTGGCGACGAGCGTCATAAGTCCTCGCCCCTGGTCCGCAGGATCGCGCAGGAGCACAACGTCGACATCTCGCTTATCCAGGGGTCGGGCATTGGTGGCCGGGTCACCAAGCAGGACATCCTTTGCTTCATCGAGGGTGGTGGCGCGGTGAGCGCGCGTCCGGCCGCCGAGCCCACGCCGCAGCCGGTCGTTCGCCTTGGCGGCGACCAGGTCGAGAAGATGTCGGTGATGCGCAAGAAGATCGCCGAGCACATGGTGCTCAGCAAGCGCACCTCCGCACACGTCTACTCGGTGTTCGAGGTCAACTACTCGCGCGTCGACCAGATCCGCAAGGCGAAGAAGGACGAGTACGAGCGCGCCGGCGCGAAGCTCACCTTCACGTCGTTCATTGCGAAGGTCGCGGTGGACTGCCTGCGCAAGCACAAGACGATCAACGCCTCGATCGATGGCGACAACGTCATCTATCGCAACGACATCAACCTCGGCATCGCGGTCGCGCTCGAGAACGGGCTGATCGTGCCGGTGGTGAAGGCGGCCGGCGAGAAGAACACGCTCGGTTTGTCGAAGGCGATCCAGGACGTTGCCGATCGGGCGCGCAGCAAGAAGTTGAACCCGGAAGAAGTGCAGAACGGCACGTTCACGATCACCAACCCCGGGAATTTCGGCGCGCAGTTCGGCCTGCCGATCATCAACCAGCCGCAGGTCGCGATTCTCGGCGTCGGCACGATCGAGAAGCGCCCGGTGGTGGTCGATGACGCGATCGGTATCCGCCTGATGGGCTACCTCACGCTTGGCTACGACCATCGCCTCGTCGATGGAGCGGTCGCCGACCAGTTCATGGCCGACGTCAAGAAGGGCATCGAGAACTTCGATCCTTCGCAGGCCTAAACGTGGACGCGCAACGCCCGCCGGAGGCGGGCAGGGCGATGGCGGTCAGGCGGCTCGGGCTCGTCTCCTATGCGGACGGGCTCGAGTTGCAACGCGTCCTCGTTGAAGACCGCAAGGCCGGCTGCATTCCAGACACGCTGCTCCTCCTGCAGCATCCTCACGTCCTCACCGTCGGCGTCAAGAAAGACGGGCGCTCGCACATTCTCGCAACACCCGATCGTTTGTCGTCCCTCGGCGTGGAGGTGTTCAAGACCGGTCGTGGTGGCGATGTCACGTATCACGGCCCGGGCCAGTTGGTGGGCTACCCGATCTTCGATCTCAACCCCGATCGCCGCGACGTCCACCAGTACGTGCGCGACATCGAAGAAGTAATGATCCGGGTGTGCGCGGCGTATGGCATCGACGCCGGTCGCAGCAAAGGCTTCAGTGGCGCGTGGGTGGGTGATGAAAAGATCGGCGCCATTGGCGTGCGCATTTCCCGCTGGGTCACCAGTCACGGCTTTGCGTTCAACGTGACCACCGACGTGAACTTCTTCAACCTGATCGTGCCGTGCGGCATTGCCGATCGTGGTGTGACGTCGCTGCAGGCCTTGCTCGGGCAGGCGCCGCCAATGGTCGAGGTCGAGGACCTGGTGGTGAAGCAGTTTGCCGCGGTGTTCGAGCGGACCCTATCTCCTGAATAATCAACAGCTTAAGGGCGTGGAATAGACGTGGGGCCCGCGGGGTTCTTCTCCCGTGAAGGACCATTCCATGCGGGACCATGTCGAGAGCGCTCTGGTTGAGCGGCTCCGCAAGCGGGACGAACTCGCTCTTGCGGAGCTGTCGTCGTTGTACAGCCACAAGATCTTCCAGTTGGCATTTCGCTGTCTGCGCAACCACGAGGACGCCGAAGAAGTGGTGCAGGACGTGCTGATGAAGGTCTTCGCCAAGATCGAGATGTTCCGTGGCGACTCCGCGTTGTCGTCGTGGATCTATCGCATCACGTTCAACACCGCGATGTCGCGCCTGCGGCGCGGCAGGCTGACGCGCGCGGTCGAGACCACCGAACTGCCGATCGGCTCCCCGGCGACGGACGATGGCCCCGGCGCGATCGATCCCGCCGACTGGTCACGCATGGCCGACGAAGAGCTGCTGCGACAGCAGATGCGCGAGCGCCTGGTCGAAGCGGTCGGCGATCTTCCGCCGATCTATCGCGAGCCGGTGATCCTGCGCGACTTCAAGGGGCTGTCGACCGAGGAAGCCAGCTCACGCCTGCGGGTGAAGGACCAGACGCTGAAGTCACGTCTGCATCGCGGGCGCATGCTGCTGCGGGAACGCCTGTCGGACTTTGCCGGCGGCTTGTCCATGCATCCGGCGCAGGCGTTCTGACCCTACGCCTTGCGTGGCCTGATCTCGATCCGGCTTGGCAGGCTTCTCGCGGGATGCTCGAGCAGGTCCGCGATGACTCTCGCGACATCTTCAGCGTGCAGCTTCCACTCGGCGCCGTGCTCGGGGCTGCGCCCGGAAAAACCAGTGGCGACCGATCCAGGCAGCACGGTTGACACCCGGATGTTGTCGTCGCGCAGTTCCTGCATCAGCGCGTCGCTGAACACGTTCACCGCCGCCTTCGACGCGCAGTAGGCGGCACCGCCTGCGAACGGGCCCGTTGATGACAGGCTCGAGATGTTGATGATCCATCCGCCGCCCCGAGTGCGGAGATGGGTAATGGCCGCCTTGCAGCAATTGAACACGCCAGTGAGATTGGTGCCGATGATGCGGTCCCATTCATCGTGCGTCAGTTCGGCGATCGGCGCCCCAACGCCAACTCCGGCGCAGTTCACCAGCACATCGAGGCCGCCGAAGCGCGCCACCACAGTCCTCACCGCGCGCTCGGTCGACGCCGGATCACGAACGTCACAGACGATGCCGGCGACGTGACCGCATCCCACGGCCGCCAGCGCGTGCTCCGCCCTCACGACGCCGTCGTCGGTCGTACCGGTGAACGCCACCGAGTCGCCGGCGCGCAACAATGCCGCTGCGACGGCGTGGCCAATACCGCCGGTTCCTCCGGTTACCAGTGCAACTCTCGACATCAGGACCTCACTCGTTTCCGCCAATCGTTCGTCCAGACGACCGTCCGAACGCTAGAATACCTCCGTGTCCACTGCGGTAATCCTCGGCGCCGGCGACATCGGCGGAGCGCTGGCGCGGCAACTCGCGGCGCTCGACGTGGTGTCGCGGATCGTCCTGGTTGATGAGCTGTCGAGCGTGGCGGCCGGCAAGGCGCTGGACGTTGCCCAGTCATCGCCGGTGGATCGCTATCACACGGTGATGAGCGGCACATCTGATGTCGCGGCCGTGGTTGGGGCCGCCGTGATCGTGATTGCCGATGCGGCGAAGGCGCCCGGCGCCGAGTGGAAAGATGACGCCGGGCTGGCGCTCGTCAAGCGCGTCGCCGGGCTGAACCAGGTTGCGCCCATCATTTGCGCCGGCACGTCGCAGGCGGGAATGATCGAGAAGGGCGTGACCGAGGGCGGCGTCTCTCGCTTGCGGCTGTTCGGCTCTGCACCCGAAGCGCTGCGTTCCGCGGTCATTGCGATCGTGGCGCTCGAGGCCGAGGCTGCGCCCGCCGACATCTCGCTATCGGTGCTTGGCCGTCCGCCTGGTCACATCATCGTGCCTTGGGACGAGGCCTCGATTGCCGGGCGCACGGCGACGGCCGTGCTCAGCGCCGCACAGCTCGCCAGGCTGGACGCGCGCATCGCCCGCTTGTGGCCGGCCGGCCCGTATGCACTCGCCGGCGCCGCGGCCCGGATCATCCGCACCGCCGTGACGAAGTCCGGTCGCGTGCACGCCGCATGGGTCACGAGCACACGCGAGGAAGGTGCTGCCGGGCGATCGGCCATGATGCCGGTTACCGTCAACCCGGCCGGCATCGCATCGCTTGTCGCTCCCGCTCTCTCGGCGCGCGATCGCGTGCGATTCGAAACGACGATGAAAGGGTAGTTGCGCCGCTAGCGAAGTGCCGCCGCCAGGACGGCGGCAGACTGTGCGCCGGTGACCGCATCGGTCGGCTGACCGCCGATCGTCTTCAGCAACAGCTTCAGCTCGTTGACGTCCAGCATCTCGTCGTCGCCGCCGATGGCCGAGGTCAACTGGAGCCGCGCCTTGCCCTTCATGGTCAGGATCGCGGAGACCTGGGTGATATTGGCGTGCACGATCCCGCGCGCGTGCAGTTCGGCGACACCGTCGGCGAGTTCGGACACGATCTCGGCTGCGCGTCGAGGGTGGCACGGCTCGCCGTGGAACAGTTCCATCAGCGAGCGGCCCTGGACGAACTCTGCGGCGGCCAGCCGCTGCCCGAGGTGATCGACAATTGCAAAGATCGTGATCAGTCCGGGATGGAAGATGCCGGCGAACCGCGCGTCGAGCGTCGGCGCGTCAACCAGCATCACCGTTTGCGCGGTGTCCCGGTCTCGCGCCTTGATGCCGGCGGCGCTGCTTTCGAGCCTGACGAACCGCCCGGCAATCAGCTGATGGTGTAGAGCCATTTCGGCAGATCGACGTTGCCGCCGGTCACCATTGCCACCACGCGCTGTCCGGGGGCCGAGACTTTGCCGGAGACGATTGCCGCCACCGCTGCGGCGCCGGCGCCTTCGACGATCAGCCGCTCCTCGGTTGCAAGGCCTTTCATGGACCGCGCCAGCTCCTCTTCGCTGACCGTCACCACGCGATCCACGAGCCGCTGGACCAGGGGAAACGTCATCGAGCCTGGTTCAAGATTGCCGACAAGCCCATCGGCGAGCGACGCACGCGGGGTGATTTCGGTGATGCGCCCGGCTTCGAGGCTCAGCGTAAACGGCGAGGACGCCTCGACCTCTACGCCGACGATGGTCGCGTTCGGCGCGGCCGCCTTGACAGCGAGGCCAATTCCGCTCGCCAGTCCACCTCCGCCAAGCGGCACGACGATCACATCCAGCGCGGGCATGACCTCGACGATTTCGAGCCCGATCGTGCCGGCGCCCGCGATCACATCCTCATGGTTGTAGGGGGAGATGTAGACGCCGCCCTCTGCCTCCGCGAACGCTTTCGCCTGTCGCTCCGCCGCGTCGTAGTCCTCGCATTCCGAATGCAGGATCGCACCGTGGCGGCGAATGGCGGCCTTCTTGGCTTCCGGCGCCGCTGCCGGCGTGAAGATCACGCACGGGATCCCGAGTTCCTCGGTGGCAAGCGCGAGCGAGCGCCCGTGATTGCCGGCCGAGGCGGCGACAATGGTCGGGGTGTCGCTGTCGATGCCCTCGCTCAACTTGAGCGCGGCATTGAGGGCGCCGCGAATCTTGAACGAGTTGGTGAGGTTGAGCGATTCGATCTTGAGAAACACCTGTTCGTCGGCGATCGACGACAACCAGGCTGACGGCAGCAGCGGCGAGCAGGGAATGCGTGCTCCGAGCCGGCGACGCGCCTGGTAAACGTCGGAGACAGTCGGAAGCGGCATCGTTGGCGTTATCCTAGCGCAATGATCCTCGAAAGTGCGGCCGTCGGACCGTTCTTCAAGAACGGATACATCATCGGCTGCGAGCGTACTCGGCAGGCGGTGTTCATCGACCCGGGCGACGAGGTGCGAGAGTTGTTGTCGTTTGTCGAAGCCGAACGATTACAGATTACGCACATCCTGTTGACGCACGCCCACGTCGACCACGTGTCCGGCGTGGCAGAAGCGAAGCGCAGGCTTGGCGCGCCGATCTACATGCATCGCGACGACCAGGTGATCTACGACAATGCGGTGCGCACCGGCCTGATGTTCGGATTGACGGTCGAGCAGCCGCCACCGGTCGACCACTACTACGACGGCGAAGGGCCGATTGTGTTCGGCGATTACGAATTTCGCGTCAAGCACACGCCCGGTCACTGTCCGGGCAACGTGTGCCTGGCGCTGACGAAGACGGGCGAATCGGCGTCACCCGATCTGTTCGTGGGCGATACGCTCTTTGCCGGCTCCATTGGCCGGACCGACCTGCCGGGTGGTAACTACGACGTGCTGATGCAGGCAATCACCGGGGTGCTGTTGGCATACCCGGACGACTGCGTCGTCTATTCAGGGCACGGCCCCGAAACCACAATCGGCCGCGAGCGCGCGACCAATCCGTTTGTGCTTGAGTATTTGAACGCTCGGCGACGGTAACCAGCCGGCAAACGTGCGTTACGACGTCCAGGTCGTGTGCGGCTTCGGAGCCTGATCGCTTGATTCCGAATTGACGACAAACAGCACGCGGCCAATGGCCAGCTTGTCGCCGTCCGCGAGTGTGGCCTTGCCGACCTTCTTGCCATTGACGAACGTGCCGTTGGTGCTCCCCAGGTCTTCGAGTTCGAGCTGATTGCGCTCGTCGAGGATGAACCGGCAATGCACGCGCGAGACAAGCGCCGCATCGACGACGAAGTCGGCCCGCGGTGCGCGTCCCATGGTTTTCAACGTGCCAGGCAGCAGGCGGAAGGTCAATCCCACCTCTTCGGGTTCAACCGACTGCAGAATCCACATCGCTACGCGAGTGTAAACCGTTTAACTTTGAACTTGAAGCTCCAAAGTCATTGAGTCGCCACCACACTGCGCGGGTTCTGGTCTACACGCACCGCTGGCTGGGCATCGGGCTCGGCGTGCTGTTTGTGGTGTGGTTCATCTCCGGCGTGGTGATGATGTACGCGCGGATGCCCGAGTTGCCGGCGGCAGAGCGCCTTGCCCGGCTTCCCGTCATCAATCCCGATTCGATCCGCGTGCCGCCGACGTCACCCGGCGAGGGCGAAGTCGCCAGGCTGACGATCGGCACGCTCGAAGGGCGGCCGGTCTATCGCGTCGTCGCTCGCGGCCGCACCACGATCACGTTTGCCGACGCCGGCGGCGACGCCCCGCGTGTCGACGCCGACCAGGCCATGCGCATTGCGCGCGCGTTCGAGGGAGGGCTCCACACCCTTCGCTACGACACGCGGCTGACGGATGCGGATCAATGGTCGTTCGGTATTCGCGGCCGCTTGCCGGTCCATCGCATTGCCGTGGACGATCGTGATGCAACCGAGCTGTATGTGACCGAAGTCGGCGGCGACGTCGTCTTGAGAACGAACGCCTCCGGTCGGTTCTGGGGTTGGACCGGCGCCGTGTTGCATTGGATCTACTTCACGCCGCTGCGGCGTAACGGGCCGCTGTGGAACGAGGTTGTGGTCTGGACGTCGATCGCCGGCACGATCATGTGCCTGGCTGGCCTCGGCTGGGGCATCTGGCGGCTGGCACCGCGCCGCGGCTATCGCCTGCGGCGCGAGCAGCACTGGTCGCCGTATTCCGGCTGGATGCGCTGGCATCACTATGCCGGGTTGATCTTTGGGCTTGTGACCACGACGTGGATTTTCAGCGGCTTGCTGTCGATGGACCCGTGGGACTGGCATCCCAGCACCGCACCGACCCGCGAACAACGGCAAGCGGTCACGGGCGGCGCCATCGAACCGTCCGAACTGACGGTGGATCGGCTGCGCGCCGCATTGCGCGCGACATCACCCGGTGGGGCCAAGGAGGTTGAGATCGTCCGCTTCCGCGGCGATTACTACGCGGCCTCAGCAGAGGGGCTGGTGTCGATGGCGAATCCGGGCCTGGGCCTCATCGAGCGTATCGCCGACGAGGAGATCGCGGACCTGGCGCGCCGTGCGATGCCGGATGTGCCGTTGGAGGAGTCGGCATGGCTGAACGCGTACGACGCCTACTACTACGATCGCGATGGCGCGCTGTCACTGCCGGTGTTGCGAGTGAAGTACGCCGATGCCCGGCACACGTGGCTGTATTTCGATCCCAGTCGCGCAGCGGTGGTACGCAAAGAGGAACGGCTGACGCGCCTCAATCGCTGGCTGTATCACGGGTTGCACAGCCTCGACTTTCCGTTTCTCTACTACCGGCGTCCGCTCTGGGACCTGGTTGTGATCGTGCTGAGTCTCGGCGGCATCGTGCTGAGCGCGACCACGCTCAGTTATTCGTGGAGACGCATCAGGCCGCGGACCGCGCGCCGAATGGCACGCTAGAAACGCTGTGGCGTGGCGATCCTGAACGGGTAGTACCGGGTAACGTCGCCCGACGATAGGATCAGGAAAAAGTACGACCGATCGCCGCCCTCGGGAACCTTGACGGCCTTTCGCAACTGCGCGATCCGTTCTGGGCTTTCAAGGTCGACGGCGCGCGCCGACACCGTGGAGACCGCCATTGGCCGGATGACCAGTGGAATCAACCGCCGCTCGGCGTATTCCGACGCAAAGAACTCTTCCGACGACACCAGCACGCCCCGCGGTGCCCACCCGGTCAGGCTGCAACGGAAATAGCTCACGTCTGTCACGGTCGGAATGTCCTTCGCCGCGCCGTAGGCGAGCCGCAGGAATCCCGCGCGCATCATTTCCGCGTAGGTCCTGAGCGGAATCTGCTCGGTGGAGGTGTGCAGGATCACCGGCGCCGCTTGTTGCGCGGCCACCGGCGCCGTCACGCTGACGATCGCCAGCGTCACTAGCATCACAACGGATGCGATCACCGCAGCCGCGGCGCTATTCGCCTGCCGGCTTCGGCTTTCCATAATCAGGCCTGTAGTGCCGATGACACGCGGTGCAGGATTCCAGCAATTGATCGCTGACGGCCGTAATGGCCTCCACGTTCTTCGCCTTCGCCCCCTTCACGGCCGCGGCGCCGGCGTCGAGCATCAACTTCGCATCCGCCATCCATTGCTTCTGGTCACGCGCCCGGCCGGGCATCATCAGCAGGTTTGCCGACTCGGCCAGCATCAGGGCCTGGCCCTCGAGCGCCGTCCATTCCGCATCCGTCTTTGGCGTGCGCGATTCGATGTAGAACAGCGCATCAGATGTCGGATAAATGATCTTGACCATCAGGTCGCTCATCGAACCGACGTTCCGGGTTGGCGGCCGGTTGACCGATGCAGCCTGCGACATGGCCGCGGCGAGCGCGACTGACAGCGCCAGGATCTTCATGCGCGCAGTCTAACACCCGGGCAAGGCGATATAGAATTCGCCCATCATTCACAGCTCAGGGGAGGCAACATGAGGCGTTTGCTCTTTTGCGTTATGACGGCCGGCTGCGTCGCGGGTTCACTCGGTGCCTGGACGCCGGCCGTTGCGGCACAGGCGCAGGCTCAGGCGGCACCGCCGGCTGCCGCCGAGACCAGGCCAAACGACTACAAAGACGACGCGTCGTGGTTGTGCCGCCCTGGCCGGAAGGGTGATGCGTGCGACGTGGACCTGGCGGCCACCGTGGTGGCAGCCGACGGCACGCTGACGACCGAGCGTTTCGCCGCCGACCCGAAAGCGCCGATCGACTGCTTCTACGTCTATCCGACCGTGTCGACCGATGCCACGCCGAACAGCGACATGAGCCAGGATCCGGCGGAAAAGAACGTGGTGCTGCAGCAGTTTGCGCGGTTCGCGTCGAAGTGCCGCCCGTTTGCGCCGATGTACCGGCAGATCACGTTGCGCGGTCTTCAGGTCGGATTGGCGTCCAATGCCGACCCGCTCTCGCTGTTCCAGGACGGACTCGAGTACGACGATGTCCGTGATGCGTGGCAGTACTACCTGAAGAACGACAACCAGGGTCGCGGTGTGGTGCTGATCGGCCATTCGCAGGGCGCGTTCATCCTCCAGGCGCTGATCGCCAAGGAGATTGACGGCAAGCCAATACAGAAGCAGCTGGTTGGCGCCTACATCCTCGGCGCGACGTTTCTGACGCCAAAGGGCAAGGACGTCGGCGGGCAGTTCAAGCAGATTCCGCTGTGCCGGAAGCCCGGTCAGCTTGGTTGCGTGGTGAACTACTCCGCGTTCCGATCGAACGTGCCGCCGCCGGGCAACTCGTTGTTCGGCCGCAGTACGGATCCGGCGTCAACCGGCAACTGCACCAATCCGGTGACGCTCGGCAGCGGCAGTGCGCCGCTGAAGTCGTATCTCTCCGCCGGCGGGCGGATGATCGTCATGAGCGGCGGCGCACCGAAGCCATGGGTCACCGACAAGACGATCGATACGCCCTTCGTGGCCGTCCCTGGATTGCTGACCGCTGAATGCAAGACCAATGAATTTGCGACCTACCTCGAGATCACGGTGCACGGCGACCCCGCCGATCCCAGGGCGGATGACATTGGTGGGGACCTCGGCGGCGCCAAGCCGCTGGCGAACTGGGGCCTACACCTGGTGGATGTGAACCTCGCGATGGGCAACCTGCTCGACCTTGTCGAGCAGCAGTCGAAGGCCTACCGCTCTCGTCGCTGAGCGAATACGGCGAGGCTGGTCGCGACCGAGCGGCCGGCCGAACCGTCGGACGGCACATTGACGATGGCTGGCGCGCCATTCGCGCCTTCCATCACCATCGTCGTTGAGCCGCCGCCGTCGAGATTCAAGGCGTTGAAGACGGCGAAGTCGCGGATCAATACCGCTGCGACCTCGCTGAGGCGCATGCCCTCGCTGCCGCCTCTCACGTCCACCGTAAACAGCGTCAGCGTGCGCTGATCGCGCGACAAGCCGATCGCGGTGCGCGCCGTCGCCACGTCGGCCCAGGCTTTGAGATTCGAGTAGTTGGCTGGTCCGCCTGGCGTGAGTTTGCCGCTAGAGTGGTTGTCGTCGCGGTACTCTGGCACCGACACGGCGCCGTTGGTCACGATCTGCGAGGAGCCGGCCACGACGTTCCACAATGACACCGCCTCGCGCACCCGAGTCGGATCCGCTACCGGATCGCCAGTGACGATCGACGCCCGATTGTCGCGATCGATGTTCAGCGCGGGGGCAAAGTCCACCAGCGCGTAGTTCTGGGCTGGGGTTTCAAATGCCGAGAACACCTTGCCCTCGGACGCGGCCAGTCCGATGACCCACGCCGTCTTGTCGTCGGACGGAAACGGCAGGAAGAAATGGCCGTTGATGGCGAGCTGCGCGCGCTCCTGCCGCGCAAAGTCCAGCGTCGTCTGTCTCACCACTTCGCGATCGCCGCCTGGCGCCGAGACCTTGAAGCGAATCCCCGGAGCCGTAAGGTCGATCTGCGCGACGTGCATCCTGATCGGCCGGGGCGAACTGGCCGCACGCTCGGTGTAGGTCACGCCGATAAACGGTTGCGGATCCTGCCAGGCTGCGGCGGGACCAAGCGCGACGCCGAGCAACGTCAAGACCCACGCGATCAGCATCCGCACGGCGTTCATGCTAGATTGCCGGAATGACGACACGCAACTGGATTGCCGTCGGCCTGACGCTTGTCTCGTTGGCCTTGATCGTCCCGGGCCTGCGCAGTGATGCGATGACCATCACCGCCTCCATTCCGATCTTCAACAAGCCTACGGAGATCTTCAGGGAAACGCAGAGCATCCTGCGCGCGATCAAGCGCCTCTACGATTCGCAGAACTATTTCGTGGCCGGCCTGATCCTGCTGTTCAGCGTGATCGTGCCGTTCATCAAGGCGGCGTTACTGGGCGTGATCCTGCGCACGAAGGATCCGGTGACGAAGTACCGGCTGTTTCAGTTCGTGCGATCAGTGAGCAAGTGGGCGATGGCGGACGTGTTTGGCGTCGGCATCTTCATTGCGTTCATGGCGGGCAACGCGATCGACAATCTCGACGCGCAGGTGCATCCCGGCTTCTACTACTTCATCGGCTACTGCCTGGTGTCGAACCTGTCGTTCCAGTTCCTGCAGGTTGAGGAGCCTTCAGTAGCCAGTAGCCAGTAGGTCCGAATTTCTGGCTACCGGCTACTGAATACTGGCTACTTCCTGGGTTTGTAGTACCCCGAATAGTCCATCTTTCCGAACAAGCCGCCGCGGCGGAACAGGAACCCGCCGAGCGCGCCGCCCCATTGCAGCAGGTAGTGCGCCGGACCGAGGTCCATGATCTCGATCAGGTTGCCGTCGCAATCCTTGATGAAGAAAAACTCCTGGCCGCCGTTGGGAGACTTCTGCGGCGCCTCGAGGATCGTGACGCCTTTGTCCTGCTGCGTCTTCAGGAAGTCGTACCACTTCTGAATGTTTTTCACGCGGAGGCTGAAGTGGGTGATCCCGGGGCGGTTCCACGTGACCGCTTCGTCGGCCAGTTGCGGGTTGAACTCGAAGATCTCGATCACGCCGCCGCCGGGTATGCGAATCCACCCGATCCGGCAGTTGGCGTCGGGGCTGTCGACCCCGAAGAACGTCTTGACGCGTACCGGATCGGCGGTCGAGACGCCGACCAGCGGGCAGCCGAACACTTCCCAGTAAAACCTGACCGACCTGTTGAAGTCACGGACGGTGATGCCCACGTGGCTGAACGAGCGGACGCGCATTCGGTAATACTATGCGACTCATGAAATTGACCACAGCGCTGCTTGTCGTGTTCCTGGTGGTGCCGGGCGTCCTCGTTGGTCGCGAACAGGCGCCGGCGTTGAAGGGCGTGCCGCAGTTCACCGCCGATCCCAAGTGGCCGGTGATGCCAGATGGATTCACGCGGGGGCAGGTGATCGGCATCTTCGCGGATTCGAAGGGCCATGTCTGGACGTCGAGCCGCGGCATGATCTCCGAGTGGGACGCGCAAGGCAGGCGGGTGCAGACCTGGGATGCTCGCGGGCCTGACGGCAAATGGAACACCATCCATGGCCTGTTCGTGGATCACAACGGCTTTGTGTGGACCAACGCGCGCGAGAGCAATCTCACGGTGAAGTTCACACGGAGCGGCCAGGTGGCGTTGGTGATCGGCCAGTTCGACAAGACCGGCGGCAGCAACGACACCTCGCTGATGGGGCGTCCCTCGGAGATCTGGGTGGACCCGGCCGACAACGAAGTCTTTGTCGCCGACGGCTACGGCAATCGGCGCGTGATCGTGTTCGACGGCGCGACCGGTAAGTACCTTCGCCACTGGGGCGCATACGGAAAGCGTCCCGAAGATCCTCCGCCCGCGCCGGCCGGAGCAGGTGGCGGAGGCGGAGCCGCAGCAGCGGCGGAAGTGCCGGCCGCGCCACCAGCGCAATTGCGCGTGCCGCACGGCATCATTGGCTCGCGGGATGGCCTGATCTACGTCGCCGATCGCGCCAATAACCGCATCCAGGTGTTCCGGCAGAACGGTGAGTTCGTGCGCGAGAAGATCCTGCGGCCTCGCTGCGGCGGACAGGAAAAGGCGACGTGGACGCCGAAGCGTCCGTGCGGCAACGAGGCGACGTTTTCTCTGGGCTTTTCGCACGACGGCCCGCAGACTTACATCTACAGCGCCGACGGCGGCACGCACGTGATCAACGTGCTGCGGCGCAGCGATCTTGAAGTGGTGAGCGAGTTCGGCGGTGTGGGTGTCGGTGTCGGCCAGCTTGGCCGTCCGCACAACCTGACGGTGGATCCGTCCGGCAACATCTACGTCGGCGAGGCGCAAGGGCCGGAAGTGACGGACCCCGCGACCGGCAAGCCGCGTGAAGCCGGCTTCCGGGCACAGAAGTTCACGTTTACCGGCGTGAAGTAGGTGGCCGGGCGCTAGCTGCCCTGTGCCGCGCAGCGGGCGGTGAGCCGCTGCCACTCTTCCGGGTTACCTTGCACCCAGGACGTGATCAGTTCGACGGCCTGGCGGTCGACGACGACGGTGCCGATCGGCGGCATTTGCGAAATCGGACGGCGCGATCTGACGCGACGAACCAGGGAGCTCGATTCGGGAGATCCCGGGTTGATCACACGCGACGTCTGCGTGGCCTCCGGGACCACCCAGTGCCCGCGCTTGCCCACGGTGGTGGCAATTGCCGCACACTCGGCGCCAGTGGTGTTTCTCAGGTCAAGGCCGAGCGACGCAATCGAGCCCTTGGTGTTGTGGCAACTGCCGCAGTTGGTCGAGAGATACCCAAGAGCCGTGCGCGCGAGCGGCGAGGCGGCCTCGATGCGCGGCGGCGTGGTGACCAGATCCGATCGCCGAGGCGTCATCAGGTTCTCGTTGACCAGCGCCTTCAGCGTTACCATCTCGTCAGTCAGCGGTTCGGCATGCAGCGCGTTCGGGTCGCGATCGTCGGAGAGCTGCAACGCGTTGAACCCCAACGTCTCCGTCCGGTTCGAGTCGTGACACGATCGGCACTCGGTCACCGACGGAATGCTGTGACGCTTGCCGTCGGCGATCTCGGCGATGTTGGCGACGCCGGACTCTGAAGCAAGCGTCGCCTCGGTCTGCGCGTCGTTCCACACGTAGGATGCAAACACCCAGCGATCCTGGCGCGTTCTCTACAGGAAGCGCGTCTCGACCTTGCGGCCGTTGAACGCAAACTCCTTCCAGAACTTGGTGCCCACCGGCAATTCCCAGTTCGCCAGGTCCGCAACGTTGATCTGCGAACCCTCCGGCAACCGCACCCACCGGCGCTTGGAGGCGCCGTCGCTCCAGAGCGGATACTGCGGCGAAAAAGTACGGTTGCGTTTGTCGACCTTCAGCCCTGCGACGTCAGCATAGAGACCTGTTTGGGACAGTAAGCGGGGCGCCACCGGCGTCTCCGCGCTCGCCCCTTGTCCTGCTGTCGCGCGGCTGATCGCGACGAACAACGCAACCGCAACCGAGGTGGTGAAGAACTTCATGACGTCTCCCAGACCTGTTGAACCCTGACGCTACTTCGGCTCCGCGGGCTCGATCGGCTGCGGCGTCCGGTTCTTGATGGCGGGCAGCGACTGCAGATACGCAAACAGCGCGCGGATGTCCGGGTCGCTCAGCGCCGCGAGGTTCTGCACCGGCATGGGCGGCATCACCGGGCGGCCCTTGCCGCGTTCGCGACCGGTCTTCATCGTCGCGATGAATTCCTCGACGGTCCAGTCGCCGAGGCCGGTTTCCTTGTCCGGCGTCAGGTTGCGCGTAAAGACGGTGCCGGCGGGCGATGCAAATGCGGTGAACGTGGCGGCGATCGAGGCCACCCACGGTCCGGCCGGTGCCGGCGCCGGGGGCATCACCATATCTTCGGGATGACCGCTCAGTGCACGGGTCATGTCCCACTCGGGTCCCTTTGGCCCCATCTTCATCGGCGTATGACAGTCATGGCAGCCCATGATGTCGACGAGGTACTTGCCGCGCGCAATTTGCGTGGCCTTGGCCGGATCCCCGGCCGCGTTGCCGCTCACGGTCTTTGGCTCGGCGACGCCACCGGCGTCTTCCGCGCCAACCGTGGCGGTTGAAATGAGTGCGGTAAGAAGTACTGCGCTGACGATCAGGGCCGCCGTCCAAACAATGTTTTTCAATCTCATCGAAGCAATCTCCACAGCTGATGAGACGCATCTGCAGGCGCTGCTGACTGAGCTCGACGTGATGGGACTGGCGACGCTCAGTTCCACCAGCAGTTGGCTGATGTGGCCGTGCACCGCCGTCACGCTCCAGGTGACGTCGGTGTTCAGCCAGACACCTGGACCCGAGGCGGGAGCGGTGCTGAAGTGAGCCTGGGTCTCGAGCGCCTCACGGCGTGCTTCCAGGGCATTCTGCCGGCCATGTTCTTCACGTGCTCGAAGGACGGCATTCCGAATGCCGCGTTCCTCAGCCACGTGGACTACGTCGATCCCACACACGTGGCGCTGTCGTTCCAGTTCTTCAACAAGAGCCGCCGCAACATTGCCGAGAATCCGCACGCGATGGTGCGGGTGATCGATCCCGATACCAACCAGGGATACGTGCTGCGGCTGACCTACATTCGCTCGGAGACATCGGGGCCGATCTTCGATCGCATGTTCCTGCGCATCGAGGCGATTGCCTCCTACGCGGGCCTCAAAGGCATCTTCAAGCTCAAGGCCGCGGATGTCTATGCCGTCGAATCGATCGCGCTGACGCCAGAGGAGCCCGGCCGCGTGGAACGATGGGCGGCGCCAGGGCAACGCCAGCACGACGTGGTCTTCACCATGAAGGCGATGCAGGAGCTTTCGGCGCGCATGACCGCCGCTCACAACCTGAATCACCTGCTGGATTCCATCCTGTCGGGCTTCAAGGAATTCTTCGGCTTCAGCCACTCGATGATCCTGCTGGCCGGCGTCAAGCCGAACGTGCTCGTGACGATCGCCAGCCGCGGCTATCCGCAGGGCGGCATTGGCTCGGAGATCCAGTTGGGCGAAGGCGTGATCGGCGTGGCGGCCGAAGCGCAGCAGCCGATTCGCATTTCGGGCCTGATGCGCGGCATGCTCTACGCGGCCGCCGCCAAGAAGCGCGCCGAAGACCGGGGATGGCGCCCGCAGGATGCGGTGCGGCTGCCAGGCATGGCCAATCCGGCCAGCCAGCTCGGTGTGCCACTGGTCGTGCGCGGCGAGCTGGTCGGCGTCCTCTGCATCGAAAGTGAGACGCCATACCGCTTTCACGAGGAAGACAAGAACACGATTCAGCTGCTGGGCGCGTCGCTGGCCATTGCCATCCAGAACATGCAGTTGCGCGAGGCCGAAGGGAAAGCCGAAGCGGAGACCGCCGTCGCTCCGCCGGCTGCCGCGGCCGCCTCCACCACGTCATCGGAGGCGACGCGCAAGAAGCGCGAGATTGCGTTCTATCCGGCCGAAGAAGTCGTGATGCTCGACAGTGACTACTTGATCCGCAGCCTGCCGGCGCGAATCCTGTGAAGCTGCTGCAGACGCACAAGTGCGAAGGCCGCGCCGAGTTCACCAATCGCGAGCTGCGGCTGGACAAGTCGCTGAATCTTCCCGAGTTCAAGGACAACCTGGAGACGCGGTTGCTGCTGCTGCGGCGCCGGCTCGACGAAAAGTCCGAGGACATTCGGATCGTCCCCGTCGGCCGTGGCCGGTTCGTCCTTGAACTGCGAAGTGAGTTCGAACTGGTCGAGAAGAACTAGGCCGCTGGGCGAACGGGCCTAGTGGCCCTGATGCTTGAGGTGGTCTGCGACCCTGATTGCCTGCGCAACGATGGTCAGCCCCGGGTTGACCGCAGCAGACGACGGAAAGAACGACGCATCCACGACGTAGAGGTTGTCGACGTCGTGGGCCTTGCAGTGAATGTCGAGCACCGATTCGGCCGGGTTGGTGCCGAACACCAGCGTGCCGCACTGGTGCGTGGTGTTCTTGGTTCGGTGCGAATGCTCGACCACGATCCAGAACCCGAGCTTGCGGAGAATGTTCTTCATCTCCTTGACCAGCCTGTCGTGCGCGCTCAGGTTGTTGGGTTCGTAGTGCAGTTGAATGCGCCCGTCGTTGCCCACGGTGACGCGATTGTCGACCTTCGGCAAATCCTCCGTCATGGCGAGCCAGTCCACGCCACGGGCGACCCAGGCGTCATAGGCCCAGAGCGGTAGTTGCGGCACCACCGTCTGCGCCATGACGCCGTGCGTACGCCCCTGTGACTGGATCTGCCCGAGCGGATACGGCGACTTCGGGCCCTTCCAGTATAAGTCATTGATCGCCACGGTCTTCTGAAACACCGTGTCGTTCACCCTGAACGGATGAAACCCCTGCATCATCGTCGCCAGGTGGGCCATGTAGCGCTTGCCGACGAGGCCGGAAGAATTCGCGAGTCCGCGTGAGTGCTGGTTGCCGGCGGACTTCAGCAGCAGCGCCGCCGAATTCACCGCGCCACATGACACGATTACGAGCGGAGCGGAGACTTTCTCCACCCGCCTGTTGCGTTCGACTTCCACCGACTCGATTCGGCGGCCAGTCGAATCCGTGATCAGGCGGCGTGCGAAGGCGTTCGTCCACAAGGTCACGTTGGCGTTGGCGGTGGCAGGCCGAACCGCGCACACTTCGGCGTCGCTCTTTGCGTGGATCTTGCAGGGAAACGAATTGCAGGTGTTACAGAGCACGCAGTTGTCACGAAGGCCCAGCGGTAGAGGGAACGGATGCAGTCCCTGCTGGCGAAGCCGCTCGACGATGTCACCGACGACCCTGGCGTGTGGGACGGGCGGACGTGGAAACGGGCCGCGCGGACCCTCGGTGGGATCCACGCCGGCCTCGCCGCGCACGTCGTACATCCGCTCCGCGCGATCGTAAAACGGCGCGAGCGTGTCGTAGTCGATCGGCCAGGCCGGCGACGTGCCGTCAAGGTGCTTGGTTTCCTTGAAGTCTTCGGGCCGCAGGCGAAACAGCACCGTGCCCCAGAACTTCGTGTTCCCGCCGACGCAGTAGTGCGTGTACGGCACAAACGACTGGCCCTCGGCGTCGAGCCACGTCTCCGTCGTGCGGTAGCGCAGGTCCTTCCAGACCGCGGTGGGATTCCAGTTCTGCTCTTCCTGGGGAATGAAGTCGCCGCGTTCGACGATCAGGATGCGGCGGCCGCTCGGCGCCAGCTCGCGCGCGATGGTGCCGCCGCCGGCGCCGCTGCCGATGATGATGACGTCGAACGTGTGCATGCAGGTCTACGGGCGAACAGGCGAACAGCCGGACAGGAAATTCACGGTTCTACCGGGCTCAACGACGTGTAGACCTGGTCCATCAGCAGCTGATCTTCGATGGCGCGTTCGAGACTCATCTCGGGTTGACGGCCGCTGCGGATCGAGTCGCGGAAGTCGCGATACATCGCCTGGTAGCCACGGATGTCCCGGAAGCCGGGGAAGACGATCTTTGGAAAGCCACCGCCGCGTACCAGCATGATGGCGCCGTTGGATTCGAAGGTGATGACGCCCTTGCGCCCCATCAGCTTCGACAGGCGGGCGCCTTTCAGCAACGACGGAATCTCGCGAGAGTAGTACAGCGACCCCACCGCGCCGTTGTCGTAATTGAACGCGACCAGCATGCTCTTGACACGCTTGTCCGGGCCTTCGCTCGAGGGCGAGGGGCGATAGCCGGCAATGGTCGTGATCTTTGGGCCAAGGCAGTTGGCGAGGTGCAGCCAGTGGATGCCTTCCTCGAAGAACGCATCGCCGCCGGCCATGGTTTCGTCGTTGCGCCAGTCGTCGGCCGCCTTCAGCCGCCTGACGATGCTGCTGAAATGGCCGAAGACCATGTCGCCGATCACGTCATCGGCCAGGAGCCGTCGCAGCGTGTTGGCGAGTGGCTTGTAGTGATCGTTCTCGCCGACGAGCACGACCTTGCCGGCGCGATCGCGCGCCTCCAGCACAGTCTTATAGTCGCCCATCGTCAGGTACGCGGGTTTTTCGACCAGCACGTGCTTGCCGGCCGATAGCGCCTGCAAGGTCAGGTTGAGATGGAATTTGGGCGGGACCGCGATGACCACGGCATCGATGTTGGGGTCGCTGATCGCCTCGGCGTAGTCGCCGTATGTGCCGCTGCCGCGGAATTCGCCGCAGAATGCCGCGGCCTTGGCCTTGTCGCGGCTGGCGTAACCACACACGATCTGGCTCTCGAACCGCCGCAAATTGCGGCTGTGCACGCGCGTGATGAAGCCGCAGCCAAGAAAGGCAATGCGGAGTGGTGACGCCATCGAGGTCACTATTGTACTTGGCGGCTTCGTCAATATCGCGGCCGGGCAATGACCGTTGCCTCGACCGTGTCGTTCGACGCAACGTCGACGCTCCAGCTGCGCGGCTTGCCGGAGAGCCATGGTGCCATGATGACCGCCGCCAGCAGTGATATAAAGCGCATGCGCTGCCCGAATGATAGAGCTGGCGGCCCCATTGGAGACTGGTCATGCGCCTGCCGCTTTCCGCCGCCTTCGTGCTCGTGTTCAGCCATCACGCTCTCGCGCAGGCGCCTGCCGCCGCGCCGCCCGCCCCGGCGCCCGCGCCAGGCTCGCCGGCCACGTTCAAGTCGGGGCAGGATCTGGCAGCGGTGCTCAACAGCGTCAAACCCAATGCCGCCGGGATGTTCTCGTCGAGCGTGACGGCCAACGAGCAGTACCGGGTCAGCGTCATCAAACGTGAAAAGCCGGCCGGCGCCCTCGCGCACGCCGGCAACAGCGAGTTGCTCTACATCCTCGAAGGCGAGGGCACCATGGTGACCGGTGGAACGCTGGTGCCGGCGGCAAGCGGTAAGCCCGCGTCGGTGAGCAACGGCGTCACCCAGAAATTCGTCAAGGGGGACGTGTTTATCGTTCCACCAGGCTCGCCGCACTGGTTTGCCTCGATCGACAAGCCGGTGACTTACCTGGAAGTGCGCTGGGTCGCGCCGAAGTAAGATCGAGTCGTTTGAGCCAGCCAAACCTCTGGACGGTCTTCGCCGGGACGGTTGAGCGTTTCGGCGAGCGGACCGCCGTCGAAATCCAGCGTCCCGATCGCGTTGACGCGTTTACCTACCGCCAGCTCGGCGGCATGGCGTCGGCGTGGGCGACGCACTTTGCTTCGTTGGGAATCGCCGCCGGCGATCGCTGCGCGATCCTCGCGCACAACGACGCGCACTGGTGTGCGGCCTATCTCGGCATGCTGCAGCTTGGTGCGATCGCAGTGCCCCTCGATACCAACTATTCGGCTGAACAAGTCACGAAGATCGTGGCGGACTCGGGCGCGAAGCGCCTTGTCGTCAGCGACAAGCTGAAAGAGAAGGCGGTTCACGCCGGTGTGCCGCTCGAGAACCTGCACCAGGTGCCGAGCGCAAGCGGGTCGCACGCGACTGGACCCGCGTCGCCGTCACAGCCCGCGGTGATTCTCTACACCAGCGGCACCACGTCAGATCCAAAGGGCGTGGTGTTGACGCACGCCAATCTCCTGGCCGAGCGGGACGCCGCGTTTGCGGTTGTCGATGTCACCGACAAGGATGCGATCCTTGGCGTGCTGCCGCTGTTTCATTCGCTCGCGCAGCTTGCCAACCTGTTGTTGCCGTTCGCGGTCGGCGCCCGCGTGGTCTATCTCGAGACGCTGAACTCCGCCGATCTCGTGAAAGCGCTCTCGGCACGACGGATCACGATCTTTGCGTGCGTGCCGCAGTTCTTCTACCTGATCCACCAGCGTGTGACGCAGCAGGTCGAGAAGTCCGGCGTGTTGACGCGGATCATCTTCAAGCTGCTGCTGGCGCTGAATTTCCGCTTGCGGCGGATGGGCGTGAACCTTGGCCGCGTGTTCTTCGGCAAGGTGCATGAAGTCATGGGCCGCGACATGCGGCTGCTGGTGACGGTTGGCTCGAATTTCGATGCGCTGGTCGGCAAGGATCTCTATT
>JAYQOO010000009.1:0-58669 GCA_038144855.1 Acidimicrobiia bacterium | reverse complement strand
CGGATGGTCTACCCGGAGCCGGACACCTACGTAAGCGGCCTCACCAGGCTCAAAGCGGAAGTCCTGCCAAACATGCTGGCCACGCGCGTCGGGCAGATCCTGTTCTTTGCCGACGGCAAGCAGGTCTGTAACGTCCTGGACCCTGTCAACGCGGAGTGCGAGTGGGATGCCGGCGCTGAGGTGCGCCCGCACGTGTTTCGCGTCGTCGCCAACCTGATCGGCGGCGGTCGGCTCGTCACCAGTTCACGCACCAAGGGCCTCGACCAGGTCGAGAAGGTGTCGGTCGACGTCGTGCAGGTCACGGCCGTCGTTACCAATCACGGGCGCTTCGTGTCCGGGTTGCAGCAGTCACAGTTCAAGCTGCTGGAAGACGGCGTGGCGCAGACGATCGGACACTTCTCATCCGAGGGCTCGGCGCTCGAGATCGTCGTCGCGGTCGATGTCAGCGAAAGCATGACGCTGGCGATGCCGCAGTTAAAGAACTCGGTGAAGAAGTTCCTCAGCGCGTTGAGCGCGAAGGACCAGGTCACCATCACGGCGTTCAACGACAACATGTTCACGCTGACGCGCCGGGAGACCAACGCGCAACAGCGGGCACGCGCGGTCGATCGCCTCTCGGCCTGGGGCGGCACCGCTTTGTATGACGTGATCATCCGCGGAGTGCAGCAGTTGTCGCGGCAGGCCGGACGCCGGGTGCTGGTGGTGTTCAGCGACGGCGACGACCGTACCAGCCACGCGACGATCAACGCCGTCGAGCAGGCGGTGCGCTCGAACGATGCGACGCTGTTCATGGTGGCGCTCGGCCATGGCGTCAAGGAGGCGGCGCTCAAGTCGGGGATCGAGAAGCTCGTCGATCTCAGTGGCGGACGCTCGCTGTTTGTCGAGCGCAGCGACCAGCTCGACGGTCCGTTTGCCGAGATTCTCGAAGAACTCTCGAACCAGTACATCCTCGGCTACGAGTCGAAGAACACCGCGCGCAACGGCGCGTGGCGTGAAGTAAAACTCGAAATTCCGGGAACCGGCTACGAAGTCCGCGCGCGGCAGGGTTATCGCGCGCCGGGGTCCTAATCATGCGGGCGCTCTCACTCGGCGTCGCCGCCACGCTGCTCTGTTCGCTGGCGCTGTCGGCACAACAGGCCGCACCGCAGGCGCCGAAGCCGTCCTTCGAAACGAAGGCCGAAATCGTCCTCGTCGACGTCAACGTCGTCGATCGTGACTCTCGCCCGGTCGCGACGCTGACCGACGCCGACTTCGAACTCGAAGTGAACGGCCAGCCTCGCAAGCTCCAGTCCGTGCAGTTCATCTCGACGGCGCCGACCAACGTCTCGCCGGCGACACCGCGCGAATCGGCCTACACGTCGAACGAAGCGCAGACGACCGGCCGGCTGTTGTTGTTCGTGGTCGATGAGGGCAGCTTGCGGGCGGGCGCGAATAGAAGCGTGCTGCGCGCGGCTCAGACCCTGTTCGAGCGGCTGGCGCCTGGCGACATGGTCGGCATGGCGCGACTGCCCACCGGCATCGGCGGCGTCGAGTTCACGTCGGATCGGCAGCGCGTCACCGATGCGCTGATGAGGGTGACCGGCGCCCCGAGCACGCGGTCTGGAATGAGCCAGGTCTTCATCAGTGAAGCGTGGGGTCTCGAGAACAACGACGAGGGCGCCTTCCAGAACGCGGTGACGCGCGAATGTTCCGGCATGACGGGGCCGGACCTGGAAGCCTGCCGCAACCAGCTCGAAGGTGACGCGCGCAACTTGCTGCTCGAAGCGAGCGCCCGCGCCCGCGCCACGTTGGCCGGCCTCGAAGCGCTGCTGAAAAACCTGGTGCAAGTGAAGATGCCCGTGAACATCGTGCTGATGTCAGAGGGCATGTTCGTGGCCCGCGATCGCACCAGCATGACAGCGCTCGGACGCCTCGCCGCCGAAGCGCGTGCCACCATTCACGTGATCCGTCCGTCGCAGCAGTTCTACGATGTCGAAAATCGCGGCCTGTCGAGCGCGTCGGGCCGATTCTTCGACGATGGGTTGATGGCGGAAGGACTCGAGCAGGTCGCCGGTCAGACGCGCGGCTCGATGAGCACCGTCAACGGTGACGGCAAGCTCGCGTTCGATCGACTCGGGCGTGAACTCTCGGGTTACTACCTGCTCGGCTTCGAACCCACCGAGGCCGATCGCACCGGCCGCGAGCGGCGCATCAAGGTCGACGTGAAACCGCGCGGCCTGTCGGTGCGCGCGCGTCCGACCTTCGTGTTGCCGACCGCGGAAGTCGCCAGGGCGGCCATGACGCCGATGCAGGAACTCGGCGAGGTGCTGAAGTCGCCGTTGCCGGTGCGCGGTTTGCCGATGCGCGTTGCCACCTACATGGCGCCTGAAACCGGCACCAACAAGGTCCGGGTGATCGTCTCCGCCGAGGTCGGCGATCCCGCCACGACGCCCGCCGAGTGGCCGATCGGCGTCATCGTCCTCGACAAGAACGACAAGATCGTCGTCAATCGCGGCGGCATGACCGTGCTGCAACCAGCGAGCGCACGCGGCGGCGAGACACCGCGCCTGGCGCTGACCTCGGTCGCGCTTGATCCCGGCGAGTACACGCTGCGCATTGCCGCGGTGGATGACACCGGGCGAGGTGGCAGCGTGCACACGTCGGTTAACGCGCGGCTCAATCGCGGTCCCGCGGGCATTGGCGTGTCGGACTTGATGCTGGTCGCACAGCCACCCACCGCGGGAGACCTGCCGCGGCCACGTCCGACGACCGTGATCGACAACGAAACGGTGTCGGCCATGCTGGAGTTGACCGGCGGCGATCAAGGGTTGTTAGGCAAGACGAAAGTGACGCTGCAGATTTCGGATGCCGAGAACGGCAACGCCCTAGTGAACGTCGAGGCCCGGCAGGTGCAGCGCGGCAACGTGCGCGCCTTCGCGGCGCAGATGCGGCTCGGCGTGCTGCCTCCAGGCGAGTACGTGGCGCGCGCGGTGATCGGGCCGCCTGGTCAACCCGAGATGCGCGTCACCCGCGCGTTCATGTTGTCGCCGATCGCCGACGCGGCCGAGCCGGTGCCCGATCTGCGGGTGCCGCTCGATCCCGACGCGCCCCCGGCGCCGATCGCGGCGTCAAAGATCCTCGCGCCGGTGCCGCGGTTTGCGGCACGCAGCGTGCTGATTCCGGAAGTGGTGCAACCGTTCCTCGAAGGACTCGCGGACATGCATCCGCCGTCGGCGGAAGTCGAGGCCGTGATCGAAAAGGCAAAGGCAGGCACCTACGAAGCGCCGGCCGATCGCGGCGCCAGCGCGGACGACGAATTGAACTTGGCGTTTGTGCGCGGCCTTAGTTCGCTCAGCAAGGGCGAAGTCGCGCAGGCGGCTGCCTGGTTCCAGCAGACCTTGAAGGGCGCGTCGGACTTCCTGGGTGCGGCGTTCTATCTTGGCGCGACCCACGCGGTCAGCGGCCGCGATCGCGAAGCGATCGGCGCGTGGCAGATGGCGCTCCTGAGTGAAAACCCCGGCGCCGTCTACCCCGCGCTGGTTGACGCGCTGTTGCGCACCGGCGACGGTCGACAGGCCCTCGATGTGCTCGAAGAAGCGCCGTCAGCGTGGGCGAGCGACGACGAGCGCCTAAAGCGAGAGGCGATGGCGCTGGCGATGATCGGTGACTTCAGCGGCGCGTTGCCGAAGCTGAAGGATCAACTCGACAATACCAAGAACGACGACCAGCCGCTGCTGTTTGTCGCGATTCAGGTCCTCTACCGCATGCATCAGCAGGACAAGAGCCTGAGCCCGGACAACATCGAGCGCTTCCGCTCCTACGTCGAACGACACCAGAAGCTCGGCGGGCCGGATCGCGCCATCGTTGAAACCTGGCGGCGAGCGGTGCTCGGCAGATAACGTAGGGGCGAACTTGAGTTCGCCCGATCGGGAGGACTGAAGTCCTCCCCTACGATTCACGGAGCACAACGACCGGGTCGGTTTGTGCGACCCTTTTCGCCGGCATCACGCAGGCCATCGCGCCGACCAGCAGCAACGCCGCCGGGGCCACTCCAAAGCTCAGCCAGTCCGTCGTCGAGACACCGTAGACAAACGGCGCCAGGTTGTTCGACAGCGCCGCCGATGCGGCCAGGCCAATCACCAGTCCCGCTGCTGTTGCCACGGCCACCTGGCGAAGCACCGTGCCAATCACGGCCGCGCGGCTGGCGCCGAGCGCCGTCCGCACCGCCAACTCGCGTGAGCGCTGCGACACCGATTGCGACAGCACGCCAAACAATCCGGCACCGGCAATGACCAGCGCGAACACGGCAAAGCCGAGAAACAGCACCGCGTACAAGCGCGGGCGCGACAACGACGTGCCGACGCGCTGATCCATGGTCATCACCGCGTCGAGCGCGATCGTTGGATCCTCTTCGCGCAAGGCCGTGCGCAACGCTTCAACGTAGCCGAGGGGATCGCCGGTGGTGCGCGCGACGAGATACGCCTGCTGGCCATGATTGATGCCTGGCAGTTGCGCAAACGACACGTAGATCTCCGATTGCGGCGGCTCATCAGGCCGCTCCTGCTTCATGTCGTCCACGACACCGACGATCGAGGCTTCGACCTTGCCGACCGCCGCGCGCACGGCGTTGGTGCCCAGCGACAGGCCGATCGCCTGCTCGATTGGAATGTTCTCGAGGTACTTCGCCACAAACGTGCGGTTCACGACGACCGCCGTGGGTGCGGTCGGAGAGTCGGCGTCGTTCAACACCCGGCCGGCACGAAGCCGAATGCCCAGGGCCTCGAAGTAGCCGGGCGTGACGACGCGACGATAGGTCTCGACATCAACCTCGGCGCCGCCACGGAGCGGAGACGGAAACTGAAACACCGCAAAGCCACCGGCCGACGCCAGCGGCAGGCCGGTGCTCATGGCGGCGTGGCTGATACCCGGACGGGCGCGCACGCGATCCAGAATGCGCGTCAGGGCCTGCTCCTTGCGCTCCACCGTGAAGCTTTGTGGAAACGGGATGCCGGCAGTCAGCAGGCTCTCCGGTTCGTAGCCGCGATCGGCCGTGATCTGCGCGGTGAAGCTGCGCGCGAGCAGGACACCGCCGATGACCAGTACGCACGTCACGGCGACCTGGCTCGACACGATCAGCGATCGCACAACCGCGAGGCGGCCGCGACCGGCGCCGGCAGATGCCGCGCTGCGCGCGATCGTCAGGATGGTGACGGCTGCGTATCCGGGCTTCGCGCGCAACACGCGCAGACCGTAAACAGCGTCAGCCCGCGCGCCCGAGAGCCACGACGTGGTCTCGGACGGAGGAACGACAGCGACGGCGCGCTTGATCACGCGGCGCAGGGCGATCGGATCAGTCCGCCAGCCGTCGATCAGCTGATCGATCTTTGCGCTCGCATCGGCCTCGCTGGCACCATCGGCGCGCAGCGATTCGTAGGTGGCCTCCGCGTGTTGCGCAAGTTCTTCGAGGACGTCGGTGTCGACGGACGAGCCCGCAAATGCCGCGCGGATTCTTTCAAGCATGTTTGACCCCCGCGATCCTGTTCACGGCCTTCGCAAAGTTTTCCCAGATCGAACGCTGCCGCACCAGCGTTCCGCGGCCGCCCGGCGTCAAACGGTAGTAGCGGCGGCGGCGCTGTCCGGCTTTCTCGACCCAGCGGCCTTCGATCATGCCCTTCGCTTCGAGGCGATAAAGGGTGGGATAGAGCGAGGTGATGTGGAAGGCAATCGTGCCGTCGGATCGCTCTTCGATCTGCTTGCCGATGTCGTAGCCGTGGCGTTCGCGGTCCTCGAGCAGCGCCAGGATGAGCAATTCCGCGCTACCCCTCTTCAGCTCCCGCTCGAGCATTGTTGAGCCCATATATTGGCTGCAACAATAACATTAGCGGCCTGAGTCGTCCAGAACCTCAAAAATGTAAGAAATCGCCGCCTGGCAAGGCCTGACACAAGTATTACAGTCCCGCCGGCGCCCGCCTGATAGCCTCTTCAACGACATGATTCCCATCACCGAGATTTACGGTAAGAAGGCGTCCAACGGCGAGATCAACTGGATCACCGCCATCGCCATGACGATTTTCCACATTGGCGCTGTCGCCGCGCTCTTCTTCGCCAGCTGGGGCCCGATCATCGCGGCCGCCTTGTTGTGGTGGGTCGCCGGTTCGCTGGGCATTGGGATGGCGTATCACCGCCTGTTGACGCACCGCGGCTACAAGACGCCGAAATGGGTTGAGTATTTCCTGACCGTGTGCGGCACCCTCGCGCTCGAAGGCGGACCGATTTTCTGGGTCGCCACGCACCGCATTCACCATCAGCATTCCGATCACGAAGGCGATCCGCACACCCCACGTGAAGGCACCTACTGGGCGCACATGGGCTGGATCATGACCGGCAAGGCGATGCATCACGACACCGCGATCCTCGCTCGCTACACACCCGACCTGAGCAAGGACCCCTTCCACGTGTGGCTGACCACCTGGCACTGGGTGCCGCAGGTCGTACTCGGTCTCGCGCTGCTCGCCTTCGGCGGCCTGCCGTACCTGCTGTGGGGCACGTTTTTCCGCACCACCTTCGGTCTTCACGCGACCTGGCTCGTCAACTCGGCGACGCACCTCTGGGGCACGCGCCGCTTCCAGACCAAAGACGACTCCCGCAACAGCTGGTGGGTCGCGTTGCTGACCTTCGGCGAAGGCTGGCACAACAACCATCACGCGCACCCGGTGTCGGCCCGCCACGGCCTGGCGTGGTACGAGTTCGACATGAACTGGATCGGGATCAGCGCCCTGAAGATGCTCGGCCTCGCCTGGGACGTCAAAGTCGCGAAGATCCGCCAGCCGCTCGAAGACGAAGCCGCTGCATAGACGTTAGAATCGCAGGGTGACCCGGCGACAGATTGCCTCAATCGTCTTCGTCGTCCTCTGCGTCGTTCTCGTCGCCGCCGCTGTCACGCTCAACATCGGCTGGATCATGGTCAACGGGCGGCGCGTGGCGCCGCTCGTGCTCGGCGGCACCACCTTCGCCCTTATCATCGCCGGCCTCATCGTCTACACGGTGTTCCTGGTCCGCGAAATGGGCATCACGGAACAGCAAGACAGCTTCCTAAACTCGGTCACGCACGAACTGAAGACGCCGATTGCGTCGATTCGCCTGTACCTGGAAACGCTGCAGTCACGCGAGGTCGGTGACGCGCAGCGCAAGGAGTTCTACCGGATCATGCTGCAGGACGCCGACCGCCTGCAGCACACCGTCGAACAGGTGTTGCGCGCCGGCGTGGCCCGGCAGCGGCGCAAGCTCGAGCATCGCGCCCCGGTAGATCTCGGCTGGCTCGTGCAGGAGTGCGTCGACACGGCGCGAACCCGTCACCACCTGGCCGAGGACGCGATCAGCGTGGTCGACACCGACCTGACACAACCGCTGGTCGTGTCGGGTGACGTCGACGACCTGCGGACCGCGATTTCAAACCTGCTCGACAACGCCGTGAAGTATTCGATCGGGACGCCGCAAATCAGCGTCCAGGCCGCCGGTCCCACGCCCGATACTGCCTGGGTGCGGGTGAAGGATGCGGGGATCGGCATTCCCAAGGTGCAGCTCAATCGGATCTTCAATCGCTTCTACCGGTTTCAGCCGCGCGGCTCGAAGATCAAGGGCACCGGTCTCGGCCTCTACATCGTGCGCTCGATCGCCAAGCGACACAACGGGCGCGTGTTTGCTGAAAGCAACGGCGAAAACAAAGGCGCGACGTTCACGCTCGAGCTGCCGAGAGTGAAGACAACATGAGCCGGATCCTGATCGTCGAAGACGAAGCGCACCTGGCCGACGGCCTGCGTTTCAATCTCGAGGCCGAAGGGCACGAGGTTGATGTCGACGGTGACGGCCAGCAGGCGCTCACCCGCCTGCTCGAGCATCGCTCGCGCTATGACGCAGTGGTCCTCGACGTGATGTTGCCCGGCAAGGACGGCTTCACGGTGGTCAAGCAGCTTCGCACCGAAGGCCACTACGTGCCGGTCCTGATGTTGACGGCGCGCAGCCGTCCGGAAGACGTGTTGCAGGGCTTCGAAGCCGGCGCCGACGACTACCTGCCGAAGCCATTCGAATTGCAGATCCTGCTCGCGCGCCTGCGGGGATTGCTCCGCCGCCGCGAATGGCTCGCGCAGGAACACGAACACGACACGCTGTCGTTTGCCGGCAAGAAGCTGGATCTCGAAGCGCTGGAACTCCACGTCGGCGACACGAAGTATCAACTGACGCAGATGGAGAGTGACCTGCTGCAGTACCTGGTGAAGAACGCCGGCCGCCCGGTGTCGCGCAAGGCCATCCTCGAGGAAGTCTGGGACCTGCACGAAGACACCGACACGCGCGCGATCGACAACTTCATCGTGCGGCTGCGACGCTATCTGGAAGAGGATCCCACCAAGCCCAAGCACCTCCTGACGGTGCGAGGGATCGGCTACAAGTTCGTGCAGTAGGTCCGGCTAAAGCCGGACACCGCAGGAACTGGTTAAGGCCAGACACCGCGAGTCGCTCCCTGCGGCATCGGCTTCAGCCGGATGGTGCCCTATCGCATGCCAAACAGCAGGAACGACGTCTTTTGTGTGGCCCTGAAGTTATCGTCCGACCCGATCAGCAGCGTCTTCATGCCATTGATGATCGGCCCGAAGGTCAACGCCTCAAAGTTCTCGAGGCGTGACAGCGCCGGCGACAGGCGCGGAATGATCGATTGAAAGTCCAGCAGCAGGCGTTTTCGTGCTTCCCCCTGCGTCAGCTCGACGGAATACAGATGGATCGTGTTCGCCGTGAACTGGCGATCCTTCGTCATCAGGCACGACCGCTCCATCGAAACCAGCGACGTTTCGCTGAAGGCGAGGAGTTCGACCAGGCCGTTCTCTCCATCCGGGCAGGTCTCGTCGAAGTTCTCGAGGTACGGCGTCGGCGAAATCATGTAGCGCCACTGGCGTCCGGGCTTGAACGTGGCACCGGACGGCGTGAACTCGACCAGCCGCCCTGCCGCACCGCGCTCAAAACTGACGTGTCCATCCTGGATCAGCGGCTGCTCGAGTCCCGCGATCAATCGCCCGCTGGGCGTGACCGCCAGCGCCTCGAACCCCTGGTTGTTGCGCAGGCCGCTCTTGCCGTCGGTCGTTAGTTGAAACGCCGACGGAAACGGGATCACGTTGGTCACGACGGCGTCGCGATTCACCTGTAACAACGCCGGCTGCCACGCCTCGCCCGTTTCTTCGAGACGGTGGCCTTCCTCCGACATCACGAAAGTCCCGTTGGCAAGGGCCACAACGCCTTCGAGATCCGAGTGGGCGGCGATGCGTTCAGGTACGCCTGGACCCGCGCGCAACGCCTGCATACGAACGGGCGTCACGTCGAGCCCCTTCGCACCAACCGTCACGTTGAGCCACGCCACGCGGCTCATGTCGCGATCGTCGATCACGCCGACCCACTGTCCGGTTCCGGCGTCAGGCGCCAGGCCCGAAATGCTGCCAAAGCGTGGCTCCGCGGGAAGGCCGGGGTAGACCGTGCCAGCGGGCCTGGTGAACTCCCCGAGCCAGAGCAGAAGCGGCAACGGATTGTCGGCAAATGCGGGTGGCTTTTTCGACGCACACGACGCGCTCACGACCGCCAGGAGGCTCACTGCCAGGATTCTGAGCAAGCGACTCATTCTAAAGGAGTTTAGCCCTAACCCGTCCCACGTAGAGACGATCACCATCGACCGTGGGCGTGCTGCGCGGACCGTCACCGCGATCGTTCTGGTAGCGGCGGCCATTGGCGGTCTCCCACACCTTTCGGCCGGTCGCCCTGTCGAGCGCGACCACATACTCCGTGCCGGCGCGCGCGCCGAGCGTGTAGAGGCGTCCGCCCGACGTGGAAAACGACGAGTAGCCGTTGCCAACGCCGTTGATGCGCCACACCTGCGATGGTCCGGCCTTCGGCCACGCCTGCAGCAGGCCGGTCTCGGCCGAAATGCCATCGCGATTCGGTCCCCGCCACTGAAACCACTCCGCGGGCGAGGCGGTCTGCGCCAGGGCCGTGGCCATGTAACAGGCGCAAGCAAGGGCGGCAGCAAGAAAGCGTGTGGCCATGAAATCTCCGGGAACGAGGACGCGTCGCTTTAAGGATAATAGCGGTGAATGAACAGAGGCATTCTCGTGGCGGTCATCGCGGCGGTCGTCGTGCTCGGCGGTGCCGCATATTTCCTCCATCGCCCGCGCCCGGAGCCGGTTGAAGTCTCCACGCCGCCCGCGGCCGCGCCCCGTGTGGTGCCCAAGAAGGTCGATCCGCCCGCGCCGGTTGCGAGCGCGCCGGCAGTCGCGGAGCCTCGAAAGGCCGCGCCAAAGGCGGCCCCGGTGGCACCCGCCGCCCCGGCTGCGCCTGCCGCACCAACGATGGCGTCACTGACGCTCGAAACCGATGTACCCGGAGCCTCGGTGTTCATCGACCGGCAGTTCGTGGGCAACACCCCGCTCTCGCTCGACAAGCTCGAGCCCGGCACCAAGCGCATCCAGGTCACCGCCACCGGCTTCGACAGCGTGCAGAAAAGCGTCGAGCTCGTCGCCGGTCCGAACGCCGTCACCATTCGCGTCAAGGAAGTCTCGCTGAACGCGAAGACGACCGTCACGCACAAGCACGCGATGGGCTCGTGCGAAGGCACGCTGATCGCCACGCTGGACGGCCTGCGCTACGACACCACCAACAAGGGCGACGCCTTCAACCTGCCCTACGCGCAGCTTGAAACCTTCGTCGTGGATTACCTGCAGAAAAACCTGCGCGTCAAGCAGCGCGGCGGCAAGACCTGGAACTTCACCGACAAGAACGACAACGCCGACACGCTGTTCGTGTTCCACCGTGACGTCGAGGCTGCGCGCAAGAAGCTGGCTGACGGGTACGCCCGTTCCCAGTAGGTCCCCTCCGCACCTTAGCACCGTAGATTTTTTCGATCTATCGGGTCCAAAATTCGTATTTTTCCGCTGTTTTCCCACTTTGCTATTCTAGGGGCACCATGAAACGCATCCTTCTGTTCCTTGCCACCAACTTCGCCATCATGATCATGCTCTCGGTCGTGCTGAGCATGCTTGGGGTGACCGGCTACATCACGAGCGACGGCCTCAATTACGGCGCGCTGATGGTGTTCTCCCTAGTCTGGGGCTTCGGCGGCGCGATGATTTCCCTGCTGATGTCGCGCTGGATGGCCAAGACCGCCATGGGCGTGCAGCTCGTGGATGGCCGCACCGGCCATGCCGAACTCGATTGGCTCTACTCCACCGTTGAGCAGCTCTCGCGCAAGGCGGGACTGCCGATGCCTGAAGTCGGCATCTACGACTCTCCCGAAGTGAACGCCTTCGCGACCGGCCCGAGCAAGCGCTCCAGCCTGGTTGCCGTCTCGAGCGGCCTGATGCGCTCGATGCGCCGTGAAGAGATCGAAGGCGTCCTAGCGCACGAAGTCGCCCACATCCAGAACGGCGACATGGTGACCATGACGCTGATCCAGGGCGTCGTCAATGCGTTCTCGATCTTCTTCTCGCGCGTCATCGCGAACATCGTCCGCCAGATGGTCGACGAACGCTACTCGAACCTGGTGTTCATGATCGCGACGATCGTGTTCGACATCGTGTTCAGCATCCTCGGCATGTTCGTCGTCGCCTGGTTCTCGCGCGCCCGTGAGTTCCGTGCCGACGCCGGCGCCGCCGTGCTGTCGAGCCGCGGCAACATGATCGCGGCGCTCCAGCGCCTGATGCAGAACAAGGGCATGGTCGACGAATCGCAGCCCCAGCTGGCGACGATGAAGATCAGCGGCGCCAAGGGCAGGGGCTTCATGGCGATGATCTCGACCCACCCCCCGCTGGAAGACCGCATCGCGGCCCTCCAGAACATGAAGTAAAAGCTTCCACATCCGTTTCGGAAACCGCAGATAATTGGCTGTGGTTTCCGAAACCGTCGAAGCCGAAGGGCACCTGATCGACTCGGGCAATTTCCAGTCGATCCTCACCACCATCGTCGAGCACGGGTCCGAGTACGAGATCCTGCGCTTCGACATCGGCCGCACCAACGCACAAGGGTCACACCTCACGCTGAAGGTCACCGCGGCCACCGACGACCGGCTGCAGAACCTGCTGTCGCGCCTGTCGGTGTTTGGCTGCTTCGTGAAGGGCACGCCAACGGCGCTGATCCGCGCGGCCGACATGGATGGCGCCGCGCCGGACGACTTCTACTCCACCACCAATCACCGTACGTCCGTGTTCATGAACGGGACGTGGGTGGCCGCCGACAACCAGCGGATGGACGCCGCGCTCGTGGTCACCGGCGGCACGGTCGCCTGCAAGAAACTTCGCGACATTCGCAAGGGCGACCAGGTTGTCTGCGGCATGCAGGGCATCCGCGTGTCACCCGACGTGCAGCAGCGCGACAAGCCTTCGTTCGGCTTCATGAGCAACGAAGTGTCGTCGGAGCGGCGCGTCGAGACCGCGGTCGCAAAAGTCGCCGAGCTGATGCGGCGCGTGCAGAAAGACGGCGGCAAGCTCGCGTTCGTGGCCGGCCCCGTCGTGGTGCATACCGGCGGTACTGAATACTTCTGCCAGCTGATCGCCAACGGCTACGTCGACGTGCTGCTTTCGGGCAACGCGCTGGCCGTGCACGATATCGAAGTGGCGATGTCCGGCACCTCGCTCGGCATCGACCTGCACAGCGGCCAGCCGGTCGAACACGGCCATCGCAATCACATGCGCGCCATCAATGCGATCCGCCGCGCCGGCAGCATCGGCCGCGCGGTCGAGGCCGGCGTGCTCACCACGGGCATCATGCACGCCTGTCATACCAACGGTGTGCATTACATCCTCGCCGGCTCGATCCGCGACGACGGCCCGTTGCCCGAGACGATGATGAACCTGGTCGAGGCGCAGGACGCCTACAGCCGCGCGCTCGCCGGCGTCGACGTGGTCGTCATGCTCTCGTCGATGCTGCACAGCATCGGCGTCGGCAACATGCTGCCGTCGTCGGTCAAGGTCATCTGCGTGGACATCAACCCGGCCGTCGTCACGAAGTTGTCGGATCGCGGATCGACGCAGACGATCGGCATCGTCACGGATGTAGGATTGTTCCTGCACCAGCTGGCCGAGCAGTTGAAGGATTGACATGCACAAGACCCTGATTGATCCCGCAACGCTTGCGGCGAAACTCGCCGATCCGAACTGGATCGTGATCGATTGCCGCTTCGACCTCACGAATCCCGAAAAGGGCGAGGCCGAATATCGCGAAGCCCACATCCCGGGCGCGCGCTACGCGCACCTCGATCGGCACCTGTCGGGCACCAAGACCGGCCGCAACGGCCGCCATCCGCTGCCGGACATCGACGTCATCATTCGCAACTTCAGCGATCTCGGAATCTCGCCGGGGATGCAGGTCGTGGCCTACGACGGCGACAGCGGTATGTATGCGAGCCGCCTGTGGTGGATGCTCCGCTGGATGGGGCACGACGCGGCCGCGGTGCTCGACGGCGGCCTGGCACGCTGGCAGCGCGAAGGCCACCCGGTTCGTGGCGGGGTGGAAACGTCCACGCCGGGCAACTTCAAGGGATCGCCGCGGCCCGGCTGGCGCCTGACCGTCGACGACGTGCAGAAGGATCTCGGCAACCCGGCGCGCCTGCTCGTCGACTCGAGGACGCCGGAGCGCTATCGCGGCATCAACGAAACGCTCGACCCGGTCGGCGGTCACATTCCCGGCGCCGCCAACTACTTCTTTCAACAGAACCTGACCGCCGACAAGACGTTCAAGTCACCGGACGACCTCAAGATCCAGTGGGACGCGGTCATCAAGGGCCGGGATTCCCGGGACGTCGTGGTTTATTGCGGTTCAGGGGTGACGGCCTGCCATAACCTTCTGGCCCTGGAACATGCGGGGGTTCAGGGGATTCGGATTTACCCCGGATCATGGTCGGAATGGAGCGCCGACCCCGCTCGTCCCAAAGCCACCACCGAAGACTAAGGCCCCGCCAAGGCCCGCCAAGGCCCCCCGCCAAGGCCCCCCGCCAAGGCCCCATCAAGGCTCCCCTCCGCGGCGTCCGCCTTTAGGCGGACTGTCCACAAACGTTTTCGCGGCAACTCCCGTCCAAGATGGGCATGAAGACGACGACTACCCTTCGCATCCTCTTCACCCTCGCGATCCTGGCGGGCATGGCGGCGGCGCCGGCGGCCCAGACCTTCCGATGGGAAGCAGGCCGATCCTACGACGCTCAGCGCCGCGCCGAACGCGCCGTCGAGCAGGCACGCCGCACGGTGGAACGCCAGGTGCGCCTTGCGCAGCGCCGCGCCGAATCCATCCAGCGGCAGGTACAACGCCGCGTCGACGCACAGGTGCGCCGGCAGGTGCAGAACGAGATCCGGTTGAACCAGCGGATCACGTCGCGCCTCGTGAACACCTACGGCCGCGCGCGGGCCTTCAACTACGGCGACAACGCCGGCGCGCAGATCGGTACCAGCGACGATCCCTGCGCGAGCCGCTACAGCGGTCGCGACAACGACTATCGCCAGCACTGCGAAGTGCGCGATTCGACGATGCCCGCCGGCGCGTTGAACGTTGACGCCGGCACCAACGGCGGCATCCAGATCGAAGGCTGGGACCGCAACGAGATTCGTGTCCGGGCGGTGGTGCAGGGTTCGGCCCGCTCCGACTCACGCGCGCGCGAAATTGCCGACCAGGTGCAGGTGCAGGCCAACGGCGGCCGCGTCTACGCCACCGGCCCCGAACTCGATCGCCGCGAATGGTGGTCGGTGATCTACCGCATCAACGTGCCGCGCAAGAACGACCTCGACCTGCGCGCGTCGAACGGCGGCATCACCATTGTCGGCGTGACCGGCAACATGCGCTTCGACACCACCAACGGTGGCGTGCGCCTGCAGGACGTCGGCGGCCGGGTCAACGGCGGCACGCGCAACGGCGGCCTCAACGTGATGCTGAGCGGCAGCAAGTGGGATGGCGACGGCCTCGACGTGGAAACCAGCAACGGCGGCGTCACCGTGCAGATCCCGGACGGCTACAACGCCGAGTTCGAGACGCGCACCGTCAACGGCAGCCTGCGGATCGATTTCCCGATCACCGTGCAGGGCGAGCTGACCTCGCGTCGCGGCATCAGCACCACGCTCGGCGCCGGTGGACCGCTGGTCCGCGCCCGCACCACCAACGGCGGCGTGAAGATTCAGCGCCGCTAGACGCTACACTGTGGTGCGTGCCACAGCTTGAACAGATCTGGATCAAGCGCGCGAAGGGCGGGCCAATGGACCCGGCTTCGCGCGCCCGCGTCGTTGCCGGCAAGGGCATCGTCGGCAACGCCAACCAGGGCGGCAAACGCCAGGTCACGATCCTCTCCGATCACAACTGGAAGACCGTCACCTCTCCGCTCGGCGCCACCCCTGACGCCAGCGTGCGCCGCTGCAACCTGCTGGTCTCCGACATCAACCTCGAACACTGCCGCGGCAAGATCCTGACGATCGGGAACGTGCGCATCCGCATCTACGGCGAGACGCGACCGTGCGAGCAGATGGAAGCGGCCGTGCCCGGCCTGCGTGACGCGATGAGCGTGCCGTGGGGCGGCGGCGCCTTTGGCGAGGTCCTGGACGACGGCGAGATCGCGGTCGGCGATGGGGTGACGCTAACCGACAGCGGAGCGTAGCGTTCGGCCGGTTGGCAGGCAGCATTGGCGCCGCGGCCTCGTCGTCGCTGGCCCATTCGCATTCCCGGTGAACCTGTAATGACCGCTAGATCTGCCTCATCATCGCGTTGATATCAATCGTGGTCGTGATTGCGTCCTCCTGCTCGTCATACACAAACACGCGCAACTTGCGGATCCGCGCCAGGTGCTAGATGCGCAACACCGACCACAGGGCAAATAGCCCGGCGAGCACATACGCCGTCTGTCGTGGGCTCTCCAGCGCCCAGAGAGACCAATTGCCGAGCGTGAACACGAAGGTGAGCCACAAATAGAAGTAGCCGACCCAGTAGTAGCGGAGCTTGAGCTGACCCGGTAGATACGTACACGAAAACGGCACCGCCCTCATCGTCAGGGTCAGGAATTCGATCAGGCACAAGCCGGCCAGACACACAATGGCGAATGCAGTGAGCGCCAGGCGCTGGTCCCCCGCGGCCAGCAGGGCGATGGCGGTCACCGCGGCGACCGGCATCACGACCATCGACTGCATCACCGTCACAACCGCAGTGAGCATGCGGCGTTTATCGACCGGCTCGGTCAGCCTGAAGATCCAGTTGGCGCGCGGCTCCACCGGCATCATCAGCGAGAAGCGAAGACCGCAGACCAGCCAGAACACGAAGCCGAGCGGCACCACGAACCAGACGTATCTCGGATCGATATCAGGCGCACCGGCCAGCCTCGACATCACCGCCATGGTCTGCAACACCGCGAGGCCGGCATAGAGCCCAAGGATGTAGCGATGCGCGTGGCTGCGGCCAACGGTAGCGATCATGAAGGCGGCGAGCCCGCGCTGGAGTGGTGCGGGCAGTAGCGGCCGCAACGCGCGAGCGGCAAGCGTGGCCCACCCGCGTGACATGGCGCTCGTGTGCCTTCCCTCGGCGGCAATGATGTTGCGGATGCAGCGGTCGTAGGCGAGGGGGTAGATCGCAATGGTGAACGCAATGATGCTGAGGCTGGCGATCGCGCCCCTGATCGCAAGGACGTCAAACACTTCACGTCCGTCTCCGCCAATGCTGCGATACACGCCCACCATCCACGCCGCTGGATTCCAGGCGATCGTCGCGGTCATGCCCTGTCCGCCGAGCAGTGCGCCTGAGAGTTCCTGCGACGCCGTGAGCGCCGCGATCATGCCGGCCATTGCCGCAAGCTGCAGCGGCAACGTCACGAACCGGATCGCGTTCGGTCCAAACAACGCTGCAAGGAGCAGTTGGATCGCCACCAAGGAAAAGAACACCAGTCCGCCACCTAGGACCGCGGCGGCGACGTGGCCGAGGATCTTCAAGTGCAACACGCCGATGTCGGCAGGTCCCGACGAGACGAACGTAAACACGATCGCTGTCGGCACTGCCACTGCCGTCATCAACAAGACGAAGAAGCGCAGCAGCGCCAGCAAGCGGGCATAGGACTGCTCCTGCGGCGTCACCGGCAGCGTGCCGAGCACCATGGCATCGCGGCGATCGGGCGTCAGTGAATTCCACACGATCATCGTGACGAGCCCGGCCACCGCCATCGCGACGCTGACATGGAACGCCTGCGACGACAACAACCGGCTGTCGAGAATCGCGGGGTTATTGAGCCGCTCACCCATCGCGCGCACGTGCGCCCAGGTAAACACCTCGCCCGCGCTCATCATCACGCCTGGCGTGGCGACGGCCGCTAGGATCCACATCAAACTGGATGACGCGGCTGTAGACGACGAGAACACCTCGTTGTCGAACATGCGTCCGAAGAAGACGCGTTCGAGCCTCGCGATATTCGGCGGGAGCGTCACAGCTTGACGGTCTCGAGAATCGCCTTCGCGGTGTCGTCGGTGTTCTCGCGGACCGCGAGCCTCACGAACACGTGCTCGAGCGATTGATCCTGCTGCAAGCCACGCAGCCGATCCACGCGATCGTGTGCGACCACGTTGCCGTCCGACAGGATGACCACATCCGTGCACATCTGCTCCACGACTTCGATCACGTGGGAACTCATCAGGATCGTGCGGCCCTCGTCGGCCAGCGAGCGGATCACCCCGCGCAGCATTAGCGCCGCAGCAATGTCGAGGCCGGAAAATGGTTCATCCAGCACGATCAGCTCAGGGTTGTGCAGGAGCGCGGAGGCGAGGAGCACCTTCTGGCGCATCCCTTTCGAGAAGGCGGACAGCGTTGAGTATTGATCGTCTTCGAGGCCGAACAGCTTCAGGAACCGTTCGATCTTCGTTTCGAGAGTCGCGTCTTCCACGCCGCGGAGGCCGCCGACGAGTCGCAGGTATTCGGGCGCTGTGAGATGGGTGTAGAGAAATGGCTCTTCTGGAACGTAGCCAAGCTGTTTGCGATACGCGGGCAGATCCTCGAAGATCGATCTGCCCTTCCACAGCACGTCGCCGTTGGTCGGCTCCATCAAACCGACGATCATGCGAACCGTCGTCGATTTGCCCGATCCGTTCGGTCCGAGGTATCCGAGGATCTGGCCGGGGCGCGCCACGAACGAGACATCGCGCAGCGCGGGCAGCGGACCGTAGTACTTCGTCAGCGAGCGGGCTTCCAGCATGCCCGCATTAGACACCGGATCTGGCGATATGTCTTACATTTTGTCAGAGCCCCAGCACCGCCATGGGAATCCACTCTTTGACCTTCGCGGCATGCGGCTTCACCAGCTTGACGTTGGCCTCCGGTACCTCGGGGAGCGGAATCTCCGGCAGCGTAGTGTTGGTGCGCTGCGATCCTTCACGAGCGAGGTTCTCAATCGCCGACATGTCGATGCCGCTGGCAATCTCCACGCCCGCGGCTTCATAGACCCGCCGCCGCACCCACGTGTATTCGCCGTCGGAGAACTTGTGGATGTTGAGCGCGTTGACTTGTACGCGGCGCGCCTCGACGTAAACGTTCGCGAGGTCCTTGAAGATGCCGGTGATCTCACTCAGTGACAGCTCGTGGTTCCCCGCTGTCTTCTTGCGGATCTCTGCCGACTTGGTTTCGATCTCGGCCCAGCGATCGCCAAGCTCGTCGCGCACACGCCGCTGTACGGCAATGAACCGTTCGACCTGCTGTTGCGTCAACTCACCGTTACCCGGCGGCACGTACGGCGTCTTGTTGGACACGCGATCGGCAAGCTCGGACATCTGCTTGGCGGGGGTGAGGTAGTCGCCGGCCGATTCAATCATCGGCTTGGCGACGCGATAGGCGTAAAACAACGCGACACCGAGGCCGATCATCGCCACGACGACCACCACGAGGCAGCCGCCCAGAATCTTCTTCATCGTGCGGCGTACCGCTGGATCGCCACGTGACGGTCAAGCTGCCCGCACATGATGTCGCACAGCTTGAACACGCTGGCGTCGGCAAGGGAGTAGTAGACCCACGACTTGTCGCGACGCCGCTCGACGAAACCGTGCGAGAACAAGACCTGCAGGTGCTTCGACAGGTTGGCCTGGTTGAGGCCGGTTTCGTCGATCAATTCCGTAACCGTCATCTGCCCGTCGCGCAGCGCCTGCAAGACGCCAAGCCGCGCCGGTTCGGCGAGAACCTTGAACCGATCGGCGACGGCAGCGAGGGTGTCAGGATCGAGTGGCTTCTGCGGCATGTGCTTCCGTGTCGATTGGCAGTCCTGCGGCGGCCCACGCGGTGATGCCGCCACTGAGGTTGGTCACGTCCCGGCGCCCCGCCCTGGCCAGCAGTGACGCGGCAATGGCGGATCGGCCTCCCGACTGACATTGCACCACGATCGGACGGTCGGCGGGAATGGTCGAAAGCCGTTCCGAGAGATAACCCAGCGGAATGTGGATCGCACCGGGAATGTGACCGGTCGCCCACTCGTTGGCGCTTCGCACGTCCACGAGCGTGGCGCCTTGAATGCGCGCGACCGCGTCTTTCGCGGTGATCTGCGGGATCTCTCCGCCGCCACGGGCCGCGCCGGTCGGCATCACGCCGCCGATGCGGTGCAGGCCGATCAACGACAGTTGCCGGCGCACTTCGTCTTCGCGGTCGGTGAACAGGTAGAAGTCGCGATCGTAAGGAATCAACCAGCCCGCCCAGGTCAGGAACGACCCGTTGAGCGGAATGTTGATCGCGCCGTGGCGGTGGCTCGCGGCGAACTCGTGCGACGGACGCGTGTCGATCACGAGGCTGTTGGTCGCCATCACTTCCTCGGGGGTCGGACGGTAGCCAAACGCGATGGCGCCTTCGGGAGCAGGTTCCGGACCGCCGAGATCGCGGTTCAGGCGCTTCATGGTCGCAAAGTACTTCGGCGGTTCGGGCTGGCCCGCCAGCACCCGGTCCACGAACTCCGCCTCGCTCTTGCAGCCATACGCCCAGTTGAAGCGGCGCTCGTAGCCGAGCGTCGATGACGGAATCGCGCTGATGCCCTTGCCGCACGCCGATCCGGCGCCGTGACCCGGCCAGATCTGCAGCCACTCGTCCTGGGAGGCGAACTTCTGCAGGCTGGCCCACAACACGCGCGCGCCCTTTTCCATCGTGCCCTTGATGTTCGCGGCACGTTCGAGCAGGTCGGGGCGGCCAACGTCGCCGACGAAGATGAAGTCGCCGGTCAGCGCCGCGATCGGCCGATCGGCAGCCGCGCCATCGGTGACCAGGAACGAGATGTGTTCGGGAGTGTGACCGGGCGTGTGCACAACATCGAGCCGGACGTTGCCGATGGTGATGCGATCGCCGTCCTTCAGCTTGCGATCGTGCGGAAACTGATACTTCCAGTCGGCGTCGCCTTCGTCGGACAGACAAAGACTGGCGCCCGTCCTCTGCGCCAGTTCGCGGGATCCCGACAGGTAGTCCGCGTGGATGTGCGTTTCGGTCACGAAGGCGATGCGCAGGCCTTCCTGCGCGGCAACCTCGACGTATTGGTCGATGTCGCGATTGGCGTCAACGACGACGGCCTCGCCGGTGCGTTGACAGCCGATCATGTAGCTTGCCTGGGCGATCGCGGGTTCGAAGAAGCGTTTTACGAACATGGGCTATGACCTGAGTAAGAGGTACGTTGCGAGGATAACAAGGAAAACGGCAAATGCCTGCTGCAGAAGTCGCTGCGGCAGGCGCGGCGCGATCGGTCCGGCAGCGATGACCGCCATGCCGGACGTCGCCGCCAGTGGCGCCACGACGCTCCATTGCACGTGCGCGTGCGCGGCGTAACCGGGCAGGGCCGCCGCCGCCGAGAGCGCGATGACGAACAACGACATGCCCGCGGCTTGCGTCATCGGGAACCCGGCGGCAATGACCAGGGCTGGCACCATGAGGAAACCGCCGCCGACACCAACCAGGCCGGTGAGCGCGCCGACGCCGATGCCGGTGGCGCCAAGCATCGGCAGCCGGGCGGACGTGCGTTCACGGTTCGCCCCTGCCGGGCTGAGCCACATGATCAGCGCGGCCAACAGCATCACCATTGCCAGGATCGTGAACTGCACGTGATCGGGAAGCTGGGCGCCGGCAATGCCACCGATCGTCGCGCCGATCATTGCTGATCCGCCCACCACCGCGGCGCTGGCAAGCGGCAACACCCCACGCAGCCACGCGCTCACTGCGCCTGTCGCCGCCGCAATGCCGACAACCATCAGGCTCGCCACGACCGCGTCCTTCGCGGACATCCCCAGCATCATGGTGAACGCCGGCACGGCGACGATCGATCCGCCTCCTCCCAGCAGCCCCATCAGGCCGCCAATCGCGAGCGCGACTGCCACGGCCACCAAAGTCATGACCGGCGCGGCGCTCCGTCGATGAATTCGCGGACGATCAGCTCGGTGTCGCAGGTCCCGGCGCCGCGGTTGTACGGCAGGCGCGCGAGCAACATGCCCATCGCGCAGGTATCGGTCAGCCCCGCGAACACCAGCCCGCTGCCGATCGCAAGCGGGATGGTCGCCAGCAGCGGCGAGACGGCCAACGCGCCGACGGCGCCGATGGCGACCAAGGCGCCGGCCGCAATGCGCACCTGACGCTCGAGCGAGATCCGCGCGCGCACGCGGCGCACGGAATGGCCGCGGCTCATCCAGGCGTTCATCCCGCCTTCGAGGACATGCACGTTGGCCATGCCTGATCGCCGCAGCAATTGCTCAGCCTGCTGCGCCCGTCGTCCCGACTGGCAGAGCAGTACCACCGGTCCGGCGGCGGCACGAACCTCGGTCGCGTGCTCGTGCAACTGGTCGAGCGGCACGTTGTAGGCGCCTTCGATGTGCGCGTTGTCAAATTCGCCGGGCGTCCTGACGTCGAGCATCCGCAGGTTCGCGTCGGTCTTGAGGTGGGTGGCAAGTTCAATGACTGTCATATAACTACATTACTATACGGTAATATCGCATCGAACGCAACCCCCAGCCTCAGGGGATGCCAAATACCTCCTGGTAGAACGCCAGTTCCTCATCGAGCGAGCGGACGATGTTCTCGGCCTTTCGGAAACCGTGCTGCTCGCCCTCGAAGGTGACGTATTTCACCTTCAGCCCCTTCTTGCGCACGGCGTCCGCCATCATGGCGGACTGGTTCGGCGGCACGACCTTATCTTCCAGCCCCTGGAACAGGATGATCGGGCACGACAGCCGATCGGTGAAGTGAATCGGCGAACGCGCGAAGTAGAGGTCCTTTGCTTCGGGATACGGGCCGATCAGCGAGTCGTTGTAGCGCGACTCGAACTTGTGCGTGTCCTGCTGCAGCACTTCGAGATCGCTGATGCCGTAGTAGCTGGCACCGGCCTTGAAGGTATCGTGGAACGTCAGCGCGGCCAGCGTGGTGTAGCCACCTGCGCTGCCACCGCGAATAATCAACCGATTGGCATCGGCCTTCCCGGCCACCACCATGGTCTGGGCGCCGGCCACGGCGTCCTCGACGTCGACAATGCCCCACTGGCCCTTGAGGCGATCGCGATACGGCCGCCCATAGCCGGTGCTCCCGCCATAGTTCACGTCGAGCACGGCAAACCCACGCGTCGTCCAGAACTGCACCTTCGCGTCCAGCACGTCGTTGGTCGCACCGGTCGGACCGCCGTGCGTGACCACGAGCAGCGGCGGCCGCTCACCGGCTGGCGCCTGCGCCTCGGGATTGGTCGGCGGGTAATAGAACGCGTGCACCTCGCGATTGCCGGCGCGATACGTCACCGCCTCGGCGACCGAGATCCACTCGGGCGGTAATGATTCTGTTGATGACGGCCGGACGATCCGGCTGAAGCCGGATGCCGCAGTGTGCTGCATGACCGCCGACGTCTGCGTCGGTGAACCGCCGATGAAGAAGATGTCGGTCTCGTTCGACTTGATCGCTTCGAGTGGCTCGACGCCAACATGCATCGGCTCGAACGCCTTCGTCTCGATGTTGATCATCGCTAGATGCCAGCGGCCGTCTTGCGTGTAGGTCGCGGCAATCCGCGCCCTGTCGACAAACGCGTAGGTGACCATGCTGAAGGTCCACTGCGGCTTGCCGAACTCCGCCGCCATCGGATGCACAGCGTCGACGTTCGCGCCGTCCCACCGATACAAATTCCACCAGCCGGTGCGATCCGACACGAAGTACAAGCGCCCATCCGGGGCCCACTCGGGCTGGAAGATCGACTCACTTCGGCCGCCGGCCACGTGCTCGCGCGCGCCGACCGAGCCATCGGCTTTCAAGAGCGCGACCCAGAGCTCCGTTCCGTCCCATGGCATGTTGGGATGCCGCCATTCGAGCCACGCCAGGAAGCGTCCGTCGGGGCTGACGATCGGATCCGAATAGAAGTCCGCGCCTTCGACCAGCACCTCGCCCGGAATCGACACGATCGCGTTGTCGCCGTCTTGTTCGCGCACGCCGATCAAGCGCGATCGCAACGCGTCCATCCGATAGTCGGCGTAACACCCGCCGGCGTCGATGATCGGCACGGGCGCCTGGCCACGCTCCTGCTGATACACGCGCTGGTCGGAGAAATTCGAGAAGAACACGGTGCCGTTGTGGACCGTGTAGGCGCCACCGCCGTATTCGTGTACACGCGAGCGCACGTTGAAGCCAGGCGGCGTCACGTCGCTGATCGTGCCGTCAGGCGCGCGGCGAACAATGACGCTGCGCCCGCTCTCAGCGGCCCGTCCTTCGATCCAGTAGACGTCCGTACCGTCGATTTGAATCTGGTCAAGCCGGAGCGCTCCGGCGGTGGCGCGCGCCGCCGATAACGGCGATTTCCAGGAGCCAAATGGAGACACCTGCATGGTGGTTCCTTTTATATACTCCCGGGATGCAATTGAAACTGCGTTCGTTTGCCTGCGTCATCATCGCCTTGACGCTGTCGATGGCTGCGCCGTACGCGCAGACGCCGGCCGCGCTGAAGGTCACTTCGCCCAGGACATTCTTCGGACACGACATCGGCGCCGACTACCAGCTGCCGAACTACTCCAAGTTCACCGAGTACGTAAAGAAGCTCGACGCCGAGTCGGATCGCATGATCGTGCAGTCGATCGGCAAGACCGCCGAAGGCCGCGATCAGTTGATGGCGATCATCACCGCGCCAGAGAACTTCAAGAAGCTCGATCGCTACAAGGAGATCTCGCGCCGCCTCTCGCACGCCGAAGGCCTGACCGACGACCAGGCGCGCGCGTTGGCGAAAGAAGGCAAGGCGGTGATCTGGATCGACGGCGGCCTGCACGCCAACGAAGTGCTGGGCGCGCAGCAGTTGATCGAGACGATCTGGCAGTTTGCGAGCAAGACCGACGAAGAAACGATGCGGATCCTCAAGGACGTCATCATCCTCGCGGCGCACGCCAACCCGGACGGCATGGAGCTGGTCAGCGACTGGTACATGCGCAAGCCGAACGAGAAGGAACGCAGCACCGGACAGTTGCCGCGCCTCTACCAGAAGTACGTCGGCCACGACAACAACCGCGACTTCTACATGATGAACCAGCCGGAATCCACGAACATGAACCGGATTCTGTATCGCGAGTGGTTCCCGCAGATCATGTACAACCATCACCAGACCGGCCCGACCGGCACGGTGATGTTCTCGCCGCCTTTCCGCGATCCGTTCAACTACGTCTACGACCCGATCGTCGTGAACACGCTCGACCAGGTCGGCTCGGCGATGCACACCCGCTTCGACGTTGAAGGCAAGCCCGGCGTGACGACGCGCTCGGGATCAAATTACTCGACGTGGTGGAACGGCGGCCTGCGCACCATGGCCTACTTCCATAACCAGGTCGGCTTGCTGACCGAATCCATCGGCAACCCGACGCCGGAGACGATCGGCTTCGTCCCGGATCGCGTCATCGCGCGCGGCGACCTGCCGTTCCCGATCATGCCGCAGGTGTGGCACTTCCGGCAGTCGATCGACTACTCGCTGACCGCCAACTACGCGGTGCTCGACTTCGCGCAGCGCTACCGCGAGAGCCTGCTGTTCAACATCTACGTGGCCGGCAAGAACTCGATTGCCCGCGGCAACACCGACAACTGGACGATCTATCCGCGTCGCATCGCCGAAGTGAAGGACGCGATCGCGAAGGACACCCGCGCGGCCGACGGCGGCGCTGATTCGCGCATGTCGATGGGCGGGCGCGTCGCCACGGTTCCCGGCAAGTACTACGAGATCGTCAAGAAGCCGGAGTATCGCGATCCGCGCGGCTACATCCTGTCGGCGGACGAAGGTGACTTCCTCACCGCCACCAAGTTCGTGAACATCATGATCAAGAGCGGCCTCACCGCGCATCGCGCGACCGCGCCGTTCACCGTTGCCGGCAAGCAGTATCCGGCCGGCTCGTACGTGTTCAAGGCAGCGCAGGCCTTCCGGCCGCACCTGCTCGACATGTTCGAACCGCAGGATCACCCGAACGACTTCCAATACCCCGGCGGTCCGCCGATTCCGCCGTACGACAGCGCCGGCTGGACGCTGGCGTTCCAGATGGGCCTGAAGTTCGATCGCGTCCTCGACGCGTTCGATGGCCCGTTCGAAAAGATTCCGGACGTGATCAAGCCCACGCCGGGCAAGGTCACCGAGACGGCTGGAGCCGTTGGCTACGTCGTCAATCACAAGAACAACGACGCCATCACGGCCGTGAACCGCCTGCTGAAGGCGAACGAAGAGGCGTTCTTCCTCGGCGATCGCAAGTACCAGAGCACTGACGGCACGGGCGTGATCTTCATCACCGCCAAGCCGACGACCAAGGCAATCCTCGACAAGGCGGCGATGGATCTCGGGCTGAACTTCACCGCGGTCACCGCCCGTCCTACCGGCGCGATGTACAAGCTGACCAAGCCGCGCATTGGCCTGTGGGATCAGTACGGCGGATCGATGCCGTCCGGTCACCTGCGCTGGCTGCTCGAGCAATTTGAGTTCGAGTTCGAGCGCGTGTTCCCCGCCACACTCGACGCCGGCAACCTCAAGGCGAAGTACGACGTGATCCTCTTCCCCGACGGCGGCATCCCCGAACGTGATGGCGGCGGTGGCGGTTTCGGCGGCGGCCAGCCGCGTGCCGAAGACATCCCTGCGGAATATCGCGCGCATCTCGGTCGCGTCACCATCAAGAACACGGTGCCGAAGCTGAAGGAATTCGCTGAAGCCGGTGGCGTGATCGTGGCGATGGGTGGCTCGGCCGTCCTGGGACATCAACTCGGCCTCCCCGTGAGCGATCACCTCGTGGAAGTGCAGCAGGACGGCTCTGAGCGTCCGCTGCCCGGCACGAAGTACTACATCCCCGGTGGTGTGTTGCAGGTGGCGGTCGACAACACCAATCCGACCGCGTTCGGCCTGGACAAGAAGGTCGACGTGTTCTTCGACAACAGCCCGGTGATGGAACTGGCGCCTGACGCTGCCATGCGCGGCGTGAAGACGGTGGCGTGGTTCGACAACAAGGCGCCGCTGCGTTCGGGCTGGGCCTGGGGCCAGCACTACCTGGAAGGCGGCACCGCGGGCGTTGAAGCCGCCATCGGCAAGGGCAAGGTGTTCCTGTTTGGACCGGAAATCACCTTCCGCGCCCAGCCGCACGGCACCTTCAAGTTCCTGTTCAACAGCATCTACTACGGCACGTCTGTGGCTTCCGGCGGCTCCGCCGCCACCACCATGGCCGCGCAGCAGTAGCACTCAATCCATGGTCGGGGGATTAGAATTCTCCCGACCATGACTCTCGACCAGGTCTTCTCTCTCGCCAGCACCCTCGCAGCCGTCAGCTGGCTGTTTCTCATCATCCTGCCGAAGCGACCGATCGCCGTACACTTTGCCGGCCTCTTCGTGCCGATGGTGTTGTCGGCGATGTATCTCTACTTCATCGCCATGCACATGCAGGGCGCCGAGGGCGGCTTCGGGTCGCTCAACGATGTTGCACTGCTGTTCCAGAAGCGCGAACTGTTGCTGGCCGGATGGATTCACTACCTCGCGTTCGACCTGTTCATCGGCGCGTGGGAAGTCCGCGACTCGCAGCGCCTCGAGATCCCCCACCTGGTCGTCGTGCCGTGCCTGATCATGACGTTCATGCTCGGGCCGATCGGGCTGCTGTTCTACGTCGCCATTCGCAGCGCCAAGACGAAAAGCGTCACGGTCGGATGAGCGCGTGCTGAACGAACTCAGACATCGCGACCCACTGCTGTTCTGGGTCGGCGCCGCCAACCTGCTGGTGCTGGTCGTGTGCGCGCTGCTGTCGATCGGTGATCAGCGGCTGGTGCTCGGAATCAACGTGTGGATCAAGCCGATGAAGTTCCTGGTCTCGGTGCCGATGTTCCTGTGGACCATCGCCTGGTTCGCGCCGGAGACCACGTCGCCGCGCCTGCAGAAGGCGATCAGCCGCGTGATCGCGGTGATGATGTCCCTTGAGATCCTCAGCATCGTAGGCCAGGCCGCCCGGGGCACGACGTCGCACTACAACAACAGCACGCCGCCGGATGAGGTGGTGTTCGCGCTGATGGGGCTTGCAATCATGATCGTGACCGTGGCCGTCGGCGTGTTCCTGGCCATCGTGCGGCGCGACACGCCTCCACACCGCGCCGGGTATCTGTGGGGCATGCGCGCCGGACTGTTCATCTTCCTGCTGGCCTGCCTGCAGGGCGGGATCCTGGTTGCCAACAACGCGCACACCGTCGGCGCGCCGGACGGCGGCCCCGGATTACCGTTCGTGAACTGGTCAACCGAGTTTGGCGACCTCCGCATCGCACACTTTGTCGGCCTGCACGCCCTCCAGGTGCTGCCGCTGCTCGGCTTCCTGCTCGACAAGTTTGGCGCGCCGGCCCGTAACCTAGTGCTGGCTGTGAGCATCATATGGCTCGCGGTCATGGGTGGGCTGCTCGCCATGGCGATGCAAGGCCGACCCCTCATCGCGCTTTAAGACCTTCGAACCTACGATCCTTACTCAAGCCCCAGGAGGCTTCATATGACCTATTACGGCGGCAAGCAGCTCGCAGACGCGTTTCGCACGGTCCGCAAGAACACCATTCAGGTGGCCGAAGACATTCCGGAAGAGAAGTACTCGTTCAAGGCGGCGGCCGACACGATGAGCGTGGCTGAAATGCTGTCGCACCTCGCGGTGAGCACCTACTGGCCGCAGCAGTGCTTCTTCGTCGAGAAGAAGACCAGCGTGACGATGGAGGATTTCGGCCGCTGGATGGGTGAGATGAACGCGCGCGGCAAGGCGCTGACCACGAAGGCGCAGATCGTCGAAGCCCTGAAGGCGGACGGCGAGGCGTTCGCAAAGCAGCTCGAAGGCGTGAGCGAAGCAGACCTCGCGCAGCCGATCACCGCACCGAACGGCTCGAAGCCGGCGTTCGAGATGCTGCTCGGCGTCAAGGAGCACGAGATGCATCATCGTGCCCAGCTGTTCCTGATCGAGCGCATTGTCGGCATCGTGCCGCATTTGACCCGCGCCCGCCAGGAACGCCAGGCGGCCGCAAAGAGCTAGCCCGACGGCGTCGGCGTCATTTGCGAATGGCGTCGACGCTCAGCTTGCCGGATCCCACCGTGCAGAAATACAGAAAGATGAAGCAGTAGAGCACGGACAGTTCGCCGCCGTTCTGAATCGGCCAGAAGTTTCGCGGCGCGTGCGCCTGGAAATAGGCCCACGCCATTTGTCCACTCGCCAGAAACGCGACCGGACTCGTAAACAATCCGACGGCGATCATCAGTCCGCCGACGAACTCGATGATCCCGGCCAGCCCCATCTGCGACATCAGCACCGCGGCCTGCTTGGCGCCAAGCGCGCCAAACAGCTTCTGCGCGCCGTGTTGCGCAAACGCGAGGCCGGCGACAACTCGCAGCAGCGCATAGACAAACGGAGACATGCGCGTCAGAAACTTCTGCATGTGCCGAATTACTACCGCGCATCGGACGATGCTTACCTGGGCATGAAAAGGGAGCTGGAATCCAATCCAGCTCCCTCGTCACACCTGTATCGCGGTTGATTAGTAGGTGCGGCGGCAGGCGTTGGAGTTGCCCGACACGCGCCAGCAGCGGAACTGATACTGGTCCTGCGTGGCCTCATCGAAGATGTTCACTTCGGTGAAGCTGCCCTCACCACAGAACGTGCCGGTCAGGGTCTGGCCGTGAACGTGATGTTGTGGACCTGCGTCTGCCCCGCCGATGCGGTGCCGGTGAGCGGGTTGCCCGTGCAGCCGGTCGGATGCGTGATGCCAAACGACACGGCGGTGCCGGTAAAGCCGGTGCGGCGCAGCCGGATGTTGTTGGCTGCCGTCGTCTCGAGCACCCACGCGATTGATTCGAAATGCGTGAAGGGACCCGCGCCGAACGCAAACTGCGAGAACGCCGGGGCAATGAATCCCCCTGACGGCCCCATCGGACCCTCGGGGCCTTCAGGACCTTCGGAAAGACTCGAGTCAGGTGGCGAAACATGACGACCCTTCTTGAGGACCTCAAGAAGTCTTCAAAAGCACAACAGCTATTTGGGCCCGTGGTTCATAAGGAGGTCCGGGACCGTCTTGAGTCGATTGTCAGGGACTCTGTGCCGGCTAAATTGCAGTAGTTTCTAACCGCGCGTCGAGGGTGAATTGGGTCAGTCTTCTCCGAGCCCCTCGGCGAGGACCTGTACAGACCTGAGGACGCGGATATGCCTCCGCTAAACCGCGCCTGAGCGTCCTAGCGGCGGCACGGGTAGAATGCGCCCCATGCGAAACCTCGGGATCGCTCTCACTATCCTCCTCAGCCTCGGCGCACACCCCTCGGCGCAAACGGCGAATCAAGTCACTCCCGGCGAGCTGATCATCGAACACCCCACGCTCATCAATCTCGGCTTCGAGTGGCACATCGATGGCGATGCGAATCGGAACGCTTCGGTCGAGGTGACGTTCCGCAAGCAGGGCGATGCCGTCTGGCGCAAAGCGCTCCCGCTGCTCCGCCTGCAGGGCGAGCAAACCTGGTCGCGCAACACGTGGAACCTGATCGCGCCCAACTCCTTCATGGGCAGCATTTTCGATCTCGAGCCGGGAACAGCATACGAGGTCCGGATGGCGCTCACGGACCCAGACGGCATTGCCGGACCAGCCGCGAACGCGACGAAGACGGTGACGATGCGCACGCGGCCGGAGCCTAAGCCGGCTGAAGGCGGGAAGGTGTATCACGTGTATCCGCAGAAGTGGAAGGGCCCGAAGACCGAGCCGGCCTTTGAAGGCATCATGTGCGCCTACAACTACTACTGCGGCGCCGGCGACACGGCGCCGGGCGGACGGCCGCGCGTGAAGCCGGGCGACACCATCCTCGTGCACGCCGGGACCTATGCGTACTTTTACGAGCTCTACGCTAACCAGACGACGGTCAATGCCACGACGACGTTTGAAGGAACGTATTACCTGACGGCGGATGGAACGCCGGAGAAGCCGATCGTGATCAAGGCGGCGGGTGACGGCGAGGTGATCATCGACGGCCGCAACAACTTCAACCTGTTCAATGTGAAGGCCGCCGACTACAACTACTTCGAAGGCATCACGTTCAAGAACACGAAGATCGCGATCTGGGCCGGGACGCAGTTCATTGCCGGATCGAAGGGCCTGACGGTGAAGAACTGCCGCTTTGAAGATGTCGGCATGGGCATCTTCACCAATCACTCGAACTCGAGCGATTTCTACATTGCCGACTCGGTGTTCCTGGGCAGGAACGATCCGAAGCACCTGACCGGATGGAACGGCCCGTTCTGGGCGCAGTTCGAACACGTCGAGGGCCAGCAGTATCCGCCGATCATGGAGTCGTACACCGGCATCCGCCTCTACGGTCCTGGCCACGTGGTGGCGCACAACTACGTGGCGGACTTCCACGACGGCATCGATACGGATTACTACGGCATGCCGGACGGCTCGCATCCGGTCGACGGTCCGACCTACCCGCCCCGCAGCGCCTACGAGACGCGGCCGGCGTCGATCGACATCTACAACAACTACATCACCAACGCGCACGACAACTCGATCGAGATGGACGGCAGCATGCACAACATCCGCGTGATGCGGAACATGCTGATCAATTCCGCGTCGCATCCCATGAGCACGCAGCCGTCTGGTGGCGGCCCCGTCTATTTCATCCGCAACATCGTGTTCAATGCGCCTGGCGGCTCGACGCGCATCACCAACGGCTCGCCGGGCGTGCTGTTCTATAACAACACGGTGCTGACGGAAACGTCCGCGGCTGCCGGTGCGAACCTGCACTGGCGCAACAACCTGATGCTGGCCGCAAACGCGGCCGTCCCGCTGTTCACCGTCAGCAGCAACACGACCTACTCCTCGTCTGACTACAACGGGTTCGGCGAATGGACCGGCCCGCGCACGCCGTCCACCATTCCCGCGGCGGGCGGCGCAACGGAGGCTTACGCGTTTGCGTGGAATACGCCGCCGGCTGGAACGCCGCGCGTCAGCGCCGAGGAGCCGAAGCTCGAGACCCGCCGCTACAAGTCGTTCGCTGAGTATCAGCAAGGGAGCGGACAGGATCAGCACAGCGTGGCGCTGGGCTATGACGTCTTCGTAAAGGTGCCTCGCCTCGACGGCAAGGACCTGCACACCGTGCAGCGACTCTACAAAGCGGAGGATCTCGACTTCACGCTCAAAGCCGGATCACAGGCGATCGATCGCGGCGTCGAGTTGTCGAACGTCACCGAGGGCTTCACGGGAAAGGCTCCTGATCTCGGCGCACTCGAGGTTGGACGCCCGCCAATCGTCTACGGACCACGAAAGTAGGGCCGAACCTGCGGGCGAACTAAAGTTCGCCCCAGCGATTTTCTTCGTTCGTTCGGCAGTATGATGTGCGGATGGTTTTAACCCCGAATGATGTCGGGATACTTGTTGAACACACTGTCTGGCAGCGCGGCAAGGTAATTGAGATCTTCTCCCCTTACGCCATCATCCACTTTCCCTCGCTGGCCAGCACTCCCCAAGGTCCACAACGCAAACTCCGCGAAGACGCTCCGCAACTGACGAAGTCGAGCGTACAAAGCGACCCCGAGCTCGATCACATCGAGACCGGACCGGCGAAGCCGAAGAAAGTCAGCAAGCGGAAGGTCAAGGACCTCACCAACATGCTGGACGAAGCGGTGGTGTGGTTCGAGCAGACGTATCCGGACAAGTTCGCGGATGAAAAGCTCGCCGATGCCGACTATCGCAACAAGCGCGCGGCGCAGGAAACCTTTGCCGCCAACTTCGCCGACGGCCGCGGCGGCGCGATGGTGGATGCCGGAAAGCATCCCGAGATCGCGAGCCTTCTGGACGGCATCTTCCGCGCCACCAACGTACTGTCACCGTTCGAGATGAAAGCGGTGCGCAAGGCGTTTGCGAAGGGGGACGAAGCGTCAACGAAGGTGCTGGGCTTCACGCTCGCCTTCATGGCGAACCCTGGCCAGCAGTCGTTCAAGGCGATGGCAGAGGCCGTGAGCCAGTTGCCCGCGGACGGCGGCAAGGTGCACACCTGGCCGATCGTCACGCTGCTGCCGTTCCTGGCCGATCCGGCGCGTTTCATCGCGCTCAAGCCGACCAACACGGAACTGATGGCGGCGCGCATGGGCGCGAACCTGAAGTACGACACCACGCCGAACTGGGAAACATACGAAGCGGTGATGCAGATGGCCAGACAGCTGCTCGATCGCCTGGCGCCGATGGGCGCCAAGGACATGATCGACGTCCAGCAGTTCATGTGGGTCACGCGCGACTTGGCCTAGAGATCCTGACGATCGTGAGGTCCTGAACGGACCTCACGGTCCTACTGCTTGCGCGTGGTGACGGCGTTGGGCACGAGTTCGTAGCCCAGGTCCTTCATGATCCCCAGCGTGAGCGTATCGATCCTGTCGGTACCGGCGCCAAAGTCCCGCGGCGCCATCAAACCCGTCCTGATGTCGGCGTAGGTGTCCTGATCGACGTGTGACACGCTCGACCCCGCCTCGTACGGATTCGGCGCATACAGCTTGATCATCGGCAGCGGCCGGATCGACCGCGCGCTGGCCGCAATCGCGGCCGGCCCATTGAAGAACAAGTCGTTGCTGATCAGGTCGTCCCTGACCTCGTGGTCGGGACGCCGCATCACCGGCAGGGTGCGGCCGGACGTGCGGTTCACGAAGGTGTCGTAGATGAACGGCACGGGATCGTTCATCAGCGTGCCGGTCTCCGGGTCGAAGCTGTCGACAAAGCCGAGGCCGTGGCTGATCTCGTGGATCAGGGTGTAGACGAAGCTGACCTTGTCGCGCCCGGACTCGCCGTTGGTCGCGTACTCCCAGTTGATGTCCGGATTCGCCGTGACCTCGATATCGGCTTCCACGTCCTCGGTGCGCCGGCGCTGGATCTGCCACGCCAGCGCGCTCGGCGTGGCGACGTCGTTGATCAGCCAGAAGTCCACCGGACCCGCCACGGCCAGCAGGGTGCTGCCGTCAGCCGTTTCCTCCTGCCGTTCCATGGTCGCGTGAATCCTGATCGTCACGTCGCCGCGAATCACGCGCGACCAGGCAGCAGCGGCCGCCTCGAGCGCGCGGCGTCGCGCCGGGCCCTCGGCGTTGTCGTTGAAGCCGACGCCCTGTGGGTCGGTATAGACGACCTCGAACTTCACGCCGGCCTGGGTATCCACCAGCGCGAGGGGCGAAATGCGCATCATCGCCCGGCTTGCCCGGCGGCCGAAGCGGACGGCGTCCACCTGCGGCATCGACAACTGGCCGCACCACGTGACCAGCGCGCCGCTGCTATCACGCGTCTGCTTCATGCCCATGATCGGCGTGCGGAAGCCGTTGGGCGTAATGTGAACACCCTGTCGCGCGGCGGTCAGCGTGTCGCTGGTGCCTGACACCACCCACAGGACGGCGGCGGCAACGGCGGTCAGGAGGATCGAGAATCGGGAGCGGGGGATTGTCTGCATCGGCAACTCTGGCGCACCGTCACTTTACCGCGCCGGGCGGACAATTGCCTCGCCCGAAAAGGGCAACGGGCGTAGTATTCCGCCTGGGACGCGCAGCATCAATGGAGAGACTATGAAACGCCGGGAATTTCTTCTGACTGCAGGCGCAATGGCCGCCGCCACTGCCGGCTTGAAGGCCGACATCACTGACGTCTCTCGCTCTCCCGGAGTAATCGGCAAGGCCGGCGGGTTCCTGCAGCCAAACGCGAGGGCCGGGGTCTTTCCCCCGTCCGTGCGCGCCGACTTCCCCTCCGTCGCTCGCGAGACCTACCTCAATTCGGGCGCGATGCACCCCGTAGGCACGTTCACCGCCGACGCCATGAAGTCGCTGATCGACAATCGCGCTTTTGGGCCAGGCGAGGGTCGCGCGGATTTCGGCGCGGCGAAGCAGGACGAGCTGAAGAAGAAGTTCGGCGCCTTGATCAACGCCTCCGCCAGTGAGATCGCGTTCACGGCCAACACCACAGACGGCGAGAACATCGTGGTGATGGGCCTCGACCTGGCCAAGGCGAAGGGCGCCAACATCGTGATCGACGAGCTGCACTTCACCAGCTCGCTCTACATGTACAAGGAGCTGGAAAAGAAAGGCGTCCAGCTTCGCATCGTCAAGCACAAGAACTGGACGATCGATCCCCAAGACATGGCCAAGGCGATCGACCGCAACACGAAGCTTGTGTCGCTGGCGCTGGTCTCCAACGTCAACGGTTTCATGCACGACGCGAAGGCCATCAGCGCCGTCGCGCACGCGCGCGGGGCGTATGTGTTTGCCGACATCATCCAGGCGGTCGGCGCGGTGCCGGTGGACGTCAAGGCGCTCGGCATCGACTTCGCGGCGGCGGGCACCTACAAGTGGCTGATGGGCGAACGCGGCATCGGCTTCCTCTACGTTCGCGAGGACCTGCAGGGCACGGTGCTGCCAACCACACGCTACGGGCACCGGCAGGTGTCGAACTTCAATCGGGCGGAACTGACGTGGGAACCACTGCCCGGCGCGGCGCGCTACGAAACCGGTGGCATTCCGGTGATTCTCGCCGCGGGTGTGAATGCAGGCATCGACTACGTCAACAAGCTTGGGCTCACCAACATCCGTACGCACGCCAAGCAGCTCACCGACCGGCTGCAGAAGGAACTGCCGCCGCTCGGCTACAAGTCGCTGACGCCGATGGATACGCCGACGCCGATCCTTGCGTTCGAGTTGAAGGATTCAGCCGCTGTGTCGAGGATGCTGCAGGCCGGTCACGTGGTCGGCACGGTGATCGCCAACGAGAATCGGCTGCGCTTGAGCGTGTCGGTCTTCAACACGCACGAAGACATCGACAAGGCGGTCGCGGTCCTGGCGGGTAAGAGCTCGTTCTAGCGATCGAGGGCGTCGGCGATCGCCACGCCGACGCGCTCAGCCACGGGTGGATCGAAGTTCGACAGCACGATCACGGTCCACGCCCCTCTCGCCTCGAGCACCGCATTGGTGCCCGGCGCGCCGCCCGCGATGCCGATGCCGGCATCGTTACCAGGGAACTTGCCCGCTCGAACCGCCTTCACGTACGTCAGCAGGTCGAGCGCGGTTGAATAGTTACCACCAGCCGCACTCCCGGTCACGCCATGCATCGCCGTGTTCGGCCGGAGCGTCGCGTCACCTTCACGTCGCGTGTAGCCAATCGCCATGTCGGCCTCGTGACGGTCGGTACGCGGGAACCCGGTGCTCGTCATCTCGGCGCGGCCGTAGACGTTGGCCGCCATGTACTTCTCGTACGACATGCCCGACACCTTTTCGACAATGGCGCCGAGCGCGATGTAGCAGCCGTTGCAGTACTGGTTGCGTTCGCCGGGAGCGAAGTTCGCCGGCAGGCTGCCGACAAACCTGAAATAGTCCGCGTTCGACGCAAACTGCGTCTTCGGCGCCGCGCTGAACTGCGATCCGAAGAAATCCGACAGACCGCCGCGATGCGACAGTAACTGCTGCACGGTCGCGTTCCTGCTGACCGCCTGCGGATAGTCGGGGAAGAACTTGCCCAGCGTGTCATCGGGTGACAGCTTGCCTTCCCGCACCAACTGGCGGATCGCCGTCTGCGTGAACTCCTTGTTGATCGAGCCAACGTTGAATCGCGTGCGGATGGTATTGGCGATCTGCTTCTCGCGATCGGCCATGCCGTAGGCCTTCATGAACACCGGCACCCCATCACGCGCGACCAGCGCGACGCCGGAGAAGACGTCCTGCTTGGCAAGCGTCGAGAAGTAGGCATCAAGCCGACGATCGATCTCGTCGCTGGCGATCGATCCGTTCAGCGCTGGCAACGGCACGCCGGCGATCGGCGCCGCAGGCGCGGCAGCGCGACCGCCGCGATCACCGGCTTCAACACCAAAACTCAGGATGCGGGGGGTCTCGCCGTTGACGCCGAGGATGAATGCGCCGGAGCCATTGCTGCCCTTGACCTGCATCTGCAGTGGCGCGTCGGGACCTTCGCGACGCACACCATTGATCGCAATGGTGCCGAAGTCGGTGACGAGCTGCTTGTACATCTGCGCGCGCTGCGCGGCAGGGATCTTCTGGAGCAGCTCCGGTGAGAAGTACGCCTGCACGAAGGCGTCCCACGTCTCGGCCGAGCCGCTGTTGAACGCCTTGGCGAAATTGTCGAACATCGCCCGCATCTCGGGCGACGGGCCGGTGCGCACCACCTGTTGCGCGTGGAGGGAGAACGACGCACAGACAACGAGAGCCAGGACGGCGAAGCGCTGCTTCATGCCGAACAGTTCAGCACGGATACGCGCTGAACAACGTTAAGACTTTGTAATACCGCTCTACTTCTTCTTGCGGGCGATCACCACGATCTCGTTGCCGCCAAGCGCGGTTTTGCCAACGGTCATGCCCAGCGCCTGGTAGCCGTCGCGGCCAAGCTCGTTGGCTTCCTTCTCGAGCGTTGAGGTCTTGGAGGTGGCAATGAGCTTGTAGACGTACTCGGACTCCGCTGCGGTGCCGCGCTCGACGATCGACACGACTTCTTCGCCGCCAAACAAACTCTCGAACACGGTCTGGCCGACGTAGTCGTAGCCGTCGAGTGCCGCGTCGCTCATTTCCTTCTGCATCGTGCTCGTGCGGCTCGTCGCCAGCAAACGGTAGCGATACTTCCCGGCCACGTCACCGCCCTTCTGCATCAGGACGACGACCTGTTTACCGCCAATGGCCGTGTCACCGCCCATCACCGCCTTGAACTTGTAGCCGGCGGCTCCGGCTTCGTTCATCTCCTTCTCCATCGTGGAGGTCTTGGAGGTGGCGAGCACCTTGTAGTCGATCTGGGCAAATGCGGGCGATGCAACGAACAGCGCGGCGGCAACGAACAATGAGCGCACAAGGACCTCCAATGGCTGGCTTAGCCATTCTCGCAGATTTCGAGCGGTTATCGCCAGAGCGCGTTGAGAATGCGGATCAGGCCGGCGCCGCTGGCCACCCAGACGACGCCGAAGAACAGCGCCTGCGGAGTGTGCCCATACAGCGCGCTGCCGGCACCGAACAACGTGGCGTAGACGAAGACGCACCCCAGCACCCAGCCCAGTAGCTGCGCGGAGATGTTGTCTGGCGAGGCACCGACGCCGGCTTTGGCGGGGATCGATCCCCACAATGATCCGGCCGGGCGCACCAGCTTGTAGAAGTTGATCAGCGTGGCCTCGTTCTCGGGTTTCGTGGCCAGGGTGACAGTGACCCACGAGATCGTCGTCGCAAACACCGTCACGAGGAGCGACGTATTGCCATCAACGGCCACGCCGGATTTGCCGGCAATGAAGAAGCCAACTGCGACCACGAACGACACCGCCATCGCGGCGATCTCGCTCCACGCGTTGATCCGCCACCAATACCAGCGCAGCAGATACAGGAGACCCGATCCCGCGCCAATCGACAGCAGCAGATCGAAGCTCGATCGCGCTGATTCGAGCAGGAACGTCATGCCGGCGGCGAGCAGCATCAACAGCGCGGTGACGAGGCGGCCAACGTTGACATAGTGCAGCTCGGTCGCGTCGGTCTTGATAAAGCGGCGATACAGGTCGTGCACCAGGTACGACGTGCCCCAGTTGAGGTGCGTCGAGATCGTCGATACATACGCCGCCAGCAGGCCGGCGACCATCAATCCGAGGAAGCCGCTCGGCAGAAACACGAGCATGGCCGAGTACGCCGTGTCGTGGCCGATCAAGTTGCGATCCAGGTACGGGAATGCCCGCGCGATGTCGTCGAGCGTCGGATAGACCAGCATCGACGAGAGCGCGACGATGATCCAAGGCCAGGGCCGCAGCGCGTAGTGGGCGACGTTGAAGAACAGCGTCCCACCGAGCGCGTCCTTCTCGCTCTTGGAGGCGAGGATGCGCTGGGCGATGTAGCTGCCGCCGCCAGGCTCCGAGCCGGGATACCAGACCGACCACCACGAGATCGTCAGCGGGATGATCAGCACCGACATCGCCATGGGCCAGTTGCTGAAGTCCGGCAGCAACTGCAGCGTCGACGGCGGGATCTGCGTCACCAGTCCGTGGAGTCCGCCAACCTGCGGCTGTTGCAGCGCGTAATACGCCGCCGCGCCCGACGCCGTCATCGCGATCACGAACTGGAACAGGTCGGTGATCAGCACGCCCCACAAGCCGGCGATCGACGCGAAGGCGACGTTAATGATCGCGCAGGCGCCCAGCGTCTGCCACATCGGCCAGCCAAGCAGCACGTTTGCGATCTTGGCGGCGGCCAGGTTCACCGTCGCCATGATCATGATGTTGAAAAACAGCCCGAGGTAGACGGCGCGGAACGCGCGCACCATCGCGGCAGCCTTGCCCGAATAACGGATCTCGTAGAACTCCAGGTCGGTGAGCACCCCGGATCGCCGCCACATGCGCGCGTAGAAAAACACCGTGCTCATGCCGGTGAGCAAGAACGCCCACCACACCCAGTTGTTGGCCACGCCGCCCTCGCGCACGAGGTTCGTGACGAGGTTTGGCGTGTCGGTGGAAAACGTCGTCGCCACCATCGAGCCGCCGATCAGCCACCACGGCGCGGCGCGGCCGGAGGTGAAGAACTCGGTGGTGCTCGATCCGGCGCGCCGCATCAGGTAGATCGCGGGCGCGAACGACAACGTGATCGAGACGAGGACGATGACCCAGTCCAGGGTCGTCAGCTGCACGACGAGGATGATACCCGGCGAGTACGCAGGAACTGAAGCAAAACAGCGTGTTAAAGGGACTGTCCCGGAGAAATCAGCGCGTCAGGCTTTGGTAGACCATCGGGAGAAAGGTGCCGGCCACGGCGGAACCCGGGTAGCGCTGCACCATCATGATCGAGACGAGCTTCTCCTTCGGATCGATCCAGAACACCGTGCCGTAGATGCCGCTCCAGCCGTACATCCCGTTCGAGCCAAGCGTCTGCGTGGCGGCGAGATCGGTGACGACCTGAAAGCCAAGACCGAACTCCTTGCCCGGACCGGCGATCGCGAGCGGATGCGGCACCTCCGCGGTGTGGTTCTGCGTCATCAGCTCGATGGTCTTCGGGCTGAGCAGCCGGGCGCCGTCGAGCACCCCGCCGTTCAGCAGCATGTTCGCAAAGCGCGCATAGTCACTCGCCGTTGACGCGAGGCCGGCACCACCGGAGAAATACGTCTTCCCTTCCTTGTAGTACGCCCACGGCGACATGTGCGTGTTGCCGAACGCTTCCGGATCCGCCATCGGGCGGATCCCACCCTTGCCATCCGGCGAATACACGTTCACCAGGCGCGACCACTTGGCTTCGGGCACCACGAAGTCGGTGTCGTTCATTCGCAGCGGCTTGAAGATGCGCTCGCGGAAGAATACGTTCAGAGGCTGCCCGGACGCGACTTCGACGACGCGGCCAAGCACATCGGTCGAGAGGCTGTAGTTGAACGCCGCGCCCGGCTGGCTGATCAAGGGCTCAGCCGCCAGCTTGTTGATGTTCTCTTCGAGCGTCATCGTGGTTGACGTCAGGCCGTCCACCACGCCGCTCTTGCGATAGCCGGCGCCGACCGCGCCGCCGTTGAGGAATCCGTAGGTGATGCCGCTTCGGTGCGTCAGCAGGTCGCGGATCGTGATCGCGCGACGGGCGGCGACGGGCTTACCGTCCTCGATCACCGTCGAGCCCATGAAGGCCGGGATGAACTTCGAGACCGGATCGGTGAGGAACAGCTTGTTCTCCTCGAACAGCATCATGATCGCGACGCTGGTGACCGGCTTGCTCATCGAGGCAATGCGGAAGATCGAATCCGTGCGCATCGGCGCGTTCTTCTTGACGTCGGCCTGCCCGACCGCATACAGATCCACGGTCTTCCCTTCCCGCGCGACGAGCGTGACGATGCCGCTCACCTCTTTGCGATCGACAAAGCCCTTCATGGCGGCTTGCCGGGGGTCCAGGCGCGCCAGCGCGACGCCCACCGACGCCGGGGCCGCCACCCCTGGGGCGCCGGGGGCCACGGCACGTGGTGCCTGCGCCGACAGCGACACACTGGCAACGAAGACAACGAGCGCGGCGCGGCTGAGTGATTTGATCGCAAGCATCGGCTATCTCCCCTGTGACGGCGGCATCATAATGAATCAGCCATGACATCACCAGCACCTGTTACGTCGGTTTTGCACGCGATTGGCCACACTCCGGTCCCGAAGCTCGGGAAAGTGGTGCCGCCTGGATCCGCGGACGTCTACGTCAAGCTCGAATACTTCAATCCGACGGGCTCGTACAAGGACCGCATGGCGCTGGCGATGATCGAGGGGGCGGAGCGCAGCGGCCGGTTGCGCGCGGGCATGCGGGTGATCGAATACACCGGCGGCAGCACCGGTTCGTCACTGGCCATGGTATGCGCCATCAAGGGCTACGACTTCCATCCGCTGTCGTCGGACGCGTTCTCGCAGGAAAAGCTCGACACCATGCGCGCGTTCGGCGCGGACCTCGAAATCGTGCCGAGCGAGGGCGGGAAGGTGACGCCGTCGCTGTTCGACAAATTCAAGGCCCGCATCGCCGAGCTCAAGCAGGACCCGAACAACTTCTGGACGGATCAGTTCAACAACCGCGACGCGCTCGACGGCTACGCCAACATCGGCCACGAACTCGTCGAGCAGGTCGGTCACGTGGACGCCTACGTCGGCGCCGTTGGATCGGGCGGCATGCTCGTCGGCGTCTCGCAGGCGTTGAAGGCCAGGGGCAGCCGCGCGCGCATCATCGCGCTCGAACCATCCACATCACCGTTTCTCACGACCGGCAAAGGCGGACCGCATCGCGTCGAAGGCACTGCCGCGGGATTCTGGCCGCCGCACTTGACGAAGGACATGTACGACGAGGTGCGCGTGATCGACGAGAACGACGGCCGCGCCATGGCGAAGCGCGTCGCGAGGGAAGAAGGCGTGTTTGCCGGCACATCGAGCGGCCTCAACATCGTTGCAGCCATCAACCTGGCGCGCGAACTCGGGCCAGGCAAGGTGGTTGCCACAGTCGCATGCGACACCGGATTGAAGTACCTCGCCGGTGATCTCTTTAAAGGCTGACGCGCGATCCGGCGGCGGCCCCGCGGCCGCTGAAGGAGGTCAGCGCAGCAAGAGTTTCTGCACGCGCCTTCCAGTACCAACCTCGCTCACATAGAGGTTGCCCCGCGAATCACTAGCGAGGTTGTGCATGAAGATGAACTGGCCCGCGTAGCGGCCAATGCGGCCGTAGGTCCCAACCTCCTTCAGGCCCTTGCGGTCGAAGATGCGGACCTTGCCGTTACCGGCATCCGCCACGTACAGCCAGCGCTGCTCACGATCCGGCGAGAAGGCGGTGTTGAAGGACGTGCCAAGCAGGCGCGTCTTGCGTTCGATGAAGACCTCGCTCTGGAACTTGCCGTCGATTGTGAAGACCTGTAGACGATTGTTCAGCCGATCGTTGACGTAGACGAGGCCGTCGTTCGACACCTTGATGCCGTGCACGGTGTTGAACTGCTGCGGACCAGGACCCTCACCCGTGAACACCTGCTTCGTTGTGTCATCAGGCGGATTGCCGTACGCGCCCCACATGCGCTTGAACGCTCCGGTATCGGCGTCGAGCACGATTACCCGGCGATTGATGTAGCCGTCGGCCACAAACACTTCATTCGTTGGCTGGTGGACCCAGATATCGGCGGCGTTGTTCACATTGCGAGGATCGAGGCTGCCTTTGCTCTGGCCGCGCCGCCCGACCTGCAACAGGAACTTCCCTTCGCTCGTGAACTTCAGGAGGAAGTTTTCCTTGCCCTCGCCCATGCGCGGACCGCCAGCGGACGATACCCAGACGTTGCCTTTGTAGTCGACGTGAATGCCGTGCTCGTCGGCAGGCCACTCGTAGCTGTTGTCTGCCGGCTGGCCGCCCCAGCCCTTGATGTAGTTGCCCGACGAATCAAACTCCATCACCGGCGGTGGCGCGTCGCAACACTCTGCTTCCGGGTTGCGCTTCTGCTCGTCGTTGTTCAGTGACCACGGCCGCTGCAGCACCCACACGTGATCGCGCGAGTCGACGGCGACGCCAGACACCTGGCCAAGAATCCATTGCTTTGGCAGCTTCGGCCACTGCGGATCGACTTCAAATGCCGGCACCGAACCGGACTGCGTCGACATTCGATCGAGGGCGCGAGACGACACCGACAGGGCCAGCAGCAGCGCCGCAAGCAGGAGGGACACGCGAAGCGTGCTCATAGAAGCGCCAGTATAGTGCCGGAGCTTCGGTCACCGACACGCACGACTGGAGGGCGAGGCGCTGTGCCTCGCCCTCCAATGTCTGGATACGGTTAGAACTGGAAGCGCAGACCAAAGCGCAACACGCGCGGCCCGGTGACCTCGGTCACGCGATTGGCGGTCGCGGCGTTCTGCGTGGTGACACGCGCCAGCACGGTGTTGGCGTTGCCCAGGTTGAAGACGTCGACACTCGCATTCACCGTCACACGGTTGATGGTGATGCGCTTTTCAGCCTTCAGGTCCACCAGCACCAGGTTGTCGTAGCGGCTGGTGGCGTACGGTTCAAGCATGACGCGCACTGAACCAAGGCCGTTCGGGCGATTCGGCGACAGCAGGTTGGGAATGAACGGGAAGCCCTCGCGCGCGTTCAACGTGCCGGCGAGGTTGATGCCCCTCCCGGCGATCCTTCATCACGGTCAGCCTTGCGGCGACAGGCGGACTACTGGTGGCGATGCGAACGGAGCTCTCCGGGGCGCAGTCGCCAATGACGGCGCACGCAGGACCGGCCACGTTTCCGACCGACTACGTCCAGATCGACCCCGATGACCGCGTACTGATCTGGTCGGCGCAGCCGGAAATGGGCGAAGGCACGAAGACGTCGCTGCCGATGCTGATTGCGGAAGAACTCGATGCCGACTGGACACGGGTGCGGATCGACGACGCGCCGCTCGATCGCAAGTACGGCGGACAAGGTGTCGGCGGCAGCGACGCGATCAGGTCCGACTGGAACAACCTCCGGCGCATTGGCGCCACGGCGCGCGCCCTGCTGATCGCGTGCGCAGCTGCTGCCTGGAACGTTCCAGCGTCCGAATGCGATACGGACGCGCATATCGTGAGACACCGGCCGACCGGGCGCCAGCAACGATTCGGAGCGCTCGCCGCCAGGGCCGCGACGCTGTCGGTGCCACGAGAGGTTCCGATGAAAGAGCCCGACCGCTATCGCATCATTGGCACCCGCGTGAACGGCACAGACAATCACAGAGTCGTCACGGGCCAACCGCTCTTCGGCATCGATGTCCGGTTGCCGAACATGAAGTTTGCCGCGATTGCCAAGTGCCCTGTGTTCAACGGGCGGCCGGTCACGATCGACGCATCCAAAGCCCGTCAAGTCCCTGGCGTCCGCGACATCGTTGAGATCAAGGGACTCGACAACACGACCTTCCTGATGCACGGCGTTGCCGTCGTCGCCGACTCAACGTGGGCGGCGTTCAAGGGTCGCGAAGCCCTGGTGGTGCAATGGGACGAGGGTCCGTATGCCGCAGAGAGTAACGCCTCGCTGACCGAGCAGTTCCAGAAGCTGCTCGCGGCGCCTCCCGCTACGCTGCACAACTCCGGACGCGTTGACGACGCGCTGGCCACGGCCAGCGTCGTGATCGACAACACCTACGCTTTTCCGTTTGTGTCACACGCGACGCTCGAGCCGCACAACTGCTCGGCAGAGTTTCGCCCGGCCACCGGTGAGATCTGGGTGCGCGGGCCGATTCAGACGCCGATGAGCGCGCAATCGGTGGTCGCGCGGGCGACCGGGATTGCCATCGACAAGGTGCACGTCCACTGCACACGCATCGGCGGAGGGTTCAGCCGGCGCTTGATGTCGGACTACGCCGCGGAGGCGGCAGTGGTGGCGAAGGCGATCGGCGGCGCGGTGATGATCGTCGACACGCGCGAGGGCGACCTGCAGCATGACTACTACCGTCCGGCCGCGATGCAACAGATCCGGGCCGGGCTCAGCCCGGACGGCAAGATCGTGGCATGGGATCACGTCATCGCGAGTTGCTCGCGCAACGTCTACCGGAAGGATCCTCGGGCACCGCACTCGACCGAGACCTACGGCAGCTACATTGGCGCGGCGCAGCGGGTCGATCAACTCGATGCGGACCTTCAGCCCACTCGAATCCCGAACGCGAGACTGCGCTACGGTGCCCCGCTGACCGGCGTGGCGACCGGCGCCTGGCGTGCTCCCGCTCATGTCGTCAACGCATTCGCCATCGAAACCACGATCGACGAGCTTGCCGCGAAGGCGAAGCGCAAACCGGTGGATCTGCGCCTCGAGCTACTCGGCGAGCCGGCGGATGTGGCGAAAACTCCGACTGACCCAAGCCCCTATGACCCGTCGCGAATGCGACGGGTGTTGCTGGAAGTCGTCGAACGCGGCGGATTTGGCAAACCGGCGCCCGACGGCCGCGCACGCGGCCTGGCCATGCATCACACTTTTGGCTCGTATTGCGCCCACGTGGTCGAGCTGTCTGTGTCGCCGGGCAGCCGCGGACAGCGCCGCGTCACGATCCACAAGGTTGTGTCGGTCGGCGACGTCGGGCAGCCAGTGAACCTGTCGATGCTCGAAGCACAGATGCAAGGGGGCATCATCGACGGACTCGGTGCGGCCTTTTACGGCGAGGTCCCGATCGTCAACGGCAGAGCCACGTCGCGCAATTTTGGCGATTACCGCCTGATTCGCATGCGCGAAGCGCCTGCCGTGATCGAGTCTCACTTCATTCAGAGCCGGCTCCGGCCGACCGGGTTCGGTGAGCCGCCATTGCCGCCGATCGCACCCGCCGTGGCCAATGCCATTTGCGGCGTTGACGGGAGACAGGATCCGCGTGATGCCGTTCATCAAGGCAGGGTTCGTATTGGGCTGAACTAGACTATCGGGCATGTTCAAGCGAGTTGTTGCCCCGGTCTGCATCCTGCTCGTTGCCGCCACCATCAGCGGCGATGCGCAAACCATTCAGTATCCAGATCCCACGCAGCGCGTGCTGTCGCATCGCGAACAGAACGCGCTCGTCACGCCGTGGATCAAGAAGCGCTTCGACACGCTGCTTGGGCCGCTGATGACGCGCGAGGGGATCGATATGTGGATCATCCCGACCCGCGAATACAACGAAGACCCGGTGTTCGCTTCGATGTCGCCGCTCACCTACTACGCATCGCGGCGGCGCACGATCCTGGTGTTCTACAACCCGGGCGGCGGCAAGCCGGCCGAGCGCTACTCGATCGGCCGCTTCGACTACGACGGCATCTTCCCGATGGTGCCGACGTCGAACGACGGACAGTACGAAGGCCTGCGCAAGCTGGTCGACGAAAAGAATCCCAAGGTGATCGGCATCAACGAGTCTGATGCCTGGCAGCACGCCGACGGCATCACCGCCAACGAAAAGCGCCGGCTGGTCGAGGCGCTCGGACCGGCCAACGCCGCCAAGATCAAGTCGGCGGAGATGCTCGCGGTGAGCTGGCTCGAAGTGAAGCTGCCGGAGGAACTCGACGCCTACCGTCACGCGATGAAGGTCGCGCACATGGTGATCCGCGAGGCCTTCTCCAACAAAGTCATCACTCCCGGCAAGACCACCAATGAGGACGTCGTGTGGTGGATGCGTCAGCGCGTCGTCGAGATGGGACTCGGCAAGTGGTTCCAGCCCTCGGTGACCATTTTCCGGCAGGGCGAGAAGACCAACCCGCGTGGTCCGATCCTGCCCGGCGACATGTTGCACACCGACTTCGGCATCGTCTACATGGGGTTTTCGACCGACACGCAGCATAACGCATACGTGTTGAAGCCGGGTGAAACGGACGCCCCCGCCGGGCTGAAGGCCGGCTTGAAAGCCGCCAACCGCCTGCAGGATCTGACGATGCAGTACGCGCGGCTGGAGCGGACGGGCAATCAGGCCCTGGCCGACGCGCTCGCGCACGCAAAGAAGGAAGGCCTCGTGCCGTCGATCTACTGCCACCCGGTCGGCTATCACGGCCACGCCGCCGGCCCGCCGATTGGCATGACCGACTATCAGCAGGGCGTGCCGATTCGCGGCGACTACGTGTTCCGCCCGAACACGTGGCATTCGATCGAGCTGAACGTCACCCACAACGTGCCCGAATGGGGCAACCAGCCGGTTCGCTTCGCGCTCGAAGAAGACGCGGCGATCATGCCAGGCGGCAAATGGGACTGGATCGACGGCCGCCAGGAAACGTTCTATCTCATCAAGCCGTGAGGACCGCCACGGCGCTTGTTGCACTCTCGATGCTGGCTTGCACGCCGGTGACCGTCGCACAGCGAAAACCTGCGCCCGTCCAGGGGTTCAAGGTTGTCGCGACCTACCCGCACGATCCCGACGCGTTCACCCAGGGTCTGGTGTTCGCCGACGGCGAGTTCTACGAAAGCACCGGGCTCAACAGGCACTCGACGCTGCGACGGGTCGAGATCGCGAGCGGCAAGGTGTTGCAGCAGCACAAAGTGGCGGATGAGTACTTCGCGGAAGGACTCGCCCTGGTTGGCGACCAGCTGCTGCAACTCACCTGGCAGCACCGGAAGGGCTTCGTCTACGACCGGAAGACCTTCGCGCAGAAGGGCACTTTCAACTACAAGTCGGAGGGTTGGGGCATCGCGTATGACGGCACGTCCCAACTCGTCATGAGCGATGGCAGTGACACCCTGACGTTCCTGGATCCGAAGTCGCTGGCGCCAACGAAGTCGATTCACGTCCGTGACGCCGGACGATCGATCGATCACTTGAACGAGCTGGAATGGATCGAGGGCGAGATCTGGGCGAACGTGTGGTTGACCGATCGGATCGCTCGTATTTCACCCACCACGGGTGACGTCAATGCGTGGATCGACTTCACCTCGTTGTGGCCCGCCGCGCAGCGTCCAAATCCTGGCGAACAGGTACTGAACGGCATCGCCTACGACAAAGCCACCCGCCGGATTTTTGTCACCGGCAAGAAGTGGCCCCGCCTGTATCAGATCAGCGTTCCCTAAAAGCGAAGAGCCCGCCGCAGTGGCGGGCTCTTCGGCATTCACGTCGAACCGCCGGTGGCTACTTGCCCTGGCTGTTCGGCACGACCACCGTGGTGGTCCGCGTGGTCGCGTTGCCGGCTGCGTCGCGCGCTTCCACCGTGATGGTGTAAGTGCGGCCGTTGCCCTTACCGGACCGCTCGGCCCGGAGGTTCACGGTCATCGCGCCGGTGATGACGATGTCACCTGCGGTGTCGCCGTCGCCGAGACCGTTGTCGGGCTCGCTGCTGGTGACGTTGACGATCTTCAGCGAGGTCACGCCCGCAAGGTCGCTGGCATTCGCGCTGACGGTGACCGCGACCATCTTGTGGTTGGGCGGCCAGAGGCTCGGTGAGTTGTTCGAGACGCTGGTAATCACCGGCGCCGTGGTGTCCTTGATGCGGTTGGTGATTGCCGTGGCGCCGATGCTGACGTAGTTCGCGCCAGTGAAGCTCCACGAGTCGTTGTAAGTGCCAACGTTGGTGTGCGTCGTGTTGTCTGTCACGACACCCACCGCCGCGCCGGTCTCACCGTTCACGCCGGTGATGGTGAAGGTCGCCGCGTGCGGCTGACCGTCGTATTCGACCGTGTAGGGCGTGGCAATCACGGTCGCCACCGCGCGAGCGATGGTGATCGACGCGCTCGCCGAGCTGCCCGTGTGGTTCTCATCGCCGGCGTAAGTCGCCGTCGCCGTGCAGCTGCCGGCGTTCATGCAATCGCCGGTGTAGACGATCGTCGGTGAGCCGACGCTCGACGATGCGGTCGCAGTGAAGGCCGAGCCGTTGTAGACGAACGGACCAGCGCCGAAGCTGACCGTGGTCGTGGTCGGCGCCTTCGTGATCTCGGCGGTTGCGCTCGCCGAGCTCTCCGAGTGGTTCGCATCGCCAGGGTTCGTCGCCGTGGCCGTGCAGGTGCCGACGTTGGTGCAGCTGCCGCTGTAGACGATCGACGCGCCGGCGCTGGCCGTCGCTACCCAGACACACGACGTTCGTCCCATCGTTGGCGAACGCAACGTCGAGGAGCGCGTCCGGCGCAACGTTGTAGGCAAAGCCAATCTTGCCCACTGCAACGGCATTCGACAACGTAGGGGGAATCGTGTTAACCGTGTTCGTCACCAATGTCCAAACGCCGTTGATCTGCACATACGCGTCGTACACGGAGGCCGGCATGGGGCGGCAGTCGAAGTTGACGCTGAACTGGCCGCGGCCGTTGAACAAACAAACTTCGTTATCGGCGCCGCGGTTGGACACGATGACGTCTTTGTCGCCATCCCCATCGAAGTCGCCGACCGCCAATCCGGTCGACGGCGCGTCGGTGCCAAACTCATGACAGTCAACACCCGCAGAGCCGAATCCCCAGCACAGCACGTTCGGCTGACTGAGCGGCAGCCCGGTATTTCCGCCGTTGGCGTAGATCAGGTCCTGGTGACCATCTCCATCAATGTCTGCCGCCACGACCCCTTGCGCGTTGTAGGGGTAGGAGTTGTACCCAGTGGTGGGGACGCAACCGAGGCCGGAATTGAAGTCGCCACCACCGTTGTTGTAGCAGACGACGTTGTCGTGGACTTCCATCGCGAGCGCGATGTCCAGGTCACCGTCTTCGTCAAAGTCCACCAACGCCGCGTCGGTGGTGTTGACTTGGTTCGACAGCGTGAATTTGCCGCTTCCGATGAGGTCAACGCAGTTCGTGAAGGCGCCTGAGCCGTTGCCGAAGCAAACCTGGTTGTAGCGCTGCTTTGAACAAACGGATAGAACTCCTGACGGCTGAGCTGCCCCAACCCCCAGTGGTGAAGATTTGTTGTGCAGTCATGGCTCTTCTGACTGCGTCGGCGTGCGCGAGTGGTCCACGCCCGGTGGACTTCAACGACCCTCTTTCGGGGCCGGTCAGTCCCGCTTTGTCTATTCCATTCGAGAAATACGCCCTGACTGCCGACGGCTTGCTTCGGACAAACTCCGAGTCAGGGATCGAAAACGGCATTGAACGGCCGGTGATCAGGACCGTGTCGGGTGAGTACCTGTCACGGGAGTTTGTTTTCGAGGTTGATGTCACCATTCCGGCCGATCACGGCGACATTGCCTACGTTGGATTTGGATCGGGAAACAACAACCCGCTCCTCGACAACGAGCCGTCGCAGGCCATTCTGTTTCGCATTCACAACCTGCCCAGAATGCCGTTCTACGGTATCGACGCGGCGGTCGGGGATCCTGCCGGCGGCATGGGGTATCGTGGCGCGTATCGTGAATTCCAGCGCATCGGCGAATACACTCCAGGCAACACCATGCGCTTCCAAATCGCGCACCGGGCTGGCCACATCAACGGTGTGCTGGCCCTGGTCATCATCGCGCTGGCAGTGGTTGTCTGGCGGCAGACGCATCCTGCCGCGCTGACCATCGCCATTCAGCAATTCGAGATCGAAGACCCACCCCCAGGTCAGGAAAATTTCCCCGATGGCCTGCGCGCGTACCTCAGGGCGAAAATGGCGATCGCGGGGATCGAAACGGCCGAGCCGAACCAAGCGGGCGCCATGTTGTCTGGGCAGTTACGACCCAGGAACGGCGGCTTCGAGGTGACGATTCAATTGACGCGCATCAAAGACGGCGAACGAATCTGGGACTGGAGTTTTGACATCCCGGCCGACGCCGACATGCCGCCGTCCGGCCAGGATGATGCGCGGTCGCGACTGCAGGGCGCAATCGCGACGCGCGCCGCCGAAGGACTGGCGAGCTACTTGAACTTGAGCGGCTCGGCTCCTGTTACCCGATAAATCGGGTAGGTCTGCCCTACCGCAATACCTTCCTCGACGTAGTTCCAGGTCACCAGGCCGTCATCACTCTCCGGTTCCAGAAGGTAGAAGGCCAGGCGTGCCAGCGGCTGATTCGCAGGCACGAACAACGAGCCGGCTGGAAGGGTGAGTTGCGCGCGCGCGTGAGTCCCCTTCAAACGGGTCTCCTGATGCCCCTGGAACGGCTTGGGCGCCTTCGTCATCTCGGAGATCGTGAAGCGTTCGACCGCAATCTGCGCGTCTGCGGCGATTTCCTGAATGCGGACGCCGTGCCAGCGCAGTCGATCGATGGCTGCCGAGAGACGGCCGATCGTGTTGCTCGGGATCACCCAGCCGCGCGGCATGGCCTGGGTCCGCGTCGCGACAAACGTGCCGTACTCCTTCATTGCCACCGGGACCGACATCGGCGCCATCACCAGCATTTCTCGCCCGGACTTCGGATTGAGTTGCTTGGTCACGTCGCCCACCAGGATCTCGACCTTCTCGTCAGCCGGGGCGATCTGAATGTCGACGCCCAGCTCGACCGGCGCTGACGTCGACGGTGCGGTGAACACCCGATCCGCTTGAGCCGTCAGCGTCATGATCTGCTTGGCGTTGGCGACGACGCTCTTGTAGATCTCCTCGACGAAGTCCTCGGTCACTTCGACGCGACCCTTGAAGTCGAGATAACTGTAGGCTTCCGACAGGATCGCGATGCGGTTGCGAAGGCCAGCGTAGTTGTTGCCGAACCGGGGACGATGGTCGAACGTGCGCCACGTCACGTTGCCGGGGTTCGCCGGATCGACGCGCGAGCTCTCGCGGCCGCCACCATCTTCGGGCGCGAAGTTGCCGTAGTAGTAGGTGCGCCAGTTGTGGTTCTTCAACATGGCGGCGCGGATCGGCGCCAGCATCCGTGAGCGCGTGAACTCGATCAGCCGCGGATCGGCATTCGGGTTCAGGATCGGCGAATAGGTCAGGTGGTTGGCGTGATACGAGCCGTTGGTGGTGTGCAGATCGACGATGACGTGCGGGTCCCACTTGTTCATCAGGCCGACCAGCGCCCGAGCCTCGAGCGTGTCGAGCTTCATGTAGTCGCGATTGAGGTCGAAGCCCTTGCTGTTCTCACGCGTGCCGACACCCGCGACCGGCCCGTTCTGGGCGGTGCGATTCATCGGCGACACCTTCTCATTGCCGTCGGCGTTGTAGTCAGGCGCGATCAGGAACACGAGTTGCCGGGTCATGGCACGGAGGTCACCGGTCGTCATTCGCCGGGCCAGCATCATGACCGCCTCCTTGCCCTCGACCTCGCCGGCGTGGATGTTGGCCTGCACGAAGACGATCGGCCGGCCGAGCTTGCGCGCCGCCTCGGGCGTCGTGACCTTCGGGTCGGAGATCACCAGCAGTGGCAGGCTGCGGCCCTCTTCAGTGCTGCCAAAGCTTTCGGCATGCACGAGCGTCGGGGCCGCCGCGACCAGGCCCTTGCCGATGCGTTCGAGGTCGGCGTAGGAGCTGGTCTCCTCGTAGTTGGTGATCTCGGCTCGAGTCCGCAGATCCGGAGACTGGGCCGAGGCCGTCACGGCGACGGCCAGGATGAAGACGCTTGCGAAACGGATGTTCATTGAGGGGCCGCCGTCGAAGTCGTTGTGGGCTGAATGTACTTGTTGAACCAGTTCAGGTAGCGCTGCAAGCGATCGCGCTCGTAGCTCGGAATCGTCAGGCCGTGAAACTGTCCGGGGTAGATCACCAGCTGCGTATCGACGCCAAGGCTCTTGAGTGCCTGGTACATTTGTTCGCCGCCGGCGATCGGCACGTTGAAGTCCTTCTCGCCGCCCATGAACAAGGTCGGCGTCTTGATCTTGTCGGCGTTGAAAAACGGGTAGGAGCTGCGCAGCCACTTGTCGGCGTTCTCCTTCTTCCAGGGCTGACCCAATTCGTTGTCGTACTGCAGGATGTACTGGTCGACGCCGTAGAGTGACATCACCAGCGCGACGCCGGCGCCGCTGACCGCCGCCTTGAAGCGCGTGTCGCGTGCAATCACGTTGTCGGTGGAAATGCCACCGTAGCTCCAGCCACCGAGGCCGAGGCGCGCCGGATCGGCAATGCCCTGCTTGATCGCTTCATCAACCGCGCCAATCAGGTCCTGCGCCTCGAGGTTGCCCCAGTCGGCGTGAATTGCCTTCTGGAAGGCGTTGCCGCGTCCGGCGCTGCCGCGATAGTTGATGGCGAGCACCACGTAGCCGTTGGCGGCGAGGAACTCGCGGTCAAACGAGAACGCGTGCTGGTCCTGACCATTGGGACCGCCGTGGATGATCAACAGGGTCGGATACTTGGTGCCGGCCTTATAACCGGCCGGCTTCACGATCAATCCGTGGACATCGGTGCCGTCCTTACTCTTCGACTGGAAGTCTTCGGTGATACCAAGCTGCAGTTCCGACAGCAGCTTTTCGTTGTGCTTCGTCAGCTGACGCAGGTTGCCGTTCTCGAGCGCGTAGATCTCGTTGAACTTGTTTGCCTCGCTGCCAATGACGGCAAAGTGGCCGTCCTTGCCAGGGCTTGGCGATGAGACCACGCGGCGGCCCGAGCTCTTGCGCTGCACGGCGCCATTGGGATTTTCTGCCGGCACCGTCGCCACGTGATTCGTGCGGTCATCCTGCAACAGGAACGAAATGTTCTGGCCATCGGCGGACCACGCAATGCTCGACACCGCACGATCGAGCTGCGGCATGTACACCGTGGGCCTGGTCGTCGCACCGATGTTCGCGGGCGGATTCGCGGGCACGACGATCAGCTTGTTCATGTCGTAGGCGCCGTTGGAGTCGTTATCGCCCATCAACGCGGCAATGCGGCTGCCATCCGGACTCCACGCGGGACGACCGCTTTCGGCAAATTCCGTCTTCGTCAGCTGACGCGGCTCGGCACCTTCGCGCGCCTCGACGATCCAGAGATCCTGGTTGCCGGTGCGATCGGGTTCGGCGTGACCGCGCTTGCTGAGAAAGGCGATCGACTTGCTGTCGGGCGACCAGGCGATCGAGCCATCGTCGGTATTGCCCTTGGTGATCATCTTGTGCGTCCTGGTTGCCAGCTCGAAGACGCCGATGTGCGAGTAGACGTTGCCGAGGTAGCCGCTACGATCCTGCTTGAACTTGTAGCGATCGATGACGATCGGCGGCGTGGTCTTGCGCTTCCAGCCGTCCATCTTCTCGGGCTCGTCGCGCGGATCCTCGTCGTCGTGCGTGAACGCAATGCGGGTGCTGTCGGGCGACCACTGAATGTCGGACACGCCGCCCTTCACATCGCTGACCTTCTGCGCTTCGCCGCCGGCGCGGTTCAGCAGCCAGATCTGCCCGCCGCGCTTCTTCTCGTCGTCGGTGCCGCGCGAGGCGACAAACGCCAGGTACTTGTTGTCAGGGCTCCAGCGGGGCGACGATTCCCCGTCCGGTGACGAGGTCAGCTGCAACTGTTCGCTGCCGTCCCACTTGATCATCCAGAGATCGGTGTTGCGGCGATCCTTGTCCGCGTCAATGGTGGTGACGGTATACGCCACCCACTGCCCATCGGGCGAGCGCTGCGGATCAGCAACGCTGACAATGCGGGAATGATCGTCGAGTGTGATCGCGCGTTTCGAGGTCTGGCCATGCAGCGGAACTGACGCGACCACGGCCAGGCCAGCGAGGGCAAGAATGTAATTGCGCATGGACGGAAACTATATCGCCGCCCGCGCCTCGAGGCTAGGAATGGTGACGCCACTTCATGGCGGACAGCACGAAGCCGGTGATCGCCAGAATTCCGCTCGTCATACCCAGAAGGCAATACAGCAGTTTCAGCGGCCACCCGCCCCAGTCCCCGAAGTGCAGAGGCTCCATCCAGAGATAGGTGCTGGCCGTGATCGATGCCTGGCGGGCGTCGAATCGATCGAGCGCCCGGGCGCACCGATCCACCGCGACCCAGCTTGATCCGGCCGCCCTCAGCCGGCCGGGCACGTTGCCGGACGGGCCGCGCCTGGACGGCCTGGGGCAGCGCGAGACCGGGGGCGTTCAGCCGATCGATCTCCGAGTAGTAGACGGCCACCGCGCCGGTGATCGAGAAGAACAGGACGAAGATCGCCGACGCCAGCCCGGTCCACTTGTGGACGACGAAGAGAGTGCGCGTAACCGGCACGCCGATAGAGTATCCTCTTGCCGTCCGCGGCTGAGCTTGCCGGTGTTCTGCAGACATCGTCGAACCGATATTCAGCCCGGTAGCGCGGCATGGCGCCGCGCTGTCAGCGTCCCGGGAGGATTCATGCGCGTGTCTCGTATTCTTATGGCGGCCGGTCTGGCCGTGTTCGTTGGTGTGACGTCGATCGCCGCCCTGTCGGCTCAGGCGAAGACGGATGAAGACTTCGACAAGATCATGAAGGGCATTGGCGCCGCAAACGGTGCGATGCGTGGCGCAGCGAAGGAAGGCAACACCGCAGGCGTGACCGCGGAAGCCGCCAAGATCGCCGCGTTCTTCAAGGACGCCGAAGCGTTCTGGAAGTCGCGCAACAACACCGAAGCGGCTGAATGGTCAGCCGCCGCGATGAAGCATGCCGATGCGATCGCCAAGTCGAGCGATGCGGCGGCCGCGATGGGCGCGCTGAAGGAACTCGGCGGCACCTGCATGACCTGCCACACGAAGTATCGCGAAAAGACCGAAACCGGCTTCGCGATCAAGAAGGGGTAACGCGTTACTTGATGGTGGCGACAAGAGCAATCTTGTCGCCGCCGTCCGTCACCAGCGTGACGCTGATCGAATCGCCCGCCTTCGCCTGAGCCTTCAGGCCCGTCACCAGCACGAACGGCCCGCCCGCCTTCAGATCCACCGAACCAAACGACGGAATCGTGATGTTGCTCGTCGGCTTGTCGCCGTCGCGCAATTCGACTTTCCCCGCGTCCGACGTGCCCGACTGCACGTAGGCGTCGTACATCGTCGGATTGTTGAGGGTGGCGTAAATGGCGACGCCCTCTTTCGCAATCGCGGCCGAGCTATCGGACGCGGATGGCGTCTTGCCCTGTGCAAACAGGGGCGAAATCAACAACGTTGCGATCAGTGCGGTACGCAGAAACATCATCAAAACCACGGTTGTGGGGTCTGCCCCCGTTACAAATGCCGGCTACTTCGGGAGAGTCTGCGGCATGTCGGCCACGACGTAAATCATCGTCGTCAGTGAAGCCGCAGCCATTGACACTTCCTTCGGATCGATCCGTTCGATGGTATCCGCGGGAGTGTGGTGGATCGTGAAGTACTTCGTCGAGTCGCCGCCGTAGGACATCATCGGGACCTTCCCGAGCGTCGCGATCGGGCCGATGTCGGCGCCGCCACCACCACCTGAGATCTCGCCCATGCCGATCGGCGCCAGCAGCGTGGCGATGTCGGCGATCAATCGGCGCGCCGGTTCAGGACCGGTGAAGCCGATGCGGGCCGGCTGGAACACACCGGAGTCGGACTCGACTGCCATGATGTGATTGGCGGCTTCCTTGGCATGTTGGTCGCGATAGCCGTTGCCACCGCGCATGCCGTTTTCCTCGTTGGTCCAGAGCACAATGCGCACCGTGCGCTTCGGGCGGATGTTGAGCTTCTTCATCAAGCGCGCGGCTTCCCACGTCACGATGCACCCGACGGCATCATCGGACGCGCCCATGCCTGGATCCCACGAATCGAAGTGGCAGCCGGCCAGCACGATCTCGTCGGGCTTTTCGCTACCGCGGATCTCACCCACGACGTTGAAGGACTCGACGTCGGGATCGAACTTCGCTTCCATCTTCAGCTTCAGGCGCACCTTCACGCCGCGATTCAGGAGGCGCTGGATGCGATTGGCATCCTCTGCCGGGATCGCCGCGGTCGGGATCTTCTCAACGCCGTCGGCGTAGTTCATGCCGCCGGTGTGAGGCGTCCGCAGCCCCATCGGTCCGACCGATCGCACCAGTGAGGCCACCGCGCCGTGGCGCGCTGCCATTGACGCACCGCCCGATCGATACGCCACCGTCTCTCCGTAGTTGGTGTACGGGACGTTGAAGAGCACGATCTTGCCCTTCACTTCAGCGGCGCGCTTGTTTAATTCGTCGCCGTTGGCAACGGCGATTACGTTGGCCTCGATCCCCGCCGGCGGCGTGGCGATGCTGCCGCCGAGCCCGAGCATCGGCACCACGTGGTGCGGCGGATTCACGATCTCGAGGCTCTCGTTGCCACGCACCCACTTCGGCACCATGACGCGCTCGGTGTGCACGTTGTCGAGCCCGTCCTTCTTCATGGTCTCGACCGCCCACGCGATGGCGCGGTTCAAGTTGTCGGATCCGCTGATGCGCTGCCCGTGCGTGTCGGTGAGCTCGGCGAGTCGATCCCACGCGAATTGGTCGGCCTGCGCTGCCGCAATCAGTTTCTCGACGTTCGAGCGATACGGATCGAGCCAGGCAGGGCGATTCTGCGCCGATGGCGAGGCAATCACGAGCGCGACGAGGGCCGCTACGAGCGCGGCGAGACGGATCAGCGAACGATGCATGCCCAAATTATAGGCGTATCATCACGACGATGGCACGCCGGCCCGCCGATGATGATCCGCCGTGGAAGAAGCCGCGCCCCAAAGGGCTGCCGCGGCGCAAGTTGACGCAGGAACAGATAGCGGAAGCCAGGGCACGAGCGGCCGCCGCCGGCCGCCCCTATCCCAACTTCATCGACAATGCCGCCGTCGCCCGCGCCGCGCAGAAGAAGCGTGGCGACTGACGCGATGACGCGCGCGATCAACTACACCCTGTACCAGGCCGGATGGTTTGCATGCGTGCTTGGCGCCTCGTGGCACTGGCCGTGGACCGGTGCCGCGCTGGGAGCCGTACTGCTTGCCGCGCACCTTGCGCTTTCGTCGCGACGCGCTGATGAGACAAGGCTCGCGTTACTGGCGGGACTTGCGGGTGTGGTGGTGGAAAGCGTCCAGATCGGCCTCGGCACGCTGACCTACGACCGCGGCGTGTTCGCGTCGGGCCTGCCTCCTGGCTGGTTGATCGTGGTCTGGATGCAGTTTGCCACCACGCTGCGGTTCAGCATGCGCTGGCTCGACGCGCGCTGGTGGGTGCCGATCCTGTTCGGCGCGATTGGCGGTCCGCTCGCCTACTCGATCGCCGCCGGACTGGACGTCGTGCAACTCCATCCAGCCACGTGGCCAAGCGTGCTGTCGCTGGCGGTGCTGTGGTCGATCGCCGTGCCGCTGATTGTGACCGTCGCCAGGCGCCAGGACGGCAAGCCCGGCGACGGTCGTTACCTCATCGCAGCAGCGCGTTAAACAACACGCGGAACGTGCCAAACGTCTGGCCCCGCCACTGCGGGCGGAAGCCGAGCAGGATGACCCGCCCGTCGCCGTGCTTGACGTCAACCGCCGCGGCCTTCCCCTGCAGATATTTCTCGCCCAGCAGGTAGCCGGAACGAAGCGGCGATCCTTCTGCGGCATACGAGGCGAGCACGGCCCCATCAAAGCCGACCGAGGTTTCAAACGCAGGACTGCCGAACAAAAAAATGTCCGACTCCTTCGCCATGCCGGCCATCACGGGTTGGGCTGGATCGGTCGTGACGCGCATCACCGATCCGCCCGCGAAGAACTGCTGGCGGTTCAATCCAGCGAGCACGTTCTTCACCGGCAACTTCAGCTGATCGATCACGGCAGTGGCGCTGCCGCTCAGCGCGACCAACGTGCCGCCGGCGCGGACAAACGTATCAAGGGCCTTGATCCGCGCCTCGTCTTCAGGTGTGGGCGCTGGCGCGCGACCGAAGCCGCCGCCGGGCAGCACACCGCGGCGTTCATCGCCGATCAGCAGCACATCAAACTTGTCTTTGAGATTGCCGGCAATGTCCGGCGTATTGACGCTGATGAACTCGAACCCGTATCGCTCGAGCACCCACTTCGTCCAGCCGGCGTCCATGCTGTTGGGCGGTTCGAAGAGCGCGATGCGCGCCTTGCGCAGCGGCGCGCCAGCCGCCGTGACGCGCTCACCGTGAATGGCCAGCGACTTTGTCAGCTCGGCCAGCGCAGCGTCGGACATCCCGCTGATCACATAGCGATCGCCCGAACGGCTCACCGAGCCGTTGGCCTTCCAGGCCGCATTGATCGCGCGAAAGGCGTTGGTCTCGGCCGGGTTGATCGCCAGGTGCGATGCGCTTCCCGAGATCGACGTGGCCGGCGGAACGATGGCCGCTGCCATCGCGCTGGTCTCGAATCCGGCGCCTGGCACGCTGTCAAACAAAACGGCGTCCGCCTTTGCCGCGGTGTAGGGCGTCGGTTTGAGCGCCAGCGGCGCGTCGGCCGCCAGCAACTTCATGTTCGCGCGATCAGCCGCGCTGATTGGCTTGGTCGCCGTCACCCCGCGCACCCCCATGGACATCGGCCGCGTCCAGCCGGCGGCGTCATAGCGTTGCTCGGCCGCGCCACCGTCGCACTCGCGAAGATCCGGATAGGCCTGCTTGACGAGTACCTCTCGCG
>JAYQOO010000008.1:54946-59505 GCA_038144855.1 Acidimicrobiia bacterium | reverse complement strand
GCACGCCTTACCAGTTTGCTCAGCTCTCGAAGGGGGCTCAGCGGCTAGCGCCGCTTCGCCCTGATGATTCAAAATACTCGGACGAACTCACACTATCCGTGTAGCGGATACCGGGGGCACGTCACAGCTGAGCGTGACCCAGCCGTTGAGATCGGCCGCCTTGTCATCGCGCCCGACGGTGAGCACGTAGTCCGCCGCCCACGACAGGCTCTTTGCAAGATACGACGCTTCGACGCGGTGCCGCGCTGCGCCGTCATTCTGCACGGTCCAGATCAGCGTTGGTCGCGAGTAGAGCGTATCCGGCAATTCGGGGAACCGGATGTGATCGGCGCCGAGTCCGGTGACGATCTCGTTGCCGATCTTCCACACGGGGCCGTTGTTATAGCTGAGGAGCGTCGCCTTGACTTCTTCCTGGCGTGTCGATCCGCTGTCGGTGCGGTTGCGCATCAATGTCACGTCGCGGCCGACGTACTTCCGCAACAGTTTGTCCGGATCGAGGAGGTCGTATTCGTAGTTCTGTTCGAGCACGCTGACCCGTGATGGTTCAGTCAACGATCGAAAATGCACCGTCGCGGGATTCACCGTCGCGGCGATGTCCATGAAGCGAAGGTTGCCCGTGCCGCGCGGCAGCAGCAGATTGCGAACGTCGCGCACCAACGCGAGGTCGGAGTTGTAGACGGTGAGCGAGACCTCGGATTGATCGGTCAGCGTCGTGGTCTGATCCTGACCTTGATCGTCGGCTTCAACGATCGCCGGCGCCGTGGCGCTGGAGAGACTGATGGCGCCGGCCAGCAGAACAGCGGCAAACAGTGGGCGTAGCAGCATGCGACCCTTCCTTTGAGCCGGGCCACCAGTGGCCCTCTCCCAATGAACGGGGCCGCGACGATTTCTTGCAGGTGGATGATTTCAGGCCTGATTACTGCCAGGTCTTGCCGCCGTCGGTCGTCCGGAAGGTGCGGCCGGTGGCGCTAACGACCGTCGCCGAACGAGCGTCAGTTGCGGTGATGGCGCGGAGGTTGCCCGCGCCCGTGATGTCGATGCGCGTGAATGCGGTTCCGTTCGTGGTGATGAGCACGACGCCGTTGTTGCCGATCAGCCAGCACAGGTCCGCCGATGGCGACGTTCCGCCGATGATGGTTTCGCCGGCACTTGCCCGGACCAGCGACCAGGTGGCGCCTGCGTCCCGGGTGTGCTCGATGCCGGCATCGCTGACCCGCCAGCGCTGGGCCGCGTCCGGTGTCGCCACTTCGAGTGGCCCGAACGCGACCCGATTCCGCTGGAGCCCGGCGATGGCTGGAGCAGCAGGCGCTGGCGGCTGCGCCGACGGCGCGGGAATGACCGGACTTTGACCTGTGACGGTCACCGTTTCCGCGAGCGGTTGCGGTGCTTGTTGTTGACGCTGAGGCGCAGCATCCGCGCGTGCCGACTCTGCGGATGCAGCCGTAACCGTCCGGGCCTCGTCCTGGACCTTCGCCGCAGGTACGGGACGGGCGTCAGCCGTTGTCGAAGACGGCGGAGTGGCGCGCTCGCTTCCGGGGCCGTGGTCGGTGCGGTCTTCTCAACAGCTGCTGATGGCTCGGGCGGTGCAACAGCCATCTCCTGCTGTTCGGGCACGACCATCCACAACGTCACGGCGGCGGCTCCGGCGGCCAGAGGCGCCAGCCACTTCCAGAAGGCAAAGGGACTGACATGCTCGAGTGCCGAGGTGTCCGGCTGCTCAAGTCCGGGCGCAACGCCGGCCGCGGAGACGGCAACCAGCGCCTGGCAGCGCGCGCAGGTCGAGACGTGCGCTTCGATCGCTGCCACCGAATTTTCGTCGAGCGCGTTTTCCTCCCACGCCGCGAGCGTCTCGGCGTCAAGGCAGTCGTGTGCCGCTGCGGCATCCGGCCGTGAGTGGCTCAGCTCATGTCTGAGCGCGTCTTCGAGGATGCGATCTCTGTCGCGACTCAACGTGGTGCCTCATTCGTAGAACGATCGTCGCCGGATTCCTTGCGTGCCCCTCGAGGGCCAGTGTCGAGCCATTCCGCCAGGTCGAGATCGCCGGCGTCATCGACGAGGCTTGCAAAGCATTCCTCGACTTCGCCACCGGAAAATCGGTGCTCGGCGGCAAGCCGGCGTTCGACGTCAGCGCGGATGTCGCGTCTGGTCCGCGCCAATTGCCGCGAGACCGTGGCCTCGCTCTAGCGCGTGAGCCGGCCGATCTGCACGAGCGTCATCTCCTGCGCATAGTAGCAGGCGAGTCGCAGCCGGTCGCGCGGTGCGAGCACGGCGATTGCCGCCGCCAGAACGGATCGCATCGCTGCCACATATCTCGGCCGATCCACGCCTGCTGATTCGGCTCTTGCTGACGGCACCTGCCGGGTATCGTCCGCCAGCGGTTCGAGTCTCTTGGTCTCGCGATGCCGGTCGACGTAGCGTTGCGCGACCACCGATCGCAGCCACGTGGCGAGGCTGCTGCGGCCGTGAAAGTAGCGGAAGACGGACTCGCGGATGCCGTCTTTTTCCCGCAGGCCGAACAACTCCGCGTACAGCGCATCCGCCACCTCGCGTGCGCCACCGCTCGGATCCATGGCGTCGGCCGCCCGATACATGGCGGGCCGGAACTCCCGCACGAAGTGGTCCCAGGCGGCCTCTTTGCCCACGGCGCAGGCGCAGGCCAGCGCGAGGTCGGTCAGATGCAGGGAGTCGTAGTACCGGTCGAGGTCCGGATCAGGCGGCAAGTGTCCGCCGTGCGCCCTCTCCGCACTACGTTCGAGCGCGTTGGTCAGCACCTCAACCGGCAGCTTCCATCGTGCTGCGTCCGCTTTCTGGTAGAGCCGCTTCGCGCGCGCGTGATCCATTGCCGATGGTGTGGGGATTCGGCCGACCCGTTCGCCCACACCCTCGAGTCTAACAGCGCCGCCTGGGTCGCCTACTGCTTGTAGAAGGTTCCCGGGCCGCTGATCGGCGGCGTGTAAATCGTGCCAAGCGATACATCGCCGCCGCAGTTCATTGGCGTCGAACCGGCGACCAAGTTCCCCGTCATTGTCGTTCCCGAGACCGTACCGGTGAAGGTGCTGCCCATTGAGCAATTCACGGTGACGCCGAGGCCGGAGATGGTGATCGTGTCCGTCAGCGTAAGCGTCACGGCGCTACCCGACAGTGTGCCAGCCACGGTGCCGCCGTCCGTCACGCGGACGTCGTTCAGCACCATGCTTGTCGGTGTCAGCGTTCCCGATATTGACAAGCCGTTCTGCGTCAGCGTCATGTAGCTGGCGCCCGGCGCTCCCCAGCCCCAGGTGCCAGTCAGTGTGGTTGGCGCCGGGGCGGGCGCCGGCGCGGGTGCTGGTGTTGGCGAGGTCGGCGCGGCCGCGGTCGTTGTCGTAGGGGTCGTGGTCGACGGCGTGCTGGCCGTGCTGGATGGTGCTGTGGGCGAGGTGCTGCCGCCGCCGCAGGCGGCCGCGGCCACGGCGACAATCAGGAGGGGGGCGATTCGAATGTTCAGCGTCATGCCGTATATGACGGACGCTCAATCCCATTTCTCATCACCGCAAGTGGTAGGATTCCGGTTCTCAGGAGTTTTCGATGAACCGCTTCCTATCCATGTCCGGACTTGCCTTGCTCCTTGCTGTTGCCGCGCCCGAAAGGCTGCCGGCGCAGACTGGTGCTGACGCGGCCCTGATCCAGCGAGCCCGCGCGATCCACGATCGGGTGATCACCCTCGATACGCATGCCGACATCAATCCTGACAACTTCACGCGCCAGAAGAACTACACGCAGCGCCTCGATACACAGGTCAACCTGCCGAAGATGAAGGAAGGCGGGCTCGACGCTGCGTTCTTCATTGTCTACGTCGGCCAGGGGCCCCAGACCGAGGAAGGGTATGCCAGCGCCTACAAGCAGGCCATTGCCAAGTTTGACGCCATCCATCACCTCACCAAAGAGATTGCCCCGGGCGAGGTCGAACTCGCGCTGACCGCGGAAGACGTGCGCCGCATTGCCAAGAGCGGCAAGAAGGTCGCGCTGATCGGCGTCGAGAACGCGTACCCCATCGGCACCGACATCGGCCGCGTGAAAGAGTTCTACGAGCGCGGTGGCCGCTACATGTCGCTCGCCCACAATGGTCACAGCCAACTCGCGGATTCAAACACCGGCGAGCGCGACGGCCAGTGGCAGCACAATGGCCTGAGTGAACTCGGCCGCAAGGCGATTGCCGAGATGAACCGCTGGGGCATCATGGTCGACGTCTCGCACCCGTCAAAGGCTGCCAACCTGCAGGCGATCGCGTTGTCGAAGGCGCCGGTGATCGCCTCGCACTCGGCCGCCCGCGCCCTTGCCGACCATAGCCGCAACATGGACGACGAACAGCTGGAGGCGTTGAAGAAGAACGGCGGTGTGATTCAGACCGTCGCCTTCGCGAGCTACGTGAAGATCAACAAGCCGGATTCGCCCGAACGCGCGGCCGCCATCAGCGCGCTGCGCAAGGAACTCGGCCTGCCGGCCCAGGGTGCCGGCGGTGGGGGTGGTGGTGGGGGGCCCGGTGGGGGGGGCCAACCCCGGCGCCCCCCCCCCCCGCGGGG
>JAYQOO010000008.1:35291-54936 GCA_038144855.1 Acidimicrobiia bacterium | reverse complement strand
CCGGGGGTGGGGGGGGGGGTGGCGGACGGGGTGGCGGCCTCACCGCGCTGAGCCCGCAGCAGCGCGCGACCTACGACGCGCGCATGACGGAGATCGATAAGAAGACCCCGGCTGATCCACGCGCCACCGTGGCTGATTTCGTGAACCACATCGACTACCTGGTGAAGAAGATCGGTCTCGATCACGTCGGTATCTCATCCGATTTCGATGGTGGTGGCGGTGTGGTCGGCTGGAACGGCGCCGAAGAGACCTTCAACGTCACGCTCGAACTGGTGCGGCGTGGCTACACCGAAGAACAGATCGGCAAGATGTGGAGCGGGAACTTGCTGCGCGTGATGGCCGAGGTTGAGAAGGTCGCCAAGCAGATTCAGGCTGGGCAGAAGTAAGGGTGCCTGAAGTGCGTACTGTGCCCGGGGTGCCGGGTCTATGACGTCAACGTTGACTGCGGATCTTCAGGAAGCCGTCGAGTTTCATCGCGCCGTTCTTGCGGAAGGCTCCAAGGCTCTCGTCGGCTACGACACCGCAAAGGCGATCGCCAACATCGTCTTGCTCTCGGAAATTCCGACCACGTACGACAAGCGGGCGGAGCGGCAGGTCAACGCCGGCAACCTGCTGCTGCGTGGCGTGCCAGGCGTTGGCAAGACGTTCTTCGGCGTGATCCTGTCGGCGATCAGTGACGCGCGGTTTGCGCGTATCCAGGGTCGCGCCGACCTGCAGCCGACCGAAGTGGTCGGCTTCCAGATGATCAATCCGTCGACCGGACAGCTCGTCACGGAGTTTGGCCCGATGGCGTCGGCGGAAGTGATCCTGCTCGACGAGATCAACCGCATCCCGCTCAAATCGCAGAGCGCGTTTCTTGAAGCCCTGCAGGATCGCACGATCACCGTTGGCAAGGACACCTACGACTTGCCGGCGTTCAGCTTCGCGATTGCGACCATGAACCCGGTCGAACTCGGGCAGGGCACCTTCCCGCTGTCCGAAGCGGCGACCGACCGCTTCGCCGCCATGGTCAATATCGGCTACCTGCCGCCGGAAGAAGAAGAGAAGCTGGTGAACTTCGGCTTCAAGCAGGTGCGGCTGAATCCGCTGCTGTCGAAGCAGCGCATCATCGAGTTGCGCGCGCGGATCAACGAACAGGTGTTCCTGCACGACCGGCTGGGGCGCTACATTCAGCGCCTCGTCGCCGCCACGCGTCCCTACAACCCGGACACCGACTGGAAGCAGCACTCACCATCCGATCTGGTCGAGACCGGTGTCGATCTCGGCGCCTCTCCGCGTGCGATCATCTGCTGGAGCCGCCTCGCCAAGGTGTGGGCGCTCCTGCAGCGCGGCCGCGCCGAAGTGCTCCCGGAAGACATCCAGGATCTGGCGCCGTACGTTCTGGGCCACCGCATCTGGCTTGGCCCGCACGCGGCCGCCCACGGCCTGACGGCGGACGAAGTGATCCGCGACGTGATCCGCCACGTGCCCATCCCATGACGCGCGCCTCACTGACTGCAGTCCTGTTCATTCTGCTGAGCCTCGCCGTTCCGGCGGTTGCGCAGCACGAAGGGCATCAACCTGCGCCGACACGCCCCAAGGTGGCGCCGCCGCCGGAGCCAAAGGCCGAGAAGATCCTCGGCTGGGAGCCGATTCGCTGCTGGCGACAGGTGAGTGCCGGCGCCGTCACGATCGGGGAATCGTTCACCGTCGTGCTGACCTGTGCGGTGTATGAAGGCGACAACGCCCAGGTGGTGCCCGACGAATCACGACTCGGCGTCGCCTCGATTCAGATGGCGCCATTCGAGATCCTCGGCGGGGCGCATCCGCCGGATGTGCATCGCGGATCGCGAAGGTTTTTCCAGTACGACTATCAGCTGCGCATCATCAGTCCGGGCGCGCCCGGCAGCGACACCAACATTCCACCGCTGACGATCTCGTACCGGATCCACAGCAAGGTCGGCGCCGCAGCCACACTCGAGGGCCGCGACTTGTCGTACCTCTTGCCGATGATGCCGATCAAGGTGCTGTCGCTGGTGCCGGCGGATGCGGTCGACATTCGGGACGCATCAGAGGCCAGCCTTGGCGCGGTGGAGTCACTGCGATTTCGGTCGAGCGTCTTCAATGTCCTGGCGTTGACGTTTGCTGCCCTCGCGGTGGTGATGGTGGGGCTGGCGCTTGTGCCGCTGGCGCGCTCGAGCCGCGTCGCCACGACCGTCGAGAGGGATCGGGTGCCAGACCGGGCGATTCTCGCGAAGGTTGTGTCTGAACTGGGCGATGTGCAGGCACAAGCCGGCCGCGACGGGTGGAGCGATGCATTGACCACCCGCGCCGTCGCGCTGGTGCGAGTCGTGGCTGCCGCGGCGATCGATACGCCGATCAGCCAGCGTCCACTGCCGGCGGGTGGGGCGGTGCCTGAAGGACGCCTTCTCGTGAAGCACGGTAGCGTTCGCCCGGTGGTGGCGTCGGTGTCAAGCTCCGTGACGGCAGATGATGTTGCACGGGCGCGCGCGTCCTCTTCGCAAACCTTCTCGACGACACGTCAGCAGCAACTCGAAAACCTCCAGGGCGCACTGTCGGCCATGACCGAGGCGCTCTATCGATCGGGCGCGGGCGACGGCGTGTCGCACGACGACGCCGTGCGCGTCGCGATTGCGGTCGGCACCGAGATTGCCGCCGAGCGTAGCTGGGTAAAGACGCGATGGGGACGGCAATAGGCGCGTTAGCGACCAGCCTGGCCTCGGAATGGCAGGCCGTTGATGTCGCCAATCTCCAATATTGGCGGCGGGATGTGGCGCAGCTGGCGTTGATTGCGCTGGTGGCAGGTGCGGGCCTGGTGTTGCTGGTGCGCGCGTCCATCACCCGGGTTGCCGGCCGCCATCACGTCGTCCTGCCGGCGATTCTGCGCGGCGCATCGCTGTCGAGGTTCGCCTGGACGCGTCACATTCCGGTCGTCCTGTTTGTTGCCGGCCTGCCGTTTGCCGTGCTCGCGGTTGCGGATCCCTATTCGTCGCTGGTCGCCGAGAACGTGACCTATCCAGGGCGTCGCATCAGCCTCATGATCGACGCGTCTGACAGCATGCAGACCTCGTTCAAGGCCGCCACCTTGAACACCCGCAATGAAGTGCAGCCGGCCTTCTTCACCACCGTCGCCGCAGCGCAGCGTTTCGTGGAACTACGACGCAAGGGCAAGTACCGAGACTTGATGGCGCTGGTGGAGTTTGGCAGCCGCGCCTACGTCATCACGCCCTTCACCAGCGACTACGATAACCTGCTGTTGAGCATGGCGTTGATCGGCGATCCGGTGGAGTTTTCAACCTTTCCCGAGTCCGGGACGGTGATCGCGAGCGCGCTCGAAGAGAGCATCGAGATCTTCAAGGCGTTTGATTTCCTCGAAGCCTCAGGCAACCTGATGGTGATCTTCACCGATGGTGAAGACACAACCTCGATCGTCCACGGCCGCAGTCTTGACGACATCCTGAAGGCGGCCGTCGACAACAAGATTCCGCTCTATTTCGTTCGCACTAATTACGACAAGGAATTCGGCGACGGCATTCCGGACGCCAAATGGCAGGCCGCCGTCGAACGCACCGGCGGGCGCTACTACGTGGCGAAGAACGAAGCCAGTCTCATTGCCGCGATCGACGACATCGATCGCGAGGCGGTGGGCGCGATTGCCGCGCGACAGTACACCAGCCAGCAACCCCGGTTCACCCTGTTCGCCCTCGCGGCCTTTGCGTTGTGGACGAGCGCTGCCGGTCTGAAGGTCGGCACACCCTGGTTCGGACGACTTCCATGAAAACAACGATGCTTCGCTTGATGGTGGCGGCAGTCCTCGCACTGGCCGCGTGGTTGAGCAGGTCAGAATCGCAACTGTCGGCGCAGGTGGCCGATGCGCGCCAGGCGATCGCGACGTTCAATCACGACGATGCGGATGCGTGGACAGCGAGGGCATCGCTGTCGGATTACCTGCCGGGAGAGCGGCGATCGCTGGCCGACGATATTCGCGTGGCGAAGGCGCGCGTCGCGTACTGGCTCGGACGCTACGACCAGGTGGCGGCCGACACAACGGCCAGCACCGCTGATGGCGACATTCTGCTGGCCGCGGCCAACGCCTCGTTCCGGGACGCGCAGCGCGACACCGCAACGGGCCCCGCTGCCGCGCAGCGTCTCGACGGCGTGCTGCAGGCCTATGCGGCGGCTCTGAAGTCGTCGCCGCGCAACCCCGAAGCCGCCTACAACTACGAGTTCGTCGCGCGGCTTCGCGATCGCGTGGCAGCCTCCGCGCAGATGCGCATCCCGCGTGCCACGGGAATTGCCGGCGAGCCGGTCATGGCCGGCGACCTGCCGGCCGGGCCGACCGTGCATGGCAGTCCAGGGGCTCCGCCCCCAGACGCAAAGATGGAAGACCTCCAGATGATTGCGCCGATGGACTACGGCGATCGTGAGGCGCAACCCACGCCAACGCCCGGAGCCCGTCGAGAGCGGAAGGGATGATCGCGCGTTCCATCCGTTGATGGGCTGGCCTGGTGACCTGGTGATCGACAACATCGGATTCGGGGCGCCACAGTACCTGTGGCTCCTGATCGCACCGGCCGCGTTCCTGGTGCTGTGGGTCTGGCGCTTCGTGCGCCGCCTGCTCGACCTCCAGCTCCTGCGCGAGCGGCGCTCGCTACCGGTTCGTGAACGGTTTGCCGTGGGCGGCGAACTGTGGTTCTGGTTGTTCCTGATCCTCTCGGCGGCGTCTTTGACCGTGGCCCTCGCACGCCCCCACGGTGTGACCACCGTCGTCAATCGCGCCGGCCTCGATATCGTGATCCTGCAGGACGGATCGGCGTCGATGCACGTCAAGGACGTGGCCGGCAACCGCTGGCAACGGTCAATGGACTTTCTTCGCCTGCTGGGTGACTCGCTAAGCTGGAACGACGACCGCATGGCGCTCACGGTGTTCGCGCACATCGCCACGCCGCAGATCCGGCTCACCAACGACCCGAATACCGTGTTCTTCTTTCTCGATCATCTGCAGGGCCGGCCGCCGTTTCGTCTCGAAGACGACACGACGTGGGACACGAATCTCGAACAGGGCATCGGCTGGGGACTGCGCCTGCTCGAGAAAGACAAGGAACTGCACGGGCCATCAATCAACGGCAAGTTGTTCGTCCTGCTGTCGGACGGTGAGTCGTGGAGCGGGGAAGTGGCGCGCTCGATTGCCAACGCGGTCCGCGAGCACGTGCCGCTGCACGTGATTGGCGTGGGCACGTTGGCCGGCGCCGCACTGCCCGAGACAGTGATCGATGGCGTGCTCGAGCCTTCGCCGGGAAAATCCCGGCTCGACCGCGCGTCATTGCAGCGCATTGCGTCTGCGGGCGGTGGCCAGTACTTCGAACTCGATCGCGATCCAGACCGCGACATCGCCAACGCGATCATCGACACCGGACGACGGCAGGCGCCGGCGACGACCGAGGAGGGGACGACGGAAGAGTTGTATTGGCGTTTCCTGGCGGCCGGCCTGGCGCTGGCCGCGACCGGATCGTTGTTTCTGCGCGATCGCGCGGAACTATGGATTCACCTGGGCGCGGCTGCGGCTACCGGTGCCGCGATCTGGACGCTCATTGCCGTCTAATTGATCCGTTCCCAGATCAGCGTGGATGAGGAGGTCTGGCCGGCCAGGGCGCGCTGCGGTGTCTTCAGGACGATACGGTTGCCCTGCATCGTGAAGGTGCGAACCACGTCAGTGCCGACGTAATTTGGCGCCGCTGAAATCTCGATGTGGTGGGTCACGGTGCCCCGCGCGCTGTCGATCGTGTACCGTCCTGCATAACTGAAAAACCCCTCGAACGCGGCGCGCTCCTCTTCCAGCGTTCCGCGCCACGCATCACCTGATGCGAACTTCGGCCGATCCTTCCGCATGAACTGCACCGACATCCGCCCGCTGGCGAGGTAGATCAACTGTCCGACGGCGTCCTCGCCGAGTGGATAGGTCTTCACCCCTTGTGGCGTGGTGGTGTCGTACGACACCAGCTTTCAGGTGCCGACGACCGTCGGGGCCTGGGCCTGTGTTGCCGAAATCGTCGCGAGCATCAGGATCAGGGTCAGCGCCTTCATAGCGGCTCATTCTGTGTTAAAAGACGCCCATGGCCAAGAAGACGAAGAAGCCCGCGAAGAAAGCGCCGAAGAAAGTCGCCAGGAAGCCAGTGAAAAAGTCAGTCACGAAGGTCAAGCGGCCGGCGCGACGCGCAACGCCAGACGCGCTGCTCCAGCCGATCAAAGGTGCCACCGTTCGCGAGATTGGTGGGGTCAAGCTCGAGGTCGTGTCCGCGGGTGCCGCCCGCGTGAAGCGGATGATTTATCCACCCGGATTCCACTGGTCGGAATCGATGAAGCCCGTGGTCGGCACCGAACGGTGCATGCACGCCCATGTCGGCTTCCTGGCGCGAGGCGAGATCCACATCGAATACACGGACGGCTGTGTCGTCGAATTCAAGGCGCCGCAGGTGGTGGCAATCGACCCGGGCCACGACGGCTGGGTCGTGGGCAAGGAGCCCGTGGTGATGATCGAATTCGACTTCGAACGCGACACCGTTGCCAGGCTGGGGATGCCGGCCGAACACCGCCACTAGCCCGCCCCAACTGCACCCGTACCGCCTATATAATTCGCCGCATGAACCGCTCTCGCTTCCTGGCCATGGCCGTCGCCATGGCCGTTTCCGTCTCGGTTTCCGCGCAGGCGCCGTCTTATCGCGGCCGTCTGTCCGTCGTGCCTCTCGACATTCCGATGCAAGCCAGCGTGGCCGGATCGGGGACGATCACCGCGACCGTCAAAGGCACGACGCTGATGGTCAGCGGCACGTTCTCCGGATTGAAGACGCCGGCGACGGTCGTGCGCGTGCATCGCAGCCCGAAGCCTGGCATGCGCGGTGTGGTCATTGGTGATCTGACGGCGACCAGTGGCACCACCGGCACGATCAGCGGCTCGATCGAACTCACCAAGGAACAGCTCGACGACCTCGCGGCCGGACGCATCTACGTCCAGCTGCACAGCCAGAAGGCTCCCGACGGCAACCTGTGGGGCTGGTTGTTCGCTCCCGAGAAAAAATGATGATTAAGCACGCGTTCGTCGCCGCCACGCTCGTCATCGGATTGTCGCTGTCACTGGCCGCCGGGCAGCCGGCTCCGCCCGTGCCGGCGGTGTTCACCGCTGCGCAGGCGCAGGCCGGGCAGGCCGCCTATCAAACGAATTGCGCAAGCTGCCATCTTGCGGACCTCGCGGGTCAGAACGAGGCGCCGCAGCTTGCCGGCACCAACTTCCGCAATACGTGGCGGACTCGCACCACCAAGGACCTGATCGAACTGATGGCCGGCACCATGCCACCAGGCCGGCCGAGCCTTGCCGATTCCGACTACGTCAACATCGCCGCCTACATTCTCCGCGCCAACGGCGCGCCGGCCGGGACCACCGCGCTTGCCGCGACAGCAACAACCGCGATCGGCACCGTGGCCACCGGTCAGGCGCCGACCACGGCCGCGGCGACACCGGGGCAGGTGCCCCGCCCTGCCGCCGCTGGTGGTGACGGTGATGGCGCTCCACGCCCTGCCGCTGCGCAGGCCTCGCGCGGTCACTCGGTGCAAGGCGAGGTCAAGAACTACGTGCCCGTCACCGATGCGATGCTGCGCAATCCTCCCGCCGGCGACTGGTTGATGGCCCGCCGCAACTACCAGGCGTGGAGCTACAGCCCGCTTGAAGAGATCAACGCCAAGAACGTCAAGGAGCTGCGACTGGCCTGGAGCTGGGCGATGAACGATCTCGGTTCGAACCAGCCGATGCCGCTCGTGCACAACGGCGTGATGTACCTGGGTAACACCGCGAACATGATGCAGGCGCTCGATGCCGCGACCGGCGACCTGATCTGGGAGAACCAGGTCGGGCCGAACTCGATCCGCGGCTTTGGCGCGGTCCGCAACACCGCCATCTATGGCAACAACGTCTTCATGGCCACCAACGACGGCCGGCTGGTGGCCTTCGACGCGCGCAACGGCAAGATCGCGTGGGACACTGCGATTCAGCCGCCGCGCAGCGGCTTTACCAACTCGAGCGGCCCGATCGTTGCGAATGGAAAAGTGATCCAGGGCCTCCACGGCTGCGACCGTTTCCGCCAGAACGAGCGCTGCTTCATCAGCGCGTATGACGCCAACACTGGCAAGCAGTTGTGGAAGTTCCACACCGTCGCACGCACCGGCGAGCCGGGCGGCGACACCTGGGGCACGGTCGCCGATGTGGCTCGTGCCGGCGGTGATACCTGGATCGCGGGCAGCTACGATCCGGAACTCGATCTCACCTACTGGGGGATTGCGCAGGCCAAGCCGTGGATGCCCGCGAGCCGTGGCAACAAGACTTCGGACGCGGGGCTCTACACCGCATCGACCGTTGCGTTGCGCGTCAGCGACGGCACGCTGGCGTGGCACTACCAGCACGCTCCTGGTGAATCGCTTGACCTCGACGAGGTGTTCGAAAAGGTGCTCGTGGACATCGGTCCGGAAAAGGACCTCTTCACGATCGGCAAGCCGGGCATCCTGTGGAAGCTCGATCGCAAGACGGGTAAGTTCCTGGGGCACAAGCCGACCGTGTTCCAGAACGTCTACGAGAAGATCGACCCGGAGAAGGGCACGCCGACCTATCGCCAGGACATCATCGAGCAGAAGCTCGACGAGTGGATTGCCGCATGCCCGAGCACGGAAGGCGGGCACAACTGGCAGGCGATGAGCTACCACCCCCCGACCCGGCAGTTGATCATTCCGCTCACGCAGTCGTGCATGGAGATGCGTGCCAACAAGGTGGCCTTCGAAGAGGGATCAGGCGGCACCGCCGCCGGACGCCGCTTCTTCGAGATGCCCGGCAGCGACGGCAACATCGGCAAGCTGCTGGCCATTGACGTGACCAACATGAAGGAGATGTGGACGCGCGATCAGCGCGCGCCGTATCTCACTGCGGCGCTGAGCACGGCGGGTGGCGTGGTGTTCATCGGCGATCTCGACCGCTGGTTCCGCGCCCTCGATGTGAAGACCGGCGAGGAACTATGGCGCGTGCGTCTCGAGACCTCGGTGCAGGGGTTTCCAGTGACGTTCACGGCCAATGGCAAGCAGTACGTGGCGGTTACTACCGGCAACGGCGGTGGCTCGCCGCGCCAGGTGCCGCGCACCATTGCGCCGGAACTGAATCCGCCGGTCAACGGCCACACGCTCTACGTCTTCGAACTGCCGAAGCGGTAGTGGTGGAACAGGGTGCCTCGCCAGCGGGGCAGCCTACTGGCGTCGCCGCTCGGGGATGACGCGTCCCTGGTGACACATGTAACACTGGGTCCTGGGCATCCGTTGTTGATCGAAGTACTTCGGGATCTCGTCGAAGATGGGCAACATCCTGGCCAGCATCCCGTGCGCCGGTTTGGTCGGCGCCGAGAAGCTCCCCGGCTCATGGCAATGCGAGCAATCGACGCCGAGTGACGCTGCGTACACGCTCATGGCCAATGCCGCCTGCGGAGACGTGAACTCGCCAACGTGCTTGTCGCGAATCGTCTGCCAGGCGGCCAACGGCAGCCGGGCTGGCCGCGTCTGGCCTCGATGACAGGTCCAGCAGGTAATGGCCTCGAAGTCTCGAAGCGGACCGGCGTTGAGTGCCTGTAGCATCCGCGACATCCGGCCCGAGAACTCAAATGCCGGCTTCGTCGCATCGGCCCAGTCGGTGCCGCTGTGGCAATGCGCGCAGCTGACGCCGAGTGCCTGCGACCATGCCTCCATGCGCGCCGCGACAGCCTGCTGCGCCGCTGCCGGTGCGGATTGCCCCAGCAAGATCGTGATAACGACGAAGACCATGGGCATGACCGTGGCATTGTCATGTATGGTTCGTCGAATGAGGAGCGCGATCCTCGTCACGACGCTCATCACGCTGCTTGCATCGCCTGCAGCAGGACAAGGGACGTTCCCCCCGTCGTCCTTCAGGAACCTCCAGGTTCTGGCGAAGGATGCGGCACCGGGTGCTGTCGTCAGCACGATGAAGGGCTTTGCGACGGGGCTCGGCGTGCGATGCCAGTTCTGCCACGTTGGCAAGGAGGGCGCCCCGCTCGATCAGTTCGACTTCGTGGCCGACACGATCCCGCAGAAGTCGACCACGCGCGCGATGATGCGGATGACCGCCGGCATCAATCAGACGCTGGACGCGGCCATCCCGCGAGCCGCCGGCGCGGAGCCCCGCGTGACGTGCGCGACGTGTCATCGCGGCAAGTCCACGCCGGCCACGGCTCCCGGGCCGTAGGAGTGGTTTAGACTAGCAGCCATGCGGCGCCAGCTTTTGCTCACGTTCTTCTTCGGTGTCTCCATCGCGCTGACGGCCGGCGCTCAACAACCCGTGCCGCCGCCCTGGGCATACACGGTGAATCCACCGCCCGCTGCTGGCGCCACGCCTGCCGCGCCGGATCCGGCGCCGAAGCAGGTGCCCGGCAGCTCCGTTTCACTGACGATTGCGCAAACGCGCGATGCCTACAATCCGCCTGATTGGCATCCCGGCGATCATCCGGCAATGCCGGTTTCGGTGGCCCACGGCCGCCCGAAAGAAATGCGCGCGTGTGGCTTCTGCCATCTCGTGAATGGACAGGGCCGGCCCGAGAACGCATCGCTCGCGGGACTGCCGGCGGCCTACATCATTCAGCAGATGGCGGACTTCAAGAACGGCGACCGCAAGAGCGCCGAGCCGCGCATGGGACCGCCCAACGCGATGATCCAGGACGCAAAGGCTGCGACCGACGAAGAGATTCGAACGGCCGCCGCGTACTTCAGCTCGTTCCCGTTCAAAAAGTGGATTCGCGTGGTTGAGTCCAACGATGTGCCGAAAACGCGGATCGCCGGGTCGATGCACGTGCCAGCCGAGGACGGCAGGGAGCCGCTTGGTGCACGGATCATCGAGATGCCAGAGGAACTCGCCCGGGTCGAACTGCGCGATGCGAGAGCGGGTTTCGTCGCCTACGTGCCGCCCGGCAGCATCGCGAAGGGCGAGGCATTGGTGAAGAGCGGAGGCAACGGCCGCACGGTCGCCTGCGGATCGTGCCATGGCAACGACTTGAAGGGACTCGGTCCGGTGCCGCCGCTGGCCGGTCGATCGCCGAGCTACACCGTCCGCCAGTTGTTCGACATGCAGCAAGGGGTTCGCAAGGGGCCGTGGTCGGCGCTGATGAAGGCCGCGGTTGAGAAGCTGACGATCGACGACATGATCGCGATCGCCGCCTACACCTCTTCTCGCGAACCGTAGACAGGCCGGCAGCCCAACGGACGTGCTAGCGGCCCACGCGAAGGCGGCTGGCTTGCATCACAAACGACAGCTCGCGCGCGTCCCTCGGACGATCAGCCGAGGGCGAGATCGTGTCTGCAGTCAGCGTCAGTTGATTGATGCCTTCACGCACTGACGAATCCGGCAAGGACAGCGTGCAGTCCGTCCACGCATTGGGGGCGAGCGTGCAGGACGGCAGCGCGGTGCCGTTGACTGCGACCTGCCCGGTGGCGCCGGCGGCACGCGCCGGCCGAAGCCGGAGCGGCAGGCGCACCGGTGCAATGTGATTCATTCGCCATTGCAACGTCGACGACCGCTCTGACCACCTGAACCGCTGCTGACCCGCACGCTCGGCCATGTGCCAGCCAGGACCGAACCAGCTATCCCGATCGGCGGTGATCTCGAGTGCACCGCTCAGAGGCCACTCCTGCACGTTCGATTCGCAGACGCGCACTGCGGTGATGTCGCCCGCGCCGAGCGTGGCCATAACGCGATCTGGCTGCGGTGGCATGGCGAAGCGGAAGACCGGTCGCGTTGCTGCGGTGGGCGTGAGCGTGAGTTGAGTGCCGTCGATCCCGGCTTCACCGCGGCCGGCGGCCAACCGGTGCCGCCACTGCGAAGCGGGTGCGCTCGTTTCGATCGAGATGCGACCGGTGCCAGAGCCTTCAGCGGTGGCGAGCCAGATGCCGTCGGCGAGGATCCGTGTCACATCCTGGGGCTGTCCTGGTCTTAAGACTTCACAGGCCCGTTCACCGCGGAGGACAAACGGTGTGGGCGGCAACTGCACTCCCGCCACGTCGTCGAGCGAGAACGTCCACTGGCCGATCAGCGCTCCCGCAGGACTGAACGCAGCCACCACCATCCCACGATCGGCTGCGGCAACAACGTCGTCTCCCCAGAGAACCGTGAGTCCCTGGTCGTCGGAGGACACCACCAGGGCGCGGCCTTCGGCGCCAACCACGCGCGACACGGAAACGCCTTCGTCTCGCTGATCGATGTCCGGCTCGCTGCCGAGCAGCCACGTCAGCACACCGAAATTGGCCGGCCGCGCCGACATATTCCGGTTCGCCTGCGGCAACCACTCGAATGGCAGCAGGCGTCCAGACGTCGCGGCCACGATCAATGTCCCCTTCGGCTGGCGGGGCAGCCAGCGTTCGAATGGCTCACGCGCGACCGGCGTGGGTTCGAACCTGAATCCTTGCGCGTTCAGCCAGTGCGTGGCGCCCTCAAACGCGAACACCTCCCGGCCCTCAGCGAGCGCGGCCCGGACGTCGTTGACGTCGTTGTCGAGCACTTTCGGATTCGGGTCCGGCGTCACTTCACCGGAAAAATGCATGTAGTTGACCAGCCGCGCGAGCCAATAGTTCTCCGCAACGATTGCGGACTTGGGAGACAGACTCGAATACAGCGCCCGTACACCGGGGCCTTCGCCCGGTGTCCGAAGCAACTCGATACGGGGGTTAATGCTGATGACATTCGTGATCGGCACCAGCATCGCGGCCACTCCAGCAAACGCGAGCTGTTGGCCTGTAGGCCCGTTAGCCCGCAGGCCCGACACGACCCACTGCAACCCGAGAGCGGCCAGCGGCCACAACTGCACGCACACCGGCGTGATGAAGCCGACGACGTCGCCCCACAGGTTGGCGATGAAGGCGAGGGTGCCGCCGGCCGCTCCGAGGAGCAGCAGCACCTCGGGATTGCGCCGCCTGATACCGATCACGATCGCGGTTACGACGAGCACGATCGCGACGGTGCCCATGTTGACGCGCAGACCGTTGAGCAGCATCGGCACTTCGATCGCTGCCACCGTGGACTGCGCCTGGTAGAAACGCGCCCACGATACGTCGCGGGCGATGATCACGTCGAACACGCCCATCACGGTGGTGGCGCGGGCCTCGAGGTAGGGCGCCCCTTGCAGCGTGCGAATGGCAATGAAGGCGTACTGCAGCACGCCGAGGATGCCGATGGCGGCGGCCGTTAGCGCCATGCGGGGCTTCAAGACGTCGCGGTTCTTGTACACGCCATAGGCGAGCGCCGCGGGCAGGATGCCGGCGATAGTCACGTGATTGCCGAAGCCCATCGCCCACATGGCACACGCGGCATAGAGCTGCCATGGCGTCCCGGTCTGCGCAAACGCGATGACCCAATAGACGGCCAGGCCCGAGAGCGCCGCGGCCAGCGTGTAGACCTCCGCGGTCACGCTGTTGCTCCACACCGGGTAGCTGGTGGCTGCGGCCAGCGATGCCGCGACCGACAGTAGGCGGTTGACGCCCAGCCGCCGCGCCGTCAGGAAGATGCACAGGCACGATAGCGCGCCGCAAACTGCCGAGAAGAGGTTGATGCGGTAGGCGAGGTTGCCAACCGGGACGTAGCCGAACGCCCACGTCGCCATCGCGTAGAACGGATAGCCAGGCGAGTGCGACGTGCCGAGCACGCGGCCGACGAATTGAAACTTCGGGGAGTCTTCGGTGCCGCCGACGTCGGGGCGCAGCGTGACGATGAAGAACGCGAGCGCGGCGACGGTGACGGCCGTCGCCAACAGCAGGTCGCGCTTACTTATTTGCGGACTTTCGTTTCTCAAAATACGCTGTCCGCAACGCGTCGACGAAGCGCTGATCGACCAGGCCCGGCGGGTTACCCGAGTAATTCAGCTTCTTGTCGGCGCGGAACTTGTCCACGGCGGCGACGGTTTCTTCGTCGAACACGGCGTATTCACGCGTGTAGCTGGCGGACTGCTGCTTCGACGTCGCGAGCGCCTTCGCGTACTCCGCAGGATTGGTCTTGCGCAGCTCCTGCATGTTCGGCGAGTTCGCGTTGGCGGGCGCCTCCGGGAACGCCGCGAGCGACGGACGGAAGTAGCCGAGCGTGTGCAGCATGCGCTTGAGCTCGATCACGTCCTGCCCTTCGACGCGCGAGAACGAGCGGTAGCCGAGGCGGCGGCCGGTCGTGTAGTAGATGCGCTTCATCTCGCCGACCGGCTCGGGGTGTTCGCCGACTTCGATGGCCAGCGCGATGTGATCGCCGCCACGGCCCGGGTCGTTCGGATCGGCGATCTTGATCGCCGCCGACTGCAGGTTACCCCAGCGTGAATCGCCGCCCTTCTGCTGGCCGGCCTCGAGCGCGAGGATCATGCGTTCGGCGAGCGGCATGCCGCTGCCTTCGCTGGCCTCGAAGGTGGCCGCGACCGCCTCGACGACTTCGGGCCCGACCATGATGTTGGCCTGCACCGTGTAGTTCTTGCCCTGCTTGCTGCCGGCCCAGAAGCTGTTGTTCTTGCCGGTGTGCGCGACCGAGCGCCCCTTCATGTCGATCAGCGCGAGCTGCCGCGACTCTTTCTGCGGATCGGTGGCCATCATCTGCGCCATCGCAGCGGCGGGTTCGACGCCCTTGGCCATCAGGTCGAGGCCTTCCTGCCCGTATTCCACGCGGGTTGACGCCTGCGTGCAGACGGCACCCACTCCTGCGCGCACGTGCGGCACTGCGCGGCCGACAAACGGCACGCGGGTCGTCACCCCCGCGCCTGATTGCCCGGTGGCCGGGTCAATCGCGCAGAGCGAAAACGTCGAATACATCGGGTCGCCGTAGTCGCTGATGTTGACGCCGTCGGCAGCGCGCTGCTGCTGGGCGAGGGCCGGGACCGACAATGCCAGGACGAACAGGGCCGCAATCTTCTTCATTTATCTCACCCAGAGACCGCGAGTGATGGTTGGTGAACCGCTCGACTCGAACCAGTCGATGCCTTCGCTTACAAGATCGAACTTCAAGCCGTATCGGCCGGGTGTGGCCGGTGCCGGTACTTCGATGCGGATATCGGCGGTCTGGCCCGGCTGCAGGTCGCCTGGCAACCACGCGCGCGCGTAGTCGCGGTCGATCACCGTGCCGGACTCGTCGGTCAATTGCGCACCGAGGCGGACCACGCGGCGGCCGTCGCCCTGGCTGCTGGTCGAGCGGAACGGGCGGCCGGACACGTTGCGCACGTGGGCGGTCAGCGGGACCGTCTGCGACACGCGCGCCATGAAGGGCAGATCCGGCAGCACGGTGTGCACGTTGATCTCGGCGCGCGGCGTGGCACCCGGAATGGCATTGCCAAGCCCGCTGTTGTCCCAGATCTCGTTGCGGATCAGGGCGTAATCGGGCGCGGACGGCGCGAACCGGCGTGAGAACGAATCCTCGGGATGGTCGGTGATCTCCCAGCACAGCCGATCCACGCCGTATTCCTTCGCCATCGCGCGGGCGCGTTCCATTTCCGTGTCCGAGTCGTTCCACTTGAACAGGATGTAGCGCCAGTTGACGAACGGCGTGTCCTTGCCGAGCTTTGCGCGTTCGTCGAGCAAGGCGCGCAGGTTGGCGATGGCCTTGTCGAAATTGCCGCGCTGCCGGTACTTGACGTAGTTCTCCTGCGACGAGCCGTCGATCGAGAAGGTGACCTCGTCAATGCCTGACCGCGCGAGCTGGCGCACCTTTTCTTCGGTGAAGGCCAGGCCGTTGGTGCTGGTGTAGAGGTAGATGTGCGGGAAGTTGGTCTTGATGTACTCGCACATCTCGACCGCGCGCTTGTGCAGGAAAGCTTCGCCGTAGTTGAAGAAATCGATGCGGCCGAGCGACGGACCCGCCTCGTCGATCATCTTCTTGAAGAGATCGAAGTCGAGCATGCCGGCCTGGCGCGTACGCGTGATGCCGGTCTCTGGCGCGCAGATCGCCTGGTTGCACGAGATGTTACACGCCGCCGTGCACTCGATGTAGAGCCGCTTCGGAATCGGCGGAACGGTGAGGTCGCGCTGCGGCGGCATTTCGTCGGCGCCGATCGGCAACTTGAGCGGGCAGTCGCCGCAGAAGTCTGATCCGCCCTTGTTCAGGTCCGCGCGAAGACTCGATGCGACCGGTCCGGTCCAGATATCGGCAATCGAGGACGTGCGCGCATCGCCGAGGACGCGCTTCGCATATGGATCGGCACAGCCGCACACCATGCGGCCGTCGCACAGCATGACGCCGATTTCCCATGGCCACGAGCAGCGGTAGCGGGTGGCGCGGAAATTCTCAGACATGGGTTATTCGGACTTGCCGAGCTTGCGGAGGTACGCCTTCAGCTTGTCGTTCTCGTATTTGACCTGATTCAGGAAGATACTCTCCGCCAGATACGACCGGCGTTCTTCGTCCGTCAACTGGTCGATCAGGTGGTTGATCTCGCGGTTCATGTCCTCGAACGAGCGCTCGAGCTCCTTGCGCGCCGTGACCTCGTGATAAAGCGTCTCGAGGATGGCGAGCAGGTCGCCATCGAGCACGATCTCCGCGCCGGATGTGGTCTTGATGCTTCTCATGATTACGCCCCGAAGCTCTGAAGGGCCCCAGCCTCATCCGGGAACATCTTGAGGAAGTTGTGCGCGCCGGTCATGGTCAGCATGGTCTCGACGCGCTTGTTGACGCCCGCCAGGCGCAGTTCGCCGCCGGCCGCGGTTGTCTGCCGATAGAGGTCCATCAGGCAGCCAATGGTCGCCGAGTCAACGTAGGTGACCTTGGAAAGATCGATCATCACCTTCTTGTCGCCGCTGGTGAGCAGCGACATCACCGCGCCTGAGAAGTCGGCCAGCAGCGGATACATCAACCGCGTCTCCCCGACGCGAACGATGGCAATGCCTTGCGCGCGATCAGTCGTGAGATTCATCACTTACGTCCCTTCTTCAGCTCGAATGCGTTGCACCTGGCGCGCCAGTTCCGTGCGGCCGCGGTTGATGCGGGATTTCACCGTGCCTTCCGGCAGGTGCAGTTGGTCGGCGATCTCTTGGTAGGAGAGTTCCTGGATGTCGCGCTTGACGACGGCGTCGCGCAGCGTCGGCGGCAGTTCCGCCATGGCCTTGCGGAGCAGGTCCACGCGGTCGCGCTGCTCGAGCGCCTGGTAGGCGCTCTGCCCAGGCGCGGCGGGCGTCAGCTCGCCTGCGTCCACGTCGCGATCGATCGTCTCGCGCTCCTTGCGCACGCTGCGGTAGTGATCGATGCCCAGGTTGCGGCTGACGCTGACCAGCCACGTCTGGAAATTGGCCCGCCGGTCGAAGGTGTGCAGCGACTTGAAGATCTTGAGGAAGATGTCCTGCGTCAGGTCCTCGGCTTCGTCATGGCGGCCGGTGAACTTGTACGCGATGTTGAAGACCTTTCTGCGGTGCTGCCGGACAATGTCTTCCCATGCGGTCTGATCGCCCCCCAGGCATCGCTGGATGAGCGCATCAATGGCATCTGTGGAAACCTGGGAATCAGACATGTCGTCGTGAACGGGGAGCGGTTCGTCCCCGACTCGAAATCATACCATCCCGAATCCAGCGGGAATTTGCGGATCCGGTCCGTCTCTCAGGCGTACCCATAGAGGAGGCCCCCGTGATTCGATACCGCCATCTTGTTACTGCGTGCGGCGTTGTGGCTCTGCTGTCTGGCGTTTTCGCGGCTTCTGCGGACGCTCAGACCACCATTCGCGCCTGCGCCAATCCAGCCGGTCAGCTCCGACTGATCGGCGCCACCGACTCGTGCAGACCACAGGAGACCCTGGTCACCTGGGCCGCGGGAGGCACTCAAGGCCCGGCCGGTCCGCCGGGGCCGATGGGGCCCGCGGGGCCGGCGGGGCCCGAAGGCCCGGCGGGCCCGGCCGGGCCCCAGGGACTGCAGGGAATCCAGGGGCCGCCAGGCTCTGACGCGGAGGGCGTCACGGGCGACAGCGATCGCGGGCCGGAGGTGCCCGGGGCCTCAGTGCCGCTGGCCGCCGTGTCGACGCCGCTCACGACTGGCAACGTCGCCACCGGTTTTGCGGGCTACATGGTGGTTGCCAACGTGGCGCTGGAATTCAACTCCGGCAACCCCGCGACGGGCACCGGGCCGAGTCCGTCAGGCGCGGGTTGCTCGATCACCTACACGGTCGTCGGCCGCGCCGGCACCTTCTTCGTCGACGGCCGCCCGGTCACCTTCCCGGTCTTCGCGTTCGGACAGAGCGATCGCATTGTCCGCATCCCTGTCGGACTGACCGGCATGGTCGGCAAGGACCTCAATCCGCCGCTGTCGCCGAGCGAGACGGTCGATGTGATCCTCGCGTGCAACACACCAGGATTCGTGCCCCCGCCCAGCGGGCCGCAGCCGATTCCCGTCAAAGCGGTGAACTGGAGCCTCTCCGGCATCGGCGTCTCCAGGCTCTTCCAGCAGTAGCAAGACAGTAGAATAAAGGGAGTGGCGACCACCACTCCCTCTCTCTTCCAGGACACGCGGACGTCGCAGTTGAGCGACATCGCCGCGTCTGCCGGCACGCCGTGCTACGTCTACGATGCCGCCGCGATCCGCGCGTCGTACCGCACGCTCGATGACGCGTTCGGCGGCTATCCACACGCGATTCATTACGCGATGAAAGCCAATTCATCGCTGGCGATCGTGCGGTTGCTGCAGGCGCTTGGCAGTCACGCCGATGCCAATTCGCCAGGCGAGATCGACGTCGCGCTGCGCTGCGGGTTCCGCCCCGATCAGATCGTCTTCACGGGCGTTGGCAAGAGCGCCGAGGAAATCGATCGCGCGGTGTCGCTGGGGTTGCTGGCGATCAATGTCGAATCGCCGGGCGAACTCGAGCGTATCGACCAGCGCGCCATTGCCCAGGGCGTGAAGGCGCGCGTCGCGCTTCGCGTCAATCCCGACATCGACGCCAAGAGCCATCCGCACATTTCTACCGGGTTGAAGTCGAACAAGTTCGGCGTGCCGATCGACGAGGCGCCCGGCCTGTTTCGCGAGATGTCGACGCGCCAGGGGCTGTTGCCGGTGGGCGCGCACGTCCACATCGGCTCACAGATTACGACGCTCGATCCGCTGAGCCGCGCCGCGGAGGCCGTCGTGGCCTTGGCTCGCGACCTGCGAGCGGACGGCATCGAGCTGCAGCACCTTGATATGGGTGGCGGCCTCGGCATTTCCTACGACGGAGGTCCCGTCGTCGACCCGGCCGCGTACGTGCGTGCGCTGGTGATGGCGACGCGCGGGAGTGGTCTCAAAGTCGCGATCGAGCCGGGACGCATCCTGGTGGGGCCCGCCGGCGTGCTGCTGTCGCGCGTCGTGGACGTCAAACAGTTTCCGGGTGCGAAGCGCTTCATCGTGCTCGACGCGGGCATGACCGAACTGATGCGGCCGGCGCTCTATAACGCGTTTCATCGCATCGAGCCGCTCATCGTGCGGGAAGGGACTGCGGTGCCGGTCGACATCGTGGGGCCGATCTGCGAGAGCACCGACGCCTACGCCCGCGATCGGCAATTCCCGCCCGTCGAGGTCGGCGATCTGGTCGTCGTCCGCGACGTCGGCGGCGCAGGCGCCCGGGGTGGGGAAAAAAATTTTAGCCCCCCC
>JAYQOO010000008.1:14552-35281 GCA_038144855.1 Acidimicrobiia bacterium | reverse complement strand
CGACGTCGGCGCCTATGGCGCCGTGATGGGACATACCTATTTGCGCCGACCGCTGCCGCCCGAAGTGATGATCGACGGCAGCGAGTGGCGCCTCATCCGTCGACGGCAGACGCTGGACGAACTGCTCGCGCTTGAATCCGAATGACAAACAGGTCAACAGGCCAACAGGCCAGCGGGCCAACAGGCCATCTCATTGCTTTCGAAGGACTTGATCAGAGCGGAAAGCAGACACAAGCCGAGCGGTTGCTGGCGGCGTTTCGCGCCGCCGGACGCACTGCGGAGTTCCTGACCTTTCCTGAATACACCACGGCGATCGGCGAAGAGATCGGCCGCGCCTTGAAGGGCCAACGCGACTACCAGCCCGACACGCTGCAACTGCTCTACGTCGCGAATCGATTCGAGTTCCGCACCCGGATCATGGAATGGCTCGCCTCGGGCACGATGGTGGTGTGCGATCGCTATCTCGCATCGAGCATCGCGTACGGCGAGGCGCAGGGCGTTGATACTGGGTGGCTCACCGCGATCCAGCAGCCGCTGCCGCAGCCGTCGCTGACGCTGTTCATGGACATGTCACCGTCGGTATCGTTGACGCGAAAGCAGGCGGATCGCGACAAGTTCGAGCGCGACATGCCGCTGCTCGAGCGGGTCCGCGAAAGCTACCGGCGGCAGTCGTCTGCCGCGACGTGGGCAACGATCGACGCGGAGCGTGACAGGGATGCCGTGACCGTCGCGGTCGCCGGCGCCGTCCGTTCACGGCTGGGGCTGATCTAGGCGTCGCTGGTCGGTAGCGACGGGGAGAGAGCTGCAGGCATGGATCCGGTGTCTTCGGAAATCGCGCTTCGGGTGGCCAACCATATTTCTGCCATGGTGGCCTACTGAGACGCGGACCAGCGGTGCGGGTTTTCCAACGATGCGTACCAGGATTGGTTTGGCACCACGCCCGAAAAGATGTGCGGCATCACCATGAAGGAACTGCTGGGCCCGCTCTACGAGTTGAACCTGCCGTACATCACGGCCGTTCTGCAGGGCGAGAAGCAGGTATTCGAGCGACGGATCCCACTGCCCACGGGTGGGTTCCGGGAGAGCATCGCCACCTACACGCCTGACATCATCGACGGCGTTGTGCGCGGGTTCTTCGTGCATGTCGCCGACGTAACGCTGCTGCGCGAGCGCGAGGCCGCGCTCCAACTTGCCATGCAGGAGCGAGACGTGGCCCTGGCCGAAGTCCAGACGCTGCCCGGCATCCTTCCGATCTGCGCTTTCTGCAAATCGATTCGCGACGAAACCAACGAATGGGTGCCGTTGGAGGATTACATCGCCCGGCACACCGGAGCCAGGTTCAGCCACGGGTTCTGCACCAAGTGCGGTCGCGAGCACTATGGCGACTTCGTAGCCCCGAAGAGCTAGTTCGCTGTCTAGGCTGGCGGTCACTGGTGCGCGCGCGTGTGTCCGGCGGCGACCACGCGGGCCGCGGTCAACGCCCGCACTTCGCGAACGCCACCGCGCTTCAACACCGCCGCGCATTCGGCCAGCGTGGCGCCGCTTGTCGACACGTCATCCACCAGCACGACCACGCCCTTCGCCGGGACGGATGCGCCGTCGCTGAGGGCAAAGGCATCTTTCACGTTGGTGCGCCGCTCTGCCAGTGCCAGGTCGATTTGCGACGGCGTGTGTCGTACCCGGCGCAACAGGCGCGCGACCGGCGGCCCCAGGCCCCTGGCCAGATCTTCCGACTGGTTGAAGCCGCGAGCGAACTCACGGTGAGGATGCAGCGGCACGGGCACCACCCGGTCGGCATCATGCAGCAGCCCCGCGCCGCGTTCGCGCATCAGGGCGGCCAGGCGCGGGGAGATGCTGCGGCGCCGCTCGTACTTGAGGGCATGCAGGATCTCCTTCATCCGGCCGTCGTAGTGATCGACCGCGCAGACCCAGGACACGGCGTGATTTGCGGGGAAGCGTTCGTTGATCGGGTGGGCGAGGCTGAGCGCGATCCAGCAGTTTTCGCAGACCGCGCCATCAAGAGGATTGAGCAGCCGCTGCCGGCACCCGGCACACGGCGGCTCGAACAGGGAGTAAAGAAGCTGGTTGGCAACGGCCCGCAATGCCATCAGCTGTTCCTGACGGCCCGCCGGCCTGTTGGCCCGTCGGCCTGATCAGGCCACGTCGGGGAATTCGTGCCGCGTCGCGCTGCCCCAGAGCCGGTCGAGGCCGTAGAAGTCGCGGGCGTGCTTGGAGAACACGTGAATGACGAAGTCGAAGTAGTCGAGCAGGATCCACTCGGCGCGGGCGTAGCCCTCCACCAGCGATGGACGCTGTTTCTGCCCCTTGAGGGCCTGTTCGATTCCATCGGCAATCGCCTGCACCTGCCGCGGATTGGCCGCCGAGCAAATCACGAAATAGTCGGTGAATGCGCCGGCCTTCTTCAAGTCGAGCACCACCAGGCCGGTGGCCTTCTTGTCCTGCGCCGCTTCGATCGCGACGCTGACCGCCTTGGGCAGCCGTGGTGTGCCCGCCGCTTTGGGTGCGGCTGCTCGCGGCGCCGCGGCCGGTTTGCTGACCGCCTTCTTCGTGGTGGTCTTCTTCGTGGTGGAGCTAGTCCGCTGGCTGGTGGTTTTTGCCATGCAAGTTATTGACCGAGGTAAAGACGATGGGCCTGGATGTAGTCCGCCACGGCAGGCGGCACAAGACCGGAGAGCGGCTCTCCTGCGCGAATGCGGCGTCGAATGTCAGTGGAAGAAACGTCGGGAGTGTGGGCTTCGACGAGAATCACGCGAGTTTGCGCAGTCGAGGAACGGTCAAAGGCTGACGGAACACGCTCACGGAGAGAGTCTAACGTGATTCCGGGTCGAGAGACGACCACGAAATTTGCCAGGTCCAGGATCGCGGGGTAGCGCGACCACGACGCAATTTCCGCGAACGCGTCCGCCCCGGTAATGAAGGAAAGCTGCGTACTGCGCTGGCCACCGAGCTCGATCAGCGTGTCGTAGGTATACGACGGCCCCTGGCGCTTGATCTCGAGGAACGACGCCGACCAACCGTTGCGGCCTTCGGCCGCGCGCTCAGCCATGGCAAAGCGGTCCGCGGGACTGGCCGTGGCCGGGGTCGAACGGTGTGGCGGGATCCTCGACGGGACGAGGATGATTTCGTCGAGGCCCAGGGCGAGCTGCGCCGCTTCGGCGGCGGCCACGTGACCCAGGTGAATCGGGTCAAAGGTCCCGCCGAGCACTCCCAGCTTCATCGACGTTTCTTGCTGGCTTTGCCTGCGCGAAGCGGCGGCATCAGCGCCGGGTTGTAGTCGGAGGGGATCTCTCGCTCTTCTTCTTCCTCTTCGCGCGCGCGCTCGAGTGCCCGCAGGTCGTCTTCGCGGCCCTTGGCAATGATCGGCCACGCCGCCTCGATCAAATCCCTGGTGCCTTCGCCGGTGACGGCGGAAATCCTGAAGAACGGCAGCTTGAGCTTCTTGGCGCGCTTTTCGAGCGCCGTCACGCGCGTGGCATCGTCCACCGCGTCCATCTTGTTGGCAACAACCAGCTGCGGCTTCTTGAGCATCTCCGGGCTGTAGAGCTTCAGCTCGTTGGAGATGATGTCGAAGTCCTCGACGGCATCACGTCCCGACGCGCTCGACACGTCCACGAGGTGGATCAACACCTTGGTGCGCTCGATGTGACGCAGGAACTGATGGCCGAGGCCGTGGCCTTCGTGCGCGCCCTCGATGAGGCCGGGTACGTCGGCGACCACGAAGCTGCGATCGCCGCTGAGAGCGACGACGCCAAGGTTGGGCGTCAGAGTCGTGAACGGGTAGTCCGCAATCTTCGGCCGTGCGGCGGAGATCACCGAGATGAACGTGGACTTGCCGGCGTTGGGGAAGCCGACCAGGCCGACGTCCGCCAGCAGCTTGAGCGTGAGATGGAGGTCGAATGCCTCTCCGGGCTCGCCCGGCTGCACCTTGCGTGGTGCGCGATTGGTGGACGTGGCAAAGTGCGCGTTGCCGAGCCCGCCGCGTCCGCCCTTCGCGAGCAACACGCGCTGGCCGACCGTTGTGAGGTCAGCAACCTGTTCGAGTTCGCCGGTTTCCGGATCCTTGCGATGGATCAGCGTGCCGACGGGGACCGGAATGTCGAGGTCCTTCCCGTTGCGGCCGCTGCGGAGCGAGCCGGCACCGTTGCCGCCGCGCTGGGCCTTGTAGTCGGGATTGAACGAGAAGTGGACCAGGGTGTTGCGGTGCGGATCAGCAACCGCGTACACCGACCCGCCGAGCCCGCCGTTGCCGCCATCGGGGCCGCCTTTGGGCACGAATTTCTCACGACGGAAGCTGAGCGAACCGCTGCCACCGTGACCGGACTGGATGTGAATGTCGACTTCGTCGACGAATTGCATTGGGGGTCAGTAGCCGGTATCCAGTAGCCAGTATCCAGAAAATGCCAGACGTGTCTGGTTGGTTTCTGGCTACCGGCTACTGGCTACTGGCTACTACTCAACAGGAAGAATCGAAATGCGGCGGCCGCGTGAGCCGTGATCTTCGAACTTCACCTTGCCGGTGACCTTCGCAAACAGCGTGTCGTCCTTGCCGAGGCCGACGTTCAGCCCAGGCTGGTACTTGCGGCCGCGCTGACGAACCAGAATCGATCCGCCGGTCACGAGGTTGCCCTCAAACCGCTTCACGCCGAGACGCTGAGAGTTGCTGTCGCGGCCGTTGCGCGACGATCCCTGACCTTTTTTTGTTGCCATCGCTACACCTGAATGTCAGTGATGCGAACGCGCGTCAGCAGGGAACGATGTCCCTTGGTCCGACGGTACTGCTTGCGTCGCTTCTTCTTGAAAATCCGGATCTTCTTGCTCTTGTCGAGCTCGCCGATCACGCCAAGCACCTTGGCGCCGGTCACAAACGGGGTGCCCGCGGTGACGTCGCCGTTGTCGTTGCTGACGAGCAGAACCTGGTCGAACGACACCTCGCCACCGGCTTCGCCGGCATTGTGGCCGTCGACCGCGATGACGGCGCCCGGTTCGACACGGAACTGGCGGCCTGAGGTCTGAATGATTGCAAACACTGTGGTTTCTCCGCTGCTAAGGAACTTGTAAGGATACCACGGGGACAGGCCCTCAGGCCAACAGGCCATCGGGCCGCCAGCAGAAAAACCGGCCGAAATATCGCCTATTTCAGGAGGGTGCGCGTTCCCTTTATCTTCTGCGCGCTCAACGTGTTAAGGAACGCCGGGAGCAGTCGATCCATCAGCTCAAAATACGAACTCAGGGCCGGGGTCTGCTGGCTGGCGTTGTAGAGGATCTCTTCACGGAATGTCTCAGTGTGCAGCGTCTCGCCGGTCCGGCCGTCGATGAAGATGAAGGTCGGGCGGAGCACGAAGCCCTTGCGCTCCATGTAGGTCCGGACCGGCACTACGATGCGGCGGCCGAACGGGTCGTAGGATTCCTGCTCACGCTGGACGAAGCCCGAGCGCTGCTGCGGCGCAAACAGCACTGCGCCGGTGACGATCAACGGCTGCTGGTATTCCTCGCCGATGCGCTTCCAATAGGCGACGTTGGCGAAGATGTGCTGGTACTGCTCGAGGTCCTTCTCGTCGGTGATCGACGGTTGCTTGTCCTGATCCGCCTGCGGCGTTGGCGCGACCGCCTGCTGATCCGGAACCGGCGGCGCTGTCTCTCCGCTGCTTTGCTTGGCGACTTCGAGGAGCGGCAGCGTGTCGGCGTCGATCACGCGCATGATGCCCTTGTTGCGCAACTGGCTGCGCAGCAGGCGCACCGTCTCCATGTTGGCGTCGACGTCGTCGTTGGCGCCGGCAATGAAGCCGGCAATGAAGATGCGCTGGAACGCCGTGATGTCCAGCTTCGGCTGGATCGGCGTCTCGATCGGGATCTCGGTGTACGTGGTACACGCCACACTCACCGCGGCGAGCGCCAACGCGAGACTAGCGACCGTCTTTCTGAGTCGCGCGGTCATTGATTTCCTTGAAGAGGTCGTAGTTCTGCCGGACGAGCGCGTTGTTGGGGTCGAGCGCGAGCGCCTTTTCGTACGCGTCGCGTGCCTTCGACAACTGACCTTCATGCTCGTAGGCGACGGCGAGGTTGTTGAACGCTGCGGCGTAGGTGGGATCGAGCTGGGCGGCGCGTTCCCAGCGATAGATCGCCTCTTTCCACAGACCACGTTGCGCGACCTGGATGCCGAACTCGACTTGTTCCTTGGCCTGACCTCGCGCATCGGCCCACGCTTCGGGGGCCGACGCCAATGCCAGAAACAATGCGATCGCCAGGTGGCGGGTTCTCATGGGTTTCTAAGGGCCACTATAGTCACCTCACTCTCCCGGGAGCAAGTGAACATTCCGTGATACCGTCGTCGATGGTCAGGGGCAGTTTTGCTGGGTATTTCGGCATGGACTGCATCTATCTCGGCAATTCCAACTACCCGCCGTTGCTGGCGCAGATTTCAGACCCTCCCAAGTGCATTTGGACCCGCGGAGATATCCACGCGCTGTCGCGGACCTGCGTGGCGGTGATCGGCGCGCGCGCGGCGTCTCGTGAAGGGTTGATCGCGGCCGCTGAGATCGCGGGCGACCTGGCAAGGGCCGGGGTCGTGGTGATCGCGGGCCTGGCTCGAGGCGTGGACTCGGCCGCGCACCACGCCGCACTGCAGGCCGGCGGACTGACGGTGGCCGTGCTCGGCACCGGCATCGACCGTGTCTATCCGGCTGAGAACGCGGGCCTCAGCGAGCGGATCGCGGAGCGTGGGCTCCTGATTACCGAGTTCCCGCCCGGAGCGGCGCCAGAAGACTGGCACTTTCCTCGCCGCAACCGCATCATCAGCGGCCTCTCGCAGGCGGTGGTGGTGGTCGAGGCACGAGAGAAAAGCGGTTCGCTGATCACGGCCAGGCTGGCCGCTGATCAAGGCCGGGATGTCATGGCGGTTCCCGGTTCCGTGATCGGTGGCCGGAACAAGGGCGCAAACGCGTTGTTGCGGGACGGGGCAAAGCTAGTAGAGTCTGCGGTCGATATCCTGCAAGAGCTGGGGATTGCCGATTCCAGCCTGGCGCTTCGAACCGCCGGACGCCAGGACGCGGAAGTTATTGAATTTACAGTAGATAACGTCGCGCAAGAGCTGCAAATTCCGCCGGGTGAAGCGCTTGCCCGGTTACTGGAGTGGGAACTGACCGGTGAAATTCAACGGATTGGATCAGGCCGGTTCGTCCGTTCCCGGAGTAAGGTTTAAAGAAGTCGCATGGCGAAATCGGGAGTTCCGCTAGTCATTGTTGAATCGCCGGCCAAGGCGCGAACCTTGTCCCGCTTCCTCGGTAACAAGTACCGGGTCGAGGCGAGCTACGGGCATATTCGCGACCTTCCGGAGTCGGCGTCCGAAGTACCTGAAGAAATCAAGAAGAAGCCGTGGGGCCGCCTGGGCGTGGATACCGACGGCGACTTCACCCCGTACTACGTGGTGCCCGCGGACAAGAAGAAAAACGTCACCGCGCTGCGCGCGGCCATGAAGGATGCCTCGGAGCTGATTCTCGCAACCGACCCTGATCGCGAAGGCGAGTCCATCAGCTGGCACCTGAAGGAGCTGCTCAAGCCCAAGGTCAAAGTCCGTCGCATCGTGTTCCACGAAATCACCGAGGAAGCGATCAAGGCTGCGCTCGCCGAAGCGCACGACGTGGATGAGAACCTGGTGCGCGCGCAGGAAAGCCGCCGCATTCTCGATCGGCTCTACGGCTACACGTTGTCGCCGGTGCTGTGGAAGAAGGTGCAGACCGGACTGAGCGCGGGCCGCGTCCAGAGCGTCGCGGTGCGCGTGATCGTCGAGCGCGAAGAAGAACGGCTCGCGTTCCGCGCGGCCAGCTACTGGGATCTCGAAGCCAAGCTGCGCGGAGGCTCGACCGAATTCACGGCCACGCTCGCCAAGGTGGCCGGACAGCGGGTCGCGACCGGCAAGGACTTCGACAGCAAGGGTCAGCTCGAATCCAACACCGTGAAGCTGCTCGGCGAGAAGGACGCGCGTTCGCTGCGTGAAACCCTGATGCGCCGCCTGCCGTGGACCGTCACGAGCGTTGAAGAAAAGCCGTTTACGCAGCGGCCATCGCCGCCGTTCACCACATCGACGCTGCAGCAGGAAGCCAACCGCAAACTCGGATTCTCATCCGAGCGCACGATGCAGATCGCGCAGCGGCTGTTCCAGGGTATGGATCTTGGCGGCGGCGAGCTGGAAGGCGTGATCTCGTATCACCGAACGGACTCGACCACGCTCAGCCAGAAGGCGCTCGCCGAAGCGGCCATCGCCGTCAACGAACTCTACGGCGCCGGCTACCACCAGCAACGCCAGTACCAGACCAAGGTGCGCAACGCGCAGGAAGCGCACGAAGCGATTCGTCCGACCCACTTCCAGCGCACGCCGGCATCTCTCGAGAGGATTCTCGAAGCCGACGAACTGAAGGTCTATGAGCTGATTTGGAAGCGCGCCGTCGCGTCGCAGATGGCGGACGCCAAGATGCTGCGCACGTCGGTCGAGATCACCGGCGAAACCAACGACGGCGCGCCGGCGACTTTCACCGCCAGCGGTAAGGCGATCGAATTTCCCGGCTACCTGCGTGCTTACGTCGAAGGATCGGATGATCCGACGGCGGAGCTTGCCGACCAGGACGCCGTGCTGCCGAAGCTCGCGGTTGGTGATCAGGTGTGGTCGCCCGACAAGCTCGACCAGGACCTGATCCTGCTCGGCCTCGACGCCAAGGGCCACGAGACCTCGCCGCCCGCCCGCTACACGGAAGCGTCGCTCGTGAAGCGCCTCGAAGAGGAGGGCATCGGCCGTCCCTCGACCTACGCGCCGACCGTTGCGACGATTCAGCGCCGCGGCTACATCTCGCGCCAGGGCAAGGCGCTCGTGCCGAGCTTTACGGCGTTTGCGGTCACGCGCCTGCTGCGCAACCACTTCGGTGACTACGTCGACCTGAGCTTCACCGCCGAAATGGAAGAAATCCTCGACAAGATCTCGAACGGCGAGAAGGACTGGTTGCAGTTCCTGGCCGAGTTCTACCGCGGCGACAAGAAGCACCGCGGCCTCGAGCACCTCGTTGAAGACAAGGGCCAGGCGATCGAGTATCCGATCATCGAACTGGGTCGCGACCCGGAGAGCAATCTTCCGATTCGCGTGCGCATCGGCCGCTATGGTCCGTTCCTCCAGATGGGCGACCAGAACGATGGCGGTCCGCGCGCGTCGCTGCCCGAGGACCTGCCGCCCGCCGATCTCAATCTCGAGAAAGCGATCGCGCTGCTGAAGGCCAAGGCGCAGGGGCCAAAGTCGCTTGGTGTGGACCCGGCCAGCGGCCAGCACGTCTACGTGATGCATGGCCGATTCGGCGCCTACGTGCAGCTTGGCGAGACGCCGGAGGATCGCGACATCAAACCGCGGCGTGCGTCGCTTGGTCGCGACAACACCGAAGAGAGCATCACGCTCGACATCGCATTGAAGCTGCTGTCGCTGCCGCGCGAACTTGGCGTCGCTGACAACGGTGAAGAGATCCTCGCCAACCTCGGCCGCTTCGGTCCGTACGTGAAGCAGGGGTCGGAATTCCGTTCGCTCGAAGAGACCGATGATGTGTATACCGTCTCGCTCGAGCGCGCCAAGGAACTGCTCGCGCAGCCGAAGAAGTCGATGCGCCGCGCCCGCCAGGCCCCGAAGGAACTGAAGAACCTCGGCAAGCATCCGGAGTCCGGCGCGGAGCTCAAGATCCTCGACGGCCGCTATGGGCCGTACGTCTCAGACGGCGAGACCAACGCCTCGGTCCCGAAGGGCACCCAAGTTGAAGCGGTGACGATGGCGGCTGCGATCGAGTTGCTGAACGCCCGGGCAGGCATGGGCGGAAAGAAGAAGGCAAAGAAGGCAAAGGCCGCAGCGAAGCCGGCGGCCAAGAAGAAGAGCGCAGCGAAGAAGAAGCCGGCGTAGGGATTCGACCCGCGCGCCGGCTTAGGCTACGCTTCAAGTCCACATGATCGAAACGATTGCCGCTGCCAACGGTTGGTTGAACTCGTACGTCTGGGGCTGGCCGATGATTGTGCTGCTCGTCGGCACCGGCCTGCTACTGACCATCCTGACCGGCGGCGTCCAGTTCCGGTACCTGCCGTTCGCGCTGCGCGAAGTGCTCGGCAAGCTTACGCAGAAGGCGAGTGGCGCCGGCGAGGTCTCGCCGTTCCAGGCCGTTGCCACCGCGCTGGCGTCGACCGTCGGTGTCGGCAACATCGCCGGCGTCGCCACTGCGATCTCAATCGGCGGACCCGGCGCGTTGTTCTGGCTCTGGGTGTCCGGCGTCCTCGGGATGTGCACCAAGTTCGCCGAGATCGTGATCGCCCTTCACTACCGCGAGAAGGATGCATCGGGCGAGTTCCGCGGCGGCGCGATGTACGTGCTGCGCAATGGGCTGGGACTGCCATGGCTGGGCGCCGTTTTCGCGGGCCTGGTGTCGCTTGCGGCGTTCGGCATCGGCAACATGGTGCAGGCCAACTCCGTGGCGTCGAGCCTGCAAGCGTCTTTTGGCGTCGCTCCTGCGATGACCGGACTGGTGCTCGCAGTCCTGACGGCGGCCGTCATTCTCGGCGGCTTGAAGCGAATCGGCCAGTTCACCGAGTACCTCGTGCCCTTCATGGCGATCTTCTATCTGGGCGGCGGTCTGGTGATCCTCGTGCGTTTCGCGGCCGAGATTCCGGCCGCGCTGTCCCTCGTGCTCTCGAGCGCTTTCAGCGGTGCCGCGGCCACCGGCGGGTTTGCCGGCTCCACCATCATGCTGGCGATGCGCTACGGCATCGCGCGCGGGCTGTTCTCCAACGAGGCGGGGCTGGGCAGCGCGCCAATCGTGCACGCTGCCGCGCGCACCGACCATCCGGTTCGACAGGGCCTCTACGGCATCTTCGAGGTGTTCGTCGACACCATCCTGGTGTGCACCACCACCGGGCTGGCCATCCTGGTGACCGGCGTGTGGTCTTCCGGCGCGACCGGCGCGGCGCTGGCGGGCGACGCGTTCTCGGTCGGACTCCCCGGCACGTGGGGCAACATTGTCGTCACCACCAGCCTCGTGCTGTTCGCCTTCTCAACGGTCATCGGCTGGAGTTACTACGGCGAGACCGGGATCGTGTATCTGTTCGGGCGCGCCGCGGCGTTGCCCTACCGAATCGCCTGGCTGGTCTTCATCTACCTCGGGTCTGTCGGCTCACTGCACCTGGTGTGGGACGTGGCGGATACCCTCAATGGCCTGATGGCGATCCCGAACCTGGTTGCCGTCTTGGGCTCGATCACGTTGCTGAAGCGCCTGCTCCGTGAGTTCTTTGCCGCCCAGGCGATGAAGTAAAATGCCGGTCGAGCGATCCATGTTGCGGCACATTCCCACCATCCCGCCCGTCCCGGTCCGCCTCACAAAGGGCGATATCGGGATGTCGATCGCTTTCTCACGCTAAGAATTTTCGCTTTCAGCTCGCGGCAAGTGGCTTTCGGCCAGGACTGAAAGCCGCTCTCGCTGACGGACCCTGCTCAGCGAGAGCCGAAAGCTGAAAGCAGTCAGAAGTCATGAAACGTTGGTGGTCTCTTTTGCTCGAAGCGATCCGGGGTTCGGATCGCGATTACACCGTCGGCCCGGTCGGCCCGGCGCTCGTCATGCTGTCGGTGCCGATGGTGCTCGAAATGGCGATGGAATCCCTGTTCGCCGTGGTCGACGTGTTCTTTGTCTCGCAGGTCAGCGCCGATGCGGTGGCCACGGTCGGCATCACCGAGACCATGCTCTCCATTGTCTACACGGTCGCGCTCGGTCTTGGCATCGGCGCCATGGCGGTGGTGTCACGACGCATTGGTGAGAAGGACGAAGACGGTGCCGCGCAGGCGGCGGCGCAGGCGATCGCGCTTGGCATGATCGTCGCCGTGGTGGTGGGGGTGCTCGGGTTCCTGAACGCTGAGCGCCTGCTGCGCGTGATGGGGGCCACCGAGCCGATGATCGCTTCGTCGCTCGGCTACACGCAGGTGATGTTCCTCGGCAACGCGACCGTGACGTTGCTGTTTCTCAACAACGCGATCTTCCGCGGCGCCGGCGACCCGGCGATCGCGATGCGGATGCTGTGGTTTGGCAACGCCATCAACATCGTCATGGATCCGGTGTTGATCTTCGGACTGGGGCCGTTTCCCGAGATGGGCGTGACCGGTGCGGCGATTGCGACCAACCTCGGCAGAGGCGCGGCCGTCGCGTTGCAGCTGTGGATGTTCTCATCCGGGCGGAGCCGCATCCATCTGTCGCTGCGTCACGTGCGCATCGTGCCGTCGGTGATGTGGAACGTCTGCCGGCTCAGCGGGTCTGGCTTTCTGCAGATCCTGATCGACACGTCGAGCTACATCGGGCTGGTGCGGGTGATCTCGACCTTCGGCAGCGACGCGCTGGCCGGCTACACGATCGGCATTCGCCTCGTGATCTTCGCGATCCTGCCGTCGTGGGGGCTCAGCAACGCGGCGGCGACGATGGTCGGGCAGGCATTGGGTGCAAAAGATCCCGACCGCGCGGAGAAATCGGTGTGGACCGCCGGTCACTACAACGCCATCGTGCTGGGCTCGATCAGCGTGGTTTTTGTCGCCTTCGCGCCGTGGATCGTGTCGCTGTTCACCGCTGAGCCCGGCGTCACACCGTATGCGATTTCGTGCCTGCGCATCGTCAGCGCGGGCTTCGTGTTCTTCGCATACGGGCTGGTGTTCACCCAGTCGTTCAACGGCGCCGGTGACACGTGGACGCCGACGTGGATCAACTTGTTCTGCTTCTGGGTGTTCCAGATCCCGCTGGCCTGGCTGCTGGCGATCCGCTGGCAGATGGGTCCGGCGGGTGTATTCATCGCGATGACGGTGGCGTTTTCGGTGCTGCCGATCATCAGTGCCGTCGTGTTCCAGCGCGGCCACTGGAAGACGGCGGCTGTATAGTGGCAGAGATGATCCACATCATCGGCGGCGGACTGGCCGGCTCGGAAGCGGCCTGGCAGGCGGCGGAGCTGGGCGTCGACGTGACCATTCACGAAATGCGCCCGGTGCGGCCGACGGCCGTCCACAAGACCGAGAATCTGGCGGAACTGGTCTGCAGCAATTCGTTTCGTGCCGACAAGGTCGACAACGCCGTCGGCCTGATCAAGGAGGAGATGCGCAGGCTCGGCTCGATCGTGATGCGATCGGCCGATGCGGCGCGGGTCCCCGCCGGCGCGGCGCTGGCCGTCGATCGCAACGTGTTCTCCGAAGCGGTGACAAGGGCGGTGCAGTCGCACCGGCGGATCCGCATCTCGCGCGAGGAAATCCATGCCGTGCCCGGCGCCGAGTGGTCGCCGGTGATCATCGCGACCGGTCCCCTGACCTCGGATGCGCTCTCTCAGAGCATCCAGCAGATGGTTGGCGAGGAGCACCTGGCGTTCTACGACGCGATCAGCCCGATCGTGCTCGCCGAGTCGATCGACATGTCGAAAGTGTTCCGCGCGTCGCGGTGGGGCCGCAACGTGTGGAGTGCGAAGGGCGCCGACGGTGAGCTGGGCGCGTTGAGCACCGATGAAGAGGGCGATTACCTCAATTGTCCGATGACGAAGGACGAGTACGACGCGTTCTACCACGCGCTCGTCGCCGCCGAGTCCGCGACCGTCCACGATTTCGACAACACGAAGTTCTTCGAAGGTTGCCTGCCGATCGAGGTGATGGCGCATCGCGGCGAGGGCACGCTGCGATTCGGGCCGATGAAGCCGGTCGGGTTGAAGGATCCGCGTACTGGAAAACTGCCGTACGCCGTCGTGCAGTTGCGGCAGGACACGCTGGCAGGCGACCACTTCAGCCTGGTCGGCTTCCAGACGCAGATCAAATGGGGCGATCAGGCGCGCGTGCTGAAGATGATTCCCGGGCTCGAGAATGCGGAGTTCGTCCGCTACGGCATGGTGCACCGCAACACCTACATCTGTGGTCCCAAGGTGCTGTTGCCGACCTGGCAGACGCGGCAGCGCGCGGACCTGCTGTTTGCCGGGCAGGTCTCGGGGGTTGAAGGCTATGTGGAGTCGGCGGCATCCGGTTTGATCGCCGGCCGTAACGCGGCCGCCATCGCCAGGGGTGAGACTCCGCAGGCGCCGCCGCGCACGACCGCGATCGGCTCGCTCGCTTACTACGTCTCGCACGCCGACCCGAAGACGTATCAGCCGACCAATATCACCCACGGCATCATGCCGCCGCTCGACAACCCGCCGCGAGACAAGATGCAGAAGAAGCTGCAGATTGCCGAGCGCGCGCTTCGGGACCTCGACCAATGGTCCCGGGACCCGGTCGCGGTGGGCCGGTAGACCCGCCTGGCCATGCGAGATCACCTCAAGGATTTCCTCGCCTACCTCAAGCTGAACCGCCACGTGTCGCCGCACACGGTGCGCGCCTACGAAAGCGACGTCACGCAGTACCTGGCCTGGGTCGCGAGCCAGTCCGGCAGGAAGATCTCGCAGCTTGGTCCCAACGACCTGGATATGGACTCGGTCCGCGGGCACATCGCCGATCTGAATCGCGCCGGCAAAGCCCGGTCGTCCGTGGCGCGCAAGCTGTCGGGCTTGCGGACATTCGTGCGTTACCTGCGCCGTGAGGACATCATCGAACATGACCCGACGGCGATGGCGGTGGCGCCCAAGCGCGATCAGACGATTCCGAATCACCTGTCGGAGCCGGAGATCGAACGGCTGATCGAGACCCCGGACACCGCTGACCCGCTCGGCCGCCGCGATCGCGCGATCCTCGAGCTGTTCTACGCCTCTGGCCTGCGCTTGAGCGAACTGGTGGCGATCGACCTTGAAGACGTCAATTTAAGCGGGCGCATGATCAGGGTGATGGGCAAGGGTGGCAAGGAACGGTTGGTGCCGTTCAATCAAAGCGCGCTTGCCGCGATCAAGGCGTGGATGAAGGATCGTGCCGTGCTGCTCTGGACTCGCGGCGCGACCATGGCGGCGGGGCCGGCGCGCGGCGCGGCCAAGCGCGCCAGGACGCCGAAGGCCGATCCGCTGTTCATCAACTATCGCGGCACTCGGCTGACCGGCCGATCCGTGGACCGCCTGCTCAGGCGTTATGTCGCGCAGTGCAGCACCCGGCTTGGCATCAGTCCTCACGCGCTACGCCACTCGTTTGCCACCCATTTGCTGCAACGTGGCGCCGACCTGCGGGCCATCCAGGAGCTGCTCGGGCACGCGCGACTGAGCACCACGCAGCGCTATACGCACGTCAACGCCGCCCAACTGATCGACGTCTACCGCAAATCACATCCGCGTGCGGGGAAGTCCGAGTAGAATCAGGGGCAGGTGCCCGTCATCAGACTCGCCGCGCTTCTTGTCCTGCTTTCCATTTCACCAGCGTTTGCGCAACAGGCCGCGCCACCGTCAACCGACGCCGATCCCGGAGCGGTGAACGTCTTCGGCTTCACCTTCGATCAAAGCGAACGGTTCAAGTTCGGCGGCGAGCTGGTCGCGGCCTGGTCGCACGACGGCGCGCAGGCGGCACTCGGCTTCGAGAAACAGGGCCGGGTCGGCATGGCGATCCTGAGCCTGAGCGGCAAGGTCACCGATCGCGTCCGCTATTTCGTGTCGGTCAATCCGGTCAGCGAAACCGCGTCGCGGCCGGCGTGTGGCGAGCAGAATTTCTTCTTCCCGAACGATCCCAGCCTGTTCGCGGCCGCCGGCCCAATCGTCAAGTGCGACGAGGAAGACGGCCTCAAGCGTGTCGATACCTACAACACGTTTTCGCTCGACTACATCACGCAACAGGGCCTGCTGCGTGAGGGTTACATCGACTGGGGTATCTCGAAGAACGTTTCGTTCCGTGGCGGCCGGTTCATCCTGCCGGTGGGCTTCGCCCCCCGGGAAGTGGGTGCGGCCACGGCGAAGGACATGGCGCGCATCACGCGGCTCAACGCTGAAGCCAACTTCGGTGCGATGCTGGCCTTCTCGGCCACCCGCAACGATCGTGCAGTGGTCGATGCCGGCGTCATGGCCGTACTCGGTGACGGTAACCGCGAGAAGGATTACGACTGGTTCTACTTCGTCAACCGCACCCTGGATACGAATAGTGCCGTCACCGTCGTCGCGTCCGCGCGCGTGCAGCCGTTCAGGCAACTCGACGCGAGAGTGGCCTACAAGAAGGGCTACACCGGTTCGAAAGTGGAACGGCTGCCAAGCTACTGGGCCTCCAAGCGCAATGACGATGCGCTGGTGGTCAGCGTGAAGGTGTCGCCGTTCTCGTGGTTCTCAGCGTTCGGCGAATACGCGAAGTACAAGTGGGGCCCGACGATCACCTCCGGCGAGCTGGTGGGAATCCCGACCCTGGGGCCGATCGAGAAGCCGGGCTACTTCATGGGCGCCCAACTCGATGTGCCGCTGCGCGGCACCGTGCGTGTCGGAGGCAGTTTCACGCGTGAGGAACTGACCCGCGACGACAGCCTGATTCAGTACCTGTCGCTCAATAACCTGTATGGCGTGTCGATGGGCAAGAAGGATCGCCTGATGATCGCGCGCGGTTTCGTCGACATTCATCGGCTGGTCAACATCGGCTTCTTCTGGGTCGACGTGTCGAATCCGTTCCCGTGGGTCAGCGGCAGTTGGCCGGTTGCCGGTCCCGTGGCTTATACCGGACGCGAACCTGATCGGATCGGTGTCACGTTGACGGTGCGGACGCCGTAGGCCGGCCTCCCGATGCGCGTAGTACTGCTCGGTCTCGCGCTTGCCGTCCTGCAGCCCCCTCCGACGCGCATCCTCTTCATCGGCAATAGCCTCACCTACAGCAATGATCTGCCGGCCATGGTGTGCGCGATGGCGCAGGCGGCCGGCAGGCGCGCCGTCTGTGACAGCGTCGCCAAACCTGACTACAGCCTCGAAGATCACTGGAACGAAAAGACTGCGCAATCCATGATCGCGCGCGGCTGGGATGTCGTGGTCCTGCAACAGGGCCCGTCGTCACTGCCCGAGTCCCGGGCGTTATTGATCCGGTATGCGAAGCGATTTGACGGAGAGATACGGAAGGCCGGGGCCCGGACCGCGCTCTACATGGTCTGGCCCGCGCGGGCGCGCCGCGGCGATTTCCCCGGCGTCAGCCTGTCGTACACGTCGGCGGCCCGAGACGTAAAGGGTCTATTGCTCCCGGTGGGTGATGCCTGGCGGACAGCGTGGGCACGACAGCCGTCTCTGCCGCTCTATGGCCCCGATGGATTTCACCCGTCGGTCAGCGGGACCTACCTTGCGGCGCTGGTTGCCTACCAGCAGATCTTCGGGGACGCCCCTCCGGATTCGGCGCTCGCACCTGACGAAGCGCGCGCCAACTCGGCAACGTTGCGCCTTGCTGCACAGGACGTGATCGCGGCCCTGGCGAAATGACGAAATTCGTAATCGGCGGGTTATAGTTTGGCGGTTTGAGGATAGCTTCGCCCCCGGCGTCTGCAGTCACGCGCTCGATCTACGTTGGCACGTTCGTGGCGATTGCCATCGTCGCGACGTTAAGCGTCGTCATCTATCTCGGCTCGCTGAGCGACGCGGCCGAGCAGCACGCTCAGCAGCAGTTGGCGACACTGCGGACCGCGGCGGTTGGCGTGGAAGCCGAAGTGCAGTCACTCGCCGCGCGCCTGAAGCAGTTCAGCAGTATGCCAAGTGTGCAGAGCGTGGACGTGCCTTATGTCGGTCAGCGCATCGAGGCGGCGTTTGGCGACAACCCCAACGAGATCATCCGCTACGTCGTGCGCATCGACGCGGGCCGGCGGCTGTATTCCTGGACGCCCGATGGCGAACTTCAAGACAAGGGTATTCCTGCACAGGTAGCGGAGTCAGACTGGCAGCAGGTCGCACTCGCAGGCACGGACGGCCCCGCGCGCATGTCGAAACTGTGGTGGCTTCGCGACCCGCCGCCGAACTTTCGCGCAGTGATCCTCCCGGTGTATCGGACGTCGCCAAGCGCCCAACTGCCCGTTCCGCCCAACGACTTGCGGGATGCGACCCTGCTGTCGAAGCCATTTTCGCCATCCGCACTGGTCAAGACCGCCCGGGCGGTTCTTGACGGGCCGCTTTCATCGCCGCCCGCTTCCCAGCGATAATAGGGATTCCTGAAGGAGATTTCGATGAAACGTGTACTGACCGCGCTTGCATTGGTTGGCAGCCTGGCTGTCGCGGCCACCTCGTTTGCCCAGACCGGCAAGCCCTCGTTGATGAACCCCGCCTCGTTGACCGAGACGGCACCGGCCACCTACAAGGTGAAGTTCGACACCAGCGCCGGCGAGTTCATTATCACCGTGACGCGCGCATGGGCGCCGATCGGCGCCGACCGTTTCTACAACCTCGTGAAGAACGGCTTTTACGACGGCCAGCGTTTCTTCCGCGTCGTGCCGAACTTCATGGTGCAGTTCGGCATCAATGGCGATCCCGACATTCAGCGCAACTGGATGAACGCCAACATCAAGGACGACCCGGCTGGCGTCAAGAGCAACGCGCGCGGTTACATCACCTTCGCCAACCGCGGTCCGAACTCGCGCTCGACGCAGGTGTTCATCAACTTCAAGTCGAACGCGTTCCTCGATAAGCAGTTCATGCCGTTTGGCGAGGTGACGATGGGCATGCCCGCCGTCGATAAGATCAACGCGGAATATTCCGCGAAGTGCCCGTTCAGATGCAGATCCAGAACAACGGCAACCGCTACCTGGCCAAGGCCTTCCCGCGCCTCGACTTCATCAAGAAGGCAACGATCGAGAAGTAAACGGGCCTGCAGGCCGACAGGGAGGGACCGTGAGAGTTGCGATTCTTTGTGCGTTGCTGCTTGCGGTTCCCCTGACGGCGCAAGTTCCGATTCAGGATCGACAACCCGCGGGTTCCGCCTTGCGGCCCGCGGTTGTCGGCCCGACCGGTGGCGTCTCCACCGGACATCCCCTCACCACCGCGGCGGCGTTCAGCATCCTCCTGAAGGGAGGTAACGCTTTCGACGCCGGTGTCGCATCGCTGATCGCCGGTGGCGTCCTCGAGCAGGACCTCTACAGCCTCGGCGGTGAGGCGCTTGTGCTCGTCTACCCGAAGAAGGAAAACAAGGTCACATCGATCGTCGGACAAGGCTGGGCGCCGAAGGCCGTTGATGTCGACTGGTATCTGTCGCGCAAGAAGTCGCTCGAAGGCGCTGGCCTCGATCCGGCCGTCGTGCCTGGCGCGCTCCATGCCGCGCTCACCGTGCTCGAGAAGTGGGGCACGATGAGTTTTGAAGACGTCGCCGCCGCCGGCATCGGTTACGCCGAGCACGGCTTCCCGATGCGCAACAGCACCGCGCAGGCGATTCAGCGGCAATTGAAGTTCTTCGAGAGCTGGCCTGGCAACAAAGCTTACTGGCTGAAGCCTGATGGCACTGCGTACAAGCCGGGTGAAACGATCAAGCTACCGGCGCTCGCGCGCACGTTGAAGCGGATGGTCGAAGCCGAACGTGGCGCGAAGCGTCGAGGTCGGGCCGCCGGTATTGCTGCCGCGCGCGATCGTTTCTACAAGGGCGACATTGCCGCCGAAATGGTGGCGTTCCTGCAGAAGCATGGCGCGCCGTTCGACCAGAGCGATTTCGCCGAATACTTCGCGCGCATCGAAGAACCCGCCAGAACGACGTATCGCGGCTACACGGTCTACAAGCACGGCTTCGGCAGCCAGGGGCCGGTACTGCTGCAGGCCCTCAATATCCTCGAGAATTTCGATCTGCGGGGCATGGGCTACGCAAGCGCCGATTACCTGCACACTGTGACGGAAGCGCTCAAGCTCGCGTATGCAGACCGCGATTCGTTCTACGCCGACCCGGCCTTCGTGCAGTCGCCTGCCGAAGGCTTGTTGTCGAAGGCGTATGCGAAGGAACGCGCCGCGTTGATCGACCCGAAAAAGGCGTCGACCTCCTTCATTGCCGGCGATCCGACGAAGTTTGATTCGAAGGTCAAGCAGTGGAACTTCTGGAAGGCGAATGTGGCCGACGGCGCCACGCCGCGCACGCAGAGCGGCGATGAGGTCAACACGCCAGAGGTCGTGAAGGATACGACGCACATGGCCGTTATCGACAAGGACGGCAACATCTTCGACGTCACGCCGAGCGGCGGCTGGGTGCCCGGCGCGGTAATCCTTGGCGACACCGGCATCGGCATGAGCGTGCGAGGCGAGCAGTTCTGGCTCGACAAGACCCACGCGAACCAGATCCGGCCGCGCGCCAGACCGCGATACACGCTGACGCCGAGCCTGGTGTTCAAGGGTGATGTGCCGATGATGGGGATTGGAACGCCGGGTGGCGACAACCAGGATCAAACCATCCTGCAGGCGCTGCTCAGCATCGTCGACTTCTGGGATGACTGGTATCCCAACCTGCACGGCGCCCTCGAGCGCCCGCGGGTCCAGACCATGCATTTCTACGGATCGTTCTGGCCGCACACGGCCGGGTTCAACCAGCTCAATGTTGAAGCCTCGATTCCGGATGCGGTCTACAACGAGCTGAAGGCGCGGGGCCACGACGTGAGCCGCATCCGCACCTTTGGCATGTCGGGTTGCGCGACCGCGGTGATGATCGATCCTGCCAGCGGCAACCGCATTGCCGGCGCGGATCCGCGGCGGGACTGTTACGCAATCGCCTACTAGGGACGCTAGAAGGGTCTGCGCACCGACATCAGCACCTTCGCGGCCGGGCGGTTTGAACGCGCCCCGGCCCCCCCCCGGGCCGGGGTTGGGTGGGGCGA
>JAYQOO010000008.1:0-14542 GCA_038144855.1 Acidimicrobiia bacterium | reverse complement strand
CCTCGGTAGCCATGGTGGTGCGGCGCACTCCTCAGACCAGTTTCCCGGTCCCGTTTTGCCGCGGGCGGGCCACGACCGGCTGGACGATCTTCGGATCGCCCTCGAACGCCACTTCGTAGCGCCCACGCATCCTGTCGTGGTCGTCTGCCAGGCGCACCGCAATGTCGCGCATCTTGGCGGGCAGGCTGTTGTCGGTGTTCATGACCGTCAGGCTGCCGGCAATGTTCTCGCTCAGATTGGTGACAAACACGCTGACCGGCCCCGTCTTCTTGCCCTGCATGATCACCGCGTGCACGGTGCCGGAGCGGGCGCGGAGATCGGTCATGAAGGCGTTGTAGGTCGCCACATCAGGCTCGCGATAGTTCTCGCCATTGTCGGTCGTAAGAATCACCAACACCGGCCAATACTCCGGCGCCGTTTTCAGAAAGCGCTGGTCGGCCTCGATCAACGTGTCGAGAAACGCGTTGGCGCCACCCTGCGGCGCGAACATGGCGATGTCGGCCTGCAGCCGGTCGTGGTCGATGGTCGGCGGCGTGCGCACGCGAATCTGGCCACCGGACGAAATGAACGTGACTTCGTGCAGGGGCGGCAGCGCATCCACGAAGGCGGAAAGCGCCTTCCGAAAGCTGGCCATCAGCGGCAGCACGGGCGTGCTTGAGTCCACCAGCACCACTACCCGCATCGGGGTCCTGCCAGGAGTGACGCGCAGGACGGGGCGAGGTTCACCGTTCTCCGTGACCGAGACATCGCTGCGCGTCAGGTCGGTCAGGAGTTGATCGTCGGGGCCGGCCGCCTCGATGAACACCGACCGCGACACCGTCTTTTGCGCCCGCAGCGGTGCCGACAGCGAACCGGCCACCATGGCCAGCAGCGCGATCGACAGCAGCTGCGGAGCGAGGCGCATCAGATCGCGTCGGAGATGGACGTAAAGGTAAACGCGCCGAGCCGCAACGCCGGAACCACGTACGGCGCGAGGCGCTCAGACCGGCCGATGGCTTCCACGTTCCAGGGCGCCAGCATGGCGAGCACGCTCTGGTTGAAACGCAGGTTCCGCACCGGATTCTTGATCTGGCCGTTCTCGATCCACCACAGCCCGTCGCGCGTCAGGCCGGTGAGCACCATCGTCCGGGGATCGACCAGCCGCACGTACCAGAAGCGGGAAATCAGCAGGCCGCGCTTCATCCCCTTGATCATGTCCTCAAGTGACGCGGGTGTCTGGGTGCTCTCGAGAATGTAGTTCACCGGCCCTGGTGTGGCCTCGCGCTTCTTTTCCTGCGCCCAATACCGCGAATAGGCGAGGTTCTCGATCACGCCCGCATTGACCAGCGACAGCCTGGAGGCCGGGATGCCTTCATTGGTGGCCGGGGTCGCCGGCAGTTCGGCGTGCATCGGGTCGCTGTAGAGATTCAGCCGCTCGCTGAACATCGCTTCGCCCAGCCGCGTCTTGCCGTCCTTGCCGGAGAACGCACTGCGGCCCTCGTCAGCCGTCCGCGCGTCGAAATTGCCGGTGAAGAAGCCGATCAGGTCGCTGACCGCCTGCGGCTCGAGAATGACCGGGTAGTTGCCAGGCTCGATCGGCTGGGGATTACGCGAGCGAATCGCCTTGTTCACCGCCTCGGTGGCGATGCGCTGTGCATCGAGTTTGCTGAGGTCAAAGTGATCGCCGGAGTAATACCCCGAACCAGTCCCGTCCGGCGTGCGGGCCGTGACGCTCAAGTCCGCGCGGGTGTTGCGGAAGTAGCGCCGATTACCGTTGGCGGTGGCCGTCGCACTCGCGGCTGCGCGCGCGGTGTGGAATCCGGCCCCCGTCACCTTCTGTGACCGGCAGGCGTCGAGCATGCCCTGCAACGCCTTGGCCCGCGCAAAGACGTCGACCTCCGCGGTTGACGCGGCAAAACCGCGATCGGCAGAGTACTCCTGCGCGCCCAGCGTTGGCAGGTATTCGCGCTGCACCGGCGACAGGCGCGCAATCTGCACCGCATCACCGGCCAGTTGTTTCAGTGCGCCTTCGCTCGAGTCGTTGACGGTTGCGGCGCCGCGCCGCCGCCCCACCCAGACCGTTGCCGTGATGTCGAGATCCTCGCTGCGGCCGCTGGTGGTGACGCGATTGTCCGCAAACCGCGCGTGTGATTCTTCCACGTTGGACAGCGAAACCTGCGCGTCCTCTGCGCCGGCCGCTTTCGCGTGATCGAGGACGGTTTCGCAGATCGTGAGAGCCGCGTCGCGTGTCAGCATGTCAGACCGCCGCCGTGTTGAGGACCGTGATGTTGCGGAAGCGCGCGGGCGGGCAGCCGTGACTCACCTGGTTGGTCTGACCGGGTTCGCCCTTGCCGTCTGCGGCGGTGCCCCAGAGTTGATAGGTGGCCGGTCCGCCAACGCCGTCGCACGACGCCCAGAAGTCCGGCGTGCGCGACTGGTAGGCGGCGTCGCGGACCATCGCGCCAAGCTTGCCGTCACGGATTTCCCGAATCACTCCGCCACCGAACTGGAAGTTGTAGCGCTGCTGATCGATCGACGATACGCCGCGACCGACGATGTAGAGGCCGCGCCTGATCCCCGAAAACAGCTGGTCGAGCGTGACGTCGGTCTTTGCCGGCTGGAGCGATACGTTCGGCATGCGCGGGAACGGCACGCTGGCCCAGCTGTCGCAGTGCAGGCAGCCGTGCGATCGCTTCTGGCCAATTTGCGGCGCCAATTCGCGCGTCGTCTGCCAGTCCACGAATACGCCGTCACGGACAATGTGCCACTCGTCCGACTTCACGCCTTCATCGTCGTAGCCGGTGGTGGCCAGGCCGCCCAGCTGCGTTCGGTCGCCCACCATGTTGACGATGTTCGAGCCGTAGCGCAGCTTGCCGGCGTCGGTCGGCTTGATGAAGCTCGTGCCGGCCGAATTGGCTTCGTAGCCCAGTGCACGATCCAGTTCGGTGGCGTGGCCGCACGATTCGTGGATGGCGAGGAACAACTGTGTCGGGTCGACGACGATGTCGTAACGGCCCGCGGAGACCGGCTTGGACTTCAGCTTTTCAACCACCTCGTGCCCGGCCTTCTCGGCATCGGCCAGCCACATCGGCTCTTCGACGTATTCGTAACCCAGCAGCTTCGCGCGGTCGACGACCGGTCGCGTCTGGAAGTCGCCGCTGGCGCGATCGGTCGCGGTGGTCTGGAACTGGGGATACGTGCGGATCAGCCGCTGGGTGATCCGCGAGCCTTCGCTCGAGGCGAAGTACTTCTGCTCATCGGCGAACAGGATCTGCGAGGTGACGAACGATACGCCTGGCACCAGCGCCGTTTTGTTCAGATTGAGGAGAAACCCGATCTTGGTTTCGAGCGGGACCTCGAACGGATCCTTCTTGAACGAACTGGTCCAGGAGGTGACGACCTTGGCGGCGTCGGCGAGGACCACTTTTCTCGTCGCGAGCATCGCGTTTTCCATAGCCAAGCTCACGGCCAGTTCGGCGGCGTGCCGGGCCGAGGTCGCATCCACCACGTTCGATGAGGCAAATCCCCAGGCGCCGTTCACCAGCACGCGCAGGCCGAAGCCGTAGCTGGTCGAGCGCTGCACGTTCTGGACCTGCTGCTCGCGCGTGGAAATGGATTCCCGGCGGTAACGATTGATGCGGATGTCGGCATACGACGCGCCGAGCGTTGCCGCCTGCGCCAGCGCCGCGTCCGCAACTTCCGCGCGCAAGGCGTCGTTGGCGGCGTTGGCTTGGAATGCGTCAGCCCAATCGGGCACGAGCGCGCCCGCTACAATGACTCCGCTCGCACAAAGAAATTCGCGCCTCGAGGCTGGGCTCATAGGCGCGAATTATATTGCAGGCGAATGCCGTGACTAGGCCGGCTGGGCCAGCACCCGCCTCCGGGGCATTTCGATGTTCAGTGTCTTGATCTTGTAGTTCATCACGCGTGGGCTGATGTGCAGCAGCTCGGCCGCATCTTTCTGCACCCAGTTGGCCATCTTCAACGCCTCGGTGATCGCCTGGCGCTCGATGTCTTCGAGCGCGATGCCGGTCGGCGGAATCTTGACGACGCTCTGCGAATCTTTCGAACCCGAGCCGGCCGGCGCGAAGTCGCCCAGCCGCACGTCGCCCGACGTGATCAGCGCCGACTCGGCCAGCAACGCGGCGCGTTCGATGGCGTTCTCGAGTTCGCGGATGTTGCCAGGCCAGTTGTAGCGGACCAGCAGTTTCTGGGCGTCATTGTCGAGACCATCCAGCCGCTTCTTCAGTTCGCTGCTGAAGCGCCGGCAGAAATGCATCGCCAGCGGCAGGATGTCTTCCTTGCGCTCGCGCAGCGGCGGCGTTTCGACCGACACCACGTTGAGTCGGTAGTAGAGGTCTTCGCGGAACTGGCCGGCGGCCGACAGATCGCGGTTGGTCGCCGCGATCAGCCGGACGTCGACACGGATCGTCCGTGTCCCGCCGAGCCGTTCGAACTCATGTTCCTGCAATACGCGCAGGATCTTGGCCTGCGTGCTGGCGCTCATGTCGCCGATCTCGTCGAGAAACAGCGTGCCGCCGTCGGCCTGTTCGAAACGGCCGATACGCTGGCGGTCTGCGCCCGTAAACGCGCCCTTCTCGTGGCCGAACAGTTCCGATTCGAGCAGGTTCTCCTGCAAGGCCGCGCAGTTCACCTTCACGAAGTTGCGGGACGCGCGGAGCGAATTGTGATGGATCGCGCCGGCGATCAGTTCCTTGCCGGTGCCGGTTTCGCCGCGGATCAGCACCGTGGAGTTGCTCTTCGCGACCTTGCGGACCACGCCCAGGACCCGCTGCAGCGACTCGCTGCCACCGACGATGCGATCGAAGTCGTAGTTCTCCTGGCGCTCGTTGCGCAGGTAGTCGAGTTCGTTGCGCAGGCGCTTCAGCTCGAGCGCCTTCTCGACCTTCACTTCCATTTCCTCGAGTTCAAACGGCTTCTGCACGTAGTCGAAGGCGCCGTGCTTCATCGCCTCGACGGCGGTGGTGACCGATCCAAACGCCGTCATCAGGATGACCGACGCCGTCGGGTGGAGCGTTTTGGTGGTGCGCAGCACTCCCAGTCCGTCGGACCCGCCCATCTTGAGGTCGCTCACCACGACGTCAAAGTAGCCTTCGTGGAGGCGCTCCAGTGCGGCGTTGCCGTTGCCCGCCTCCTCCACGTCGTGCCCCGCGGTGGTCAGCGACAGCGCCAGCCCGCGCCGCAGTGCATCGTGATCGTCAGCAACCAGTATCCGTGCCATGTGATCCCCTGAACCGTGAGTTACTTGCCGACCGGCAATGTGACCCTGAACCGTGTGCCTTTGCCGTTGGCGGTTGTCATGTCGATGCGGCCCTCGTGGGCATCGACGATCTTGCGCACGACGGCGAGGCCGAGTCCTGAGCCCTGAGCCTTGGTCGTGAAAAATGGATTGAAAATCTTTTCGGCCACGTCAGCCGGCATGCCCGACCCGTCGTCTGAGACGTCGACCAGCACCGTCGGCACGGCGACGTGCCCGTCTGGCAGCAGCGCGCCCTCTGCGGCGGTGTTGGCCAGCTGCGCCCTGATTTCGACGCGGCCGCGGCCTTCGAGGGCCTCGTAGGCGTTGATCAGCAGGTTGCAGAACACCTGCATCAGCTGATGATGGTCGGCGCCAAGCGGCGGCAGCGTTTGCGGCAGGGCAATGTCGACGAGGATGCTGCCACGACTGCTCTTGCTGTCGGCGAGCACGACCGCGCCGGAAATCGCGTCTGCAAGCGACGTGCGATCGACCTGCAGGCGCACCGGCCGCACGAACGCCAGCACCTCCTGCACGATGGCATTGGCCATCTTCGCTTCGTTGATGATGTCGTTGACGAGCCCCTGCGCCTCGGGATTGTCGGGCACCTTGCGGCGCAGCAGGCCGGCCAGGACCTCGATGCCGGCAAGCGGATTCTTGATCTCGTGCGCCATCACCGCGGCCATCTCACCAGCTGCGGCAAGCCGGTCACGCAGGCGCTCGCGCTCTTCGATTTGCTCGACGTGGGTCAGATCCTTGAAGAAGAGGGCGGCGCCGACCGCGTCACCATGGTCGTCACGCGCCAGCGACAGGGTGTAGCCGATCACCGTGTCGGTGGACTTGAGACGAAGTTCGGCGCGATTGGGCAGCGCCTGCAGCTCGTACGCGCCGCCGAGCACGCGAACGATGTCGGGATGCTCGTGGAGCACATCGGGATACGCCTGCCCGGTCACATCGTCTGCACGCAAGCGGAACAGCCGCCGGGCTTCGTCGTTGATCAGCACAATGCCGCCGGCCCGGTCGATGGCCAGGACGCCGTTGCGCATGTTTCCCACCAGGTGGCGGAAGAACACGTCCGCGAGACGACGCGATTTCTCTGGAGATGTGGGCATCACCATGTGGCCGAGCCGGTTTGAGCAAAGCTCGTGCCCCTCGTGCACGCCGCGACTTAACGCTCTAAGTCGTTGCGATTACAGAATTTGGATTATGCCCTAGAGTTGCGCGAAATTACAAAATCGTAATCAATTCACGAATTACGTAGGTCCGAGAACAGCTCCGCTTCGGATTGGAGCATCTCCCACTGCCCGAGGAGTTCGCCGACTTCCCACATCAAGGACTGGTGTTGGGCGAGCACGGGCTTCGACTTTTCGTGATCGTTGTAGAAGTCGGCGGCCGCCATGGTTTGTTCGACTTCCTTGATCGCCTTCTCGCGTTCGGCAATGCGGGCTTCGAGTTCGGCGATGCGACCCTTCAATGCCTTGAAGGCACGCTCGCGCTTGTTCTTCTCCGCCTGCTCCCTTTTTCTCTCTTCGTACGACTGCTCAGGTCTTTTGTCCGCTGAGAGAACGGTCCGGCTGAAGCCGGACGCTGCTGGAGTGCTTTCAGGGCCCTGTTTCTTACCGTCATTTCCTGACTGCTGACGGGCGTTTGCCGCCTGCCTGCTGGCGTCTCCTGCCTGCTTGGTGTTTCCTGCTTGCTTACTGGTGTTTCCTGCGGCATCCGGCTTTAGCCGGATTGTTGAGGCATTCTCTTTCGACCAAAGGAAGGACTCGTAGGTTCCGGGATAGAGCGTCGCCTTCCCGTCTCCGACCTCGATGATCTTTGTCGCCAATCGCTCCACAAAGTAGCGATCGTGCGAGACGAAGATCAGCGTGCCGCCGTACTCGACCAGCGCGTCCAGCAGCACTTCCTTCGAATCGATGTCGAGGTGATTGGTGGGTTCGTCGAGCAGCAGTGTGTTCGACGGGCGCAGCAACATGCGCGCCACCGCGAGGCGCGTGCGCTCACCGCCCGACAAGACGCCGGCCTTCTTGTAGATGTCGTCGCCGGAGAACAGGAAGCCGCCGAGGATGTTGCGGATGGCCGGGATCATGGTGTGCGGCGAGTCGGCCGACATCGTCTCGTGGATGGTGAGCGCCGGATTGAGGCGCGTGGCCTCGTCCTGCGCGAAGTACTGCATCACCATCTGGTGGCCCTCGGTGCGCGTGCCGCTGTCCGGCGCTTCTTCGCCGACCAGCATCCGCATCAACGTCGACTTGCCGGCGCCGTTGTGTCCGACCAGCGCGATGCGATCGCCGCGCTCGATGTGCAGGTTGACGTGATCGAGGACGACCTTTTCCTGGCCAGGCTCCGCGGCGTTGCGGTAGGCCTTCCTGACGTCCTTCAACTCGATCACCATGCGGCCGCTCTTCGTGGCGGCGGGGAAGTTGAAGTGGATCTTCTTGCGCTCGGGCGGAACCTCGAGACGCTCGACCTTTTCGAGCATCTTGATGCGGCTCTGCACCTGCGCGGCCTTGGTGGCCTGGTAGCGGAAGCGGTTGATGAATTCCTCGACGCGCTGGATCTCTTCGTCCTGGCGGCGCTTGGCGTCGCGCAGCCGCTCCATCGCGGCGTCTCGCTGCTCGAGGTACTTCGTGTAGTTGGTGTGGTACTCGGTGATCTTGCGCAGCGTCAGGTCCGCAATGTGCGTGACGACGGCATCGAGAAAATAACGATCGTGCGAGACCAGAATCACCGAATGCGGATACGCGACGAGGTACTGCTCGAGCCAGTTGCGGGCCTCGAGATCGAGGTGGTTCGTAGGCTCGTCGAGCAGCAGCAGGTCCGGCTCGCTGAGCAGCAGCTTGGCCAGTGCCAGGCGCATTTGCCAGCCGCCCGACAGGTGGTCGGTCATCTGCTCCTGTGCGGCCGGCTCGAAGCCAAGCCCGCGGAGGACGGTGGCCACCTTCAGTTCGATCTGGTACCCGTCCGAGAGGCGGAAGCGATCCTGGACCTCGCTATAACGCTGCAACACCGCGTCGTGCTCAGCGGCGCTCATTGTCGCATCGCCGAGCTGCTCCTCGAGCGCGTGCATCTCGGCCTTCAGGTCGAGGAGCGACTTCAGCGCAAGGCTGGCTTCGTCACGCACGGTCCGTCCGCTATGGGAAAGGCCGTCCTGCGGAAGGTAGCCGAGCGTCAGCGCGTTCGGTTTCTGGATGACACCGCTGTCGGGTTCGTCAAACCCGGCCAGCATCTTGAGGAGGGTGGTCTTGCCCGCGCCGTTCGGTCCGCACAGCCCGACGCGGTCCCGATCGCCGACCTGCCACGTGACTTGCTCCAGGAGCGTCTTTTCGCCGAATGCCTTGGTGACGTTCTGAAGTTGGAGCACGGGAAGGCTTGGTCTTCGGCCGGTTGGGGCAAGGACTGTGGGACCGTTGGCCCCGAAGTCCTTACGCCCTTACTCTCCGAGCGCGCGTGCCGCCGCCGCCAGGACTTGAGGCACGCGGAACGGCTTGGTGAGATAACCGGCCACGCCGAGGTTGACCGCCTCGATGGCGCTCGACTCGGTGGAGAAGCCGGTGATGATGATTACCGGAAGATCGGCCTTGAGGCGCCGCGCTTCGCGAATCAGCGTGAGGCCGTCCATGCCCGGCATCTTCAGGTCGGCGATCAGCAAGTCGTAATTGCCCAGGCGCAGACGTTCGAGCGCCGCGCGTCCGTCCGGTGCCGCGTCGACGTCGTATTCAGCCAGCGCGAGCGTCTTCTGCAGCAGTTCGCGGATGCTGGACTCGTCGTCGACGACCAGCACCCGGCTGCGCCCTTCGCGCGCCTGCGGCCGATCGGCAACCGCGATGGCCGCCGCGGCCCGCTCCCCGCGCGGCCGCTGGGTGTCCAGCCACGCGTCGATGTCGCGCTTGCGAAAGCGCCACTGTCGGCCAACCCGGACGGCGGGAATCTTCCCGGCTTTGATCAGCCGGTACACGGTCCGAAGGTTAACCTGGAGGTATTCCAGGACTTCTTCTGTGGTTAGGAAGATTTCGTCGTTTGGCAAATTCACGCCCACTAAGTGTCTCTGAACCCGGTATCTTACTAGCTAACTGGTCCTCGCGTGATTTTTTGCTCGGCCCAGTCAGCTGGCAGCCTTGCTCGGTGCGGCCCCCGGCCGGACGGCTTGGTGCGGAGTCTTAGACAACAGCAACGGGGAGAGATTGGTAGCGACTGACGAAGAGCTCGTCGCCAGGTCCATGGCCGGCGACGTGGATAGTTTCAACCAGCTGGTTTTGCGCTGGGAACGGCCGATCTATGCCCTGGCATACAGGGTGATTGGTCGTGATGAGGACGCGCGGGACGTCGCCCAGGAAACCTTCCTAAGGGCCTTCAGGGCACTCCCGGGATTTAAGGGGCAGGCCAAATTCTCCTCATGGCTGTACAGAATTGCCCTCAATCTGTGCCGCGACTGGGTCCGCCGGAAGAAGCGAACGCCGCTGGTCGAGATGCCCGAGGGCGTGGACGTCGTCGAACTGGCGTCCGAGCAGGGGCCGGCCGAGTCGATCGAAGATCTCGTTGCCCGCAACGAGATGAGCCGAATCGTGGCCGAAGGCATGAAGCTGCTGCCGGATGAGCAGCGGACCGCGATTGTGTTGAAGGAGTACCACGGTCTGACCTTCCAGGAAATCGCCGACCTGCAAGGCTGCCCGTTGAGCACGGTGAAGACCAGGCTGTACCAGGGCCTCAGTGTGCTGCGAAAGCACCTCGAGAGCCAGGGGATGACGAGCTATCGCGAACAGTGAAGAGACCACACGCATCATGAGCATCACGTTCTCCTGTGACGACAAGGACACCCTGATTTCGTATCTCTACGGCGAGATCGACGCGCCGGTGAGAAAAGCGGTGGACGACCACCTTGCGCATTGCACCGCATGCGCGGCGGAGGTCATGGCGCTTGGCGGCGTGCGATCCGAACTGGGACTGTGGACGCCGCCGGAAGTGGAACTCGACTTCCAGATCGTCAAGAAGTCCGCCACGCCTCCTGCCACGGTCCTCAGGCCCGCGCGCTGGTGGAATACGGTTCCAGTATGGGCGCAGGCTGCGGCCGCCGTGCTCGTGGTCGCGGCCGGTCTCTCGATTGCGAACCTGCAGATCAAGTCGGGGCCTGAAGGATTGACCGTCAGCACGGGCTGGATGGTTCAGCCGGCCGCACCGGTGGCCGCGGTCTTGCCGTCCGACGAGGCCTGGAAGACGGCGCTGATCTCGCTCGAACAGCAGTTGCGCACCGAGATCCGCGCGGCGCGCGAGGATCAGCCGCGGACCGCATCATCGGCGGCGGTTGACGACGCGACCATGCGTCGCGTGCAGCAGTTGATCGGTGAGGCCGAGCAGCGCCACGAGCGCGCGCTCGCCGCCCGGTTCGTGGAGTACGCCAGCGACATGGACATGCAACGTCGCGCGGACCTGCAGATGATCAGCCGCGGCATGACCAACTACCAGAGTGAAGTGCTGCGCCAGCGCCAGATGCTCAATAACGTCATTCGTGTTTCCGGAACGCCACAGCAATAGCCATGAACAAGACGAACAAGACCCTGATTACATCCGTTGCTCTCCTCGCGCTGGCCGCGCCGGCGCTCGCGCAGGACGCGCCGCCGCCGTCGGACCAGCAGCCGCAGGCCATTGCGCCGCCGCCGGCGCCGCCACGCCCGATCAACCTGGGCGACATGCGCCACCACATCTACGTGATGGAAGGCGCGCTGGCGCGCGCGGTTGACTACGGCGCCAAGCAGCTCAATCGCGAGATCCTCGCCGTGATGCCGGGAGCGTTCATGCTCGAAGGGGACGCCCGCGCTCGTGGCGTCCATCTGGATGGCTACGGCGTGTTCTTCGACGTCCGAGTGCCGATGATGCGCCAGAGCATGATGTGGAGCCTGCGCATGATGATGGACCAGGGCGATGCGGCCAACGAAGCGGCGCTGAACGACATCCGCAAGAGCATGGCCGGCATCACCGATCCGGTCACGCGGGCGTCGCTCGAGAAGGCGGTCAAGCAGCTCGAGCGCCAGTCGGGCGCGGTGGCGCGGCCCCGCAATGACACGGTCACCCCCGGCGTGGTGGTGTCGGATCGATCCATGCCGGCGGTTGGAGCGGCAGCGGCATCGGGCTTGCCGGCGGTCGCGCCGTCTGCCGCACGTCCCGCCAGCGACAGCGTGTGGGCGAAGGATCCAAACCGTGCTTATACCGAAGCCGTGACGCGCGCGCTCGTGGACGCGATGATCGACTACAGCACCCCGATGGTGATTCCTGCGGAACAGTGGTTGACCGTGGCTGCCAGGGATGACGAAGGCCGCGACTCGCTGGCGCCTCAGGACCCGCTTGAAGAAGTGGTCACGATGATCTATCGGATCAAGGGGAGCGACCTGCAGTTGTACCGTTCCGGCAAGATCGACCGGGACGAAGTGCGCCGCCGGGTGCAGTTGAGCCAGTTCTGAAGCGATCGGGTGACCTGGTGATCCGCCGAGTGGCGATCACCAGATCCGAAAATCGGTTCGCGGTGTCTTACAATTCAGCCATGACCCCTCGCATTGCCGTCATCCTGTTTGCCGCGCTCCTTGCGACCAGCTGCGGCTCGTCAACCGATGCCGTTGCGGCGCTCGAACCACTCGACGTCGTGACCGGGTGGTATGACGATGGCATTATCGAAGGCGGAAAGAACAAGCTTGTGCCCAGCGTCACCATGAAGCTGCGCAACAAGAGCGCCGAGCCCATCAAGTCGATCCAGATCAACGCCATCTTCCGCCGCGTGGGCGAGCAGGAGATGTGGGGTGAGTACTTTGGCTGGGCCATTCCGCGCGATCCGGAACTGCCTGCCGGCAGTGAGACCAAGCCCCTCGTCATGCGTTCGACCCTCGGCTACACCGGCGATCAGCCGCGCATGCAGATGTTGCAGAACCGCGAGTTCATCGACGCGAAGGTGGAAATCTACCTGAAGCGCGGGTCGAAGGTCTGGGCCAAGCTCGCCGAGTATCCGATCCAGCGTCAGCTCATCACGCGTTCAGCCGAGACATCGACCGTACCGTAGTTCACACCCGCACCCTCGCACCCTCGCACCTTCGCACCTTCGCACCTTCCGCACCTTCGCACCTCGCACCTTCCGCACCGTACGCCCCATCGGCACCTATATAATCCGTGCCGATGGCACAGCCCACTCTCGAACGCCGCCTCGGTCCGCTCGACGGCGCCGCGATCATTGTTTCCAATGTAATCGGCGGCACGATCCTGTTCGCCCCGCCCTTCATGGCCGGCCTCGTGCCCAATCCCTGGCTGTATCTCGGCCTCTGGCTTGCCGGCGGCGCGCTCGCATTCGCGGGGGCAATGGCGTACGCGGAACTTTCGGCGCTGCGTCCGAAGGCCGGCGGCGAGTATGTCTATCTCGACGCGGCTTACGGCCGCGTCGCCGCCTTCCTGACCGGGTGGACGTCGTTTGTCGCCGGATTCGCCGGGGCGATCGCGGCCAACGCGTTCTTCATTCCGATCTACCTGGCCCGGTTTATTCCCGGCGTTGACGACTCGACGCCGCTGCTGGTGATCCCGATTCCGTGGGTGCCGCTGACCATCTCCACCCAGTCGCTGGTCTCGATCGCCTCGGTCTGGGCGCTGGCCGTGATCCACATCCGCGGCGTCGGTCCCGGCCGCGTGATGATGAACGTGCTCGCGGCGCTGAAGGTCACCGCGTTCCTGCTGTTCGTACTGGCCGGGTTTGCGTTCGGGACCGGCGCGTTTGCAAACGTCACCTCATCGGGCGGCAGCGTGACGACCGGCAACTGGCTGTTTGCGTTCATTCCGGTGATGCTCGCGTATTCCGGCTGGAACGCCTCGGCGTACGTGGCTGAAGAAATCAAGAACCCCGGCCGCAACCTGCCGCTGTCGCTGGCCATCGGCACGCTGGCGGTGATTGCCGTCTACCTAGGCGTCAACCTGCTGTATCTCTACGTCTTCTCGGTCAGCGAGCTTGCCGCGCTGCAGGGCAGCGTGCTCGACGTCGTCGCCGATCGTCTGCTGGGGTCTGGCGCCGGACACGTCCTTGGCATCGTCTCGATTGTCAGTCTGCTGGCCAGCAACAGCGCGATGACGTTTGCCGGTCCGCGTGTCTACTTCGCCATGGCGCGCGACAAGGTGTTCTTCGATGCCGCGGCCACCGTGCACCCGACCTACAAGACACCGGCGTTTGCGATCGTGGCGCAAACGGTGTGGACCACGTTGCTGATCCTCACCGGCAGCGGCAACGCGCTCATCACCTATACCGGCTTCTCGATCACGCTGTTCCTGGGGGTGGCGGTGTTTGCGTTGTTCATCCTGCGTAAACGCGAGCCGAATGCCGAGCGCCCGTTCAAGGCCCTCGGCTATCCGATTGCGCCTGCGGTCTTCACCATCGCGTGCTTCGTGATTCTTGCCAACGCGCTGTATACGGACCTGGTCAAGCCGCTCACGCAAGGTGGCGCGGTCGGTCCATCCGCGTGGGGCTTCCTGGTGATCGGGTTGGGACTGCCGATCTATTACTTCTTCGCCGGGAAGAACAAGTAGCGCGTTCAGGGGGCACGGTTCAGCGTGAACCGTGCCCCGGTGAACCGGCTCTGCCGCTACGGCCTTGGCTGCATGACTTCGGCAAGCGTGACGGTGCGGCCAGGCTGGACGTGCACATCCAATTCCATGTCGGCAAAGCCCGGCATGCGCACCTCGATCTTGTGCCCGCCGGCTTCGAGCCGCAGCGACTGGAACGTGCCGTCGAAGTCATCGACGATCCCGGCGTAATACCCATCCACGAACACCTGCGCATGACGCGGCTGGATCTTCAGGCGGACGCGTACGGGTCGTAGTAGGGATACGCGTTGCCCCAGCCGCCGTAGACGCCGAAGTTCGAGAAGCCGATCGAGCCGTAGATCAACCCGAGTGGAAGATAGCTGACCGGGCTCCAGCGGTAGTACGAACGCGCCCAGCGGTCGTAGTGCACCGGCGTGTAGTAGCGATAGCCGTTTCGATACGGCGAGCCGAAGTTGATGTGGATGTCGGGCCGGTTGTTACGGACCACGACGCGCGGATTGCGGCCGAAGTCCCGGTCGCGGGTATAGACGCGCGGCACGGCGTAGCGTTCGCCGGTGTCGCGATTGGCGTTGCTCACGCGATCGCCGTCGCGCCGGTTGTCGCCACGGTCGTTGTCGCGGCGGTCGCGCTCGCGCCGGTTGGTGTCGGTGCGAGTGCTCTGGCGCTGATTGTCGTCGTCGCGCCGCGCCACGCTGGTGCGCGGCTGGCCGCCGTCGTTGCGCCGGTTGTCGCCGCCAC
>JAYQOO010000007.1:0-64205 GCA_038144855.1 Acidimicrobiia bacterium | reverse complement strand
CCGCCACCCACCTCGCCACGAACGTCGTGGCGAGCGCTGTGACCGAAGTGGATGGTCGCTTCCGGTTCCCCTACCTGCGCATCGGCGTTTACGACATTGCCGTCAGCCTGCCGGGTTTCACGTCCGTGACTCGACGGATCACCGTCTCAGCGGGATCGGCCTTCGAACTGCCCATCACCCTGGCGCTGGCGAGCGTCGAGTCGAACGTCGTCGTGACGGCGGAGGCGCCGGTCATCGAAACAGCCCGCAGCCAGATCGCGGCAACGGTGTCTGCGGCGGAAGTCGCGGCGCTGCCGATGAATGGGCGCAACTTCCTGGACATCGCGCTCCTGGTACCTAGTGTCTCGCCCACCAACATCGCCAGCACCCAGTTGTTTCCGGAAACGTCCGCCGTGCCCGGCGTCACGCTGTCGGTCGGCAGCCAACGCAACCTCTCGAACAACTTCGTCGTCGATGGCCTCTCGGCCAACGATGATGCGGCGGGCCTCAGCGGTATCACCTATGGCGTGGATGCGATCGAACAGTTCCAGGTCATCACGTCGGGCGCGCAGGCAGAACTCGGACGTGCGCTCGGCGGGTACATCAACGTCGTCACGAAGAGCGGCACCAATAACCTGCGTGGCACGATCTACGACTTCTATCGAGACGATGCCCTCAACGGGAAGAACGCGCTGTCGGGCAGCAAGCTGCCGATGCATCAATCGCAGTATGGCGCGAGCGTTGGCGGCCCGCTGCGCCGGGATCGGACGTTCTTCTTCGCCAACGCCGAGCAGCGCCGGCTCGATCAGACCGGCCTGGCAACGATTGCGCAATCCAGCGTCGACGCGATCAACACCCGCCTCTCCGCGGTCGGTTATCGCGGCCCCTCGATCTCGACCGGGATCTACGACAATCCGGTCGACACCCACAACGTGCTGGCAAAGATCGATCACCAGGTTAGCGGCCGCGATCAGTTCAGCGTCCGCTACAGCCGCTACGGCGTCAACGCCACCAACGCTCGTGGCGCGGGCGGCCTCAGCGCCTTTACCGCGTCCTCCAACCTGAAGAACGTTGACCAGGCCGTCGCGATCGGCAACACGTTGATCCTCTCGCCCAGGACCGTGCTGGAGACGCGGGCGCAGCTCGCTCACGGCAATCTCGAGGCTCCCCCCTCAGAGCTGATCGGGCCGGCGGTGAGCATCGCAGGCGTGGCGAGCTTCGGCACGAGCTCGAGCAGCCCGACGGGGCGCCTGAACAAGATGTACCAGATCGCCAACAACCTCTCGCAGCTGCGTGGGGCAGACGCGGTGCGCGCGGGCATTGATCTGCTCTACAACCACGACCTGATTACCTTCCCCCGGTCTGTGCGCGGCAGTTACGCCTTCTCCTCGCTGGCCAACTTCCTGTCCGGCACCTACAACAACGCCGGCTTCGGGCAGACGTTCGGCATCACCGAACTGGCGCAAACCAATCCCAACATCGGGATGTACGTACAGGATGAATGGAAGGGCACGGACGGGGTCACGATCAATGCCGGGTTGCGCTACGACCTGCAGTGGCTCGAGACGATCAACCTCGACACCAACAACCTGTCGCCGCGGCTGGACGTCGCGTGGTCACCGTTCGACTCGCGCCGCACCATCGTCCGCACCAGTGCCGGCGTGTTCTACGACCGTGTGCCGCTGCGCGCGCTGGCCAACGCCCTCATGTCCGCCGGCAACACCACGGACGTGTCGGCCATGCGTCAGTATTCGGTGAGCCTGTCGCCCACGCAGGCAGGGGCGCCGGTCTTTCCGGCCATTCTCACCGCGGCGATTCCGCTCGTGACGCTGCCCAACATCACGACGATGGACCGCGACGTGCAGAACGCGTATTCGCGTCAGTTCAGCGGCGAGGTGGAGCACCAGATCGGCGACAAGACCACGATTGGTGCCGGCTACCAGTACCTGAAGGGCGACCGCCTGTTGATGTCGGTCAATCAGAACGTGCCGACCTGCGTCGCCGCCGGCAGCAACAACGGCTGCCGGCCCGTGTCGCCCTATGCGAACAACAGCCAGTATTCGTCGGTTGGCGAATCGAACTATCACGGCCTGCACGTGTCGCTGAGCCAGCGCACGGCGCGCTTCGGGCACTACCGCGTGTCGTACACGCTGTCGAAGTCGATGAACAATCTTGGCGAAGCCTTCTTCAGTTCGCCGATCGATCCGACGGATCTGTCGAAGGACTGGGGACGCTCCGACAATGACCAGCGACACCGCCTCGCGGCAAACGCGTCCGCCAATGTGTTCGGCTTCCTGTTGAGCGGCATGATCCAGGCGTACTCCGCTGCGCCGTTCAACATCACGTCGGGCGTCACGACGGTGCAAGGCACGGCGGGCCGGCCGATCGTCGACGGCAATTTCATCGATCGCAACGCCGGTGAGGGTACGCCGTTCTTCGTGATGAACGCGCGGCTCAGCCGCACGATCCGGATCGGTAGCCGGTGGCAATTCGAGGTCATGGCCGAGGGCTTCAACCTGACGGATCGCGCCAACGTGGTGACGCGCAATGCCAACTTTGGCGCGGGAACGTATCCGTCCAGCCCGTCGAGCACGTTCAATCAAATTACTGCCGTCGGTGAGCCGAGATCGCTACAATTCGGCGCACGAGTGAGGTTCTGATCCGTGAATCACCTGACCATGGTCCTGGTTCTCGCACTGGTCGCCCAGGCGGCATCGGCGCCGTCTGATACCACACTGGCCATTGCCGGCCGCGCCAATGCCACTCCGTGGGTCGCCGCCAGCGGCGCCACGGTGGCGGTGGCCTGGACGGTCGTGACCGAAGGGCGCAACGGCGACGTTTACGTCGCGATGAGCGGTGACGGCGGCGCCACCTTTGCCACTCCGGTGCGAGTGAACACCGTGGCCGGAGAGGTACGCATAAACGGCGAGCTGGCCCCCCGCGTCACGATCTTCGAGCGTCGAGGGCAGGCGCCGATTGTGTCCGTCACCTGGAATGCCAAGGACGGCCTCATGCAGGTCAAGGCCGCGCGCTCAATCGATGGCGGCAAGACGTTCGCGGCGCCCGCCGCGCTGCAGGCGGCCGGAGCGCCGGCAGATCGCGGCTGGCAGGCGTCGGCTTTCGACGGCAAGGGGACGTTGCATTCGTTCTGGCTCGATCACAGGGGCATGGCCGGTGGCGATCGCGCCGCCATGTCGGGCGATCACGACGGGGTGGCCACCGCGCAGCGCTCGTCGCTGTACTACCGCGCCGACGGCGGCGCCGAGCGTGAGTTGTTCAAAGGTGTGTGCTACTGCTGCAAGACCGCCATGGCCATCGGCGCCAAGGGCGAGATCTATGCGGCGTGGCGCCACGTCTTCGCCGGCAACATGCGCGACATGGGGTTCACGATGTCGCGCGATGGCGGCAAGACGTTTTCGCCGCTGCTGCGCGTCAACCAGGATGGCTGGTCGATTCACGGCTGCCCGGACGACGGGCCGGCAATGGCCGTGGATGCCAAGGGCACCATCCACCTGGCGTGGCCGACCGTCCAGAACGAACAAGGGGTCATCCTCTACGCGACGTCTCGCGACGGCGTGGCCTTCAGCACGCCGATGCGGGTCAGGACCCTCGGCGGCCCGAAGCCATCGCATCCGCAGGTCGCCGTGGACGCCACGGGACGCGTCATGGTGGCGTGGGACGAATCCGCCAATGGTGTGCGGACGGCGGCAATCACGACGCCCGGCGGGTCTGGGGCCCCGGTTGTCCTGGGCCCGGCCACGACCTATCCGATGCTGGCCGCCACCCACGCGGGCTTCATCGCCGCGTGGACATCGGGTCCCGCGGACCGCTCTGTCATCAACGTTCGCCGGATTCGATAGCGGCCATGATCAGGACCCGCAGCGTTCAGTCAGAGATTGGCAAGACCGACGGCCTGAGAATTCTCGCGACCCGCTTTCGGGGTCGCGGGATGCCGTCATCCAAGTACGACGTGTGGATGCCGAACCTCGGACCTAGCGAACAGTTGCTGAAGGCCGTGATGGGCGGCGCGATCGACTGGAAGACCTTCACCAGGCGTTATCACGACGAACTCTACATGGACGGGCCGATCGACGATCGCAGCGAGACGATCAAGAACCACGGCCAGAAGTCGACGCTCCGGCTGCTGAAGGCCCTGGGCCAGAAGCAGAATGTGACGCTGCTCTGCCACTGCGTGGAGGATGCGAAAGAGTGCCATCGCTTCCTGCTCGCGAAGGAAATCGCCAAAGCGTGATCTAGATGAGCCGGGCGCGGATTTCCGGCGGTGGGATCTCGCACGCGTTGGAGCGTCCCGCAATGCGGCTGCGGACGGCTGCCACCATCCGATAGACGGCGTCTCGAATCGGCACGGGCACCAGCAGAAAGATCCTGGCGTAACACCACGGTGCCGTCATGTGGCCGGCAATGCGGAGTACCGCGGTCGACCGCAGGTGGAGCTGACCGTCCTCGATCAGGATCAGGCTCTTCGTTGCCTCGCGCGTGGTCCCGAACCGCGCGAGCAGTTCGCGCCCCTCTGGATTCTGCGAGGCGCCGAACTTGAAGTGGCCGTTGTCTCGAAGCGCGATGAAGCGGATCGCCCGCTCACAGAAGGCGCAGGTTCCGTCGAACAGGATGATGCCCAACGGAACCTGCCGAGGGGTGGCTACTGCCAGGTGATGCGGGCGCCGGCGCGGAACGTGCGCGGCCAGCCGATCGAGCGCAGCGGCGTGCGCGCCGTGTCGAACTCCTTGTCGCCGATGTTCTCGAGGGCGACAAAGGCATTCAATCCGCGCACGATCGCGCGGCTCACGGTCGCGTCGAACAGCACGTACGACCTCAGGATGAACGCCGCGGTGTTGAGATCATCATCGAACTGCTCGCCGCTGAATCGCATCTGCACGGCGGCGGTCAGCAATCGCGGCTCGGCCCACGTCACGGCCAGGCCACCCTGCACTTTCGGCACCTGCGGCACCGCCTTGCCGATCAACGCGGGCGTTTCGCTCGCGCGCGCCGAGGCGTCAAAGTGGCTGGACGTGAACACCACCTGGCCGGAAGCGCTCAAGGTGTTGGTAAACCGGCTGTCGATCTCGACCTCGACACCGCGGGCGTTGATCTCATCTGAGTTCTGCCGTTCACGGGTGATCGCCGTCGGCGTCTGCGACAACGTGATGTTGGCGATCGCATCCTTCAAGTTGTTGAGGAATGCCGTGGTCCGCAGCGAGACGCGGCCGAACTCCACCAGCGCGCCACCTTCCACGCCGGTCAGCGTTTCTGGTTCGAGCCGCGGGTTGGCCAGCGTCAACTGGTTGCCGACCGCGAACCGGCGATGCAATTCGTTGAGGCTCGGCGTGCGGTTGGCGTAATAGCTCGACGCCTGCAACTGCACGCGGCCGACGCGCGCGGAGAGCGCGGCGCGGGGGCTCACGTAGCTGACTTCCTTCGTCGCGAGCGCAGGATCGGTGGGCTCCGACTTCCACGAATCCGCGCGGGCGCCGATTTCGAACGTCACGGCGTCGGTGACCTGCACGTTGGCGCGGGCGTAGCCGGCAATGACGGTTTCCTGGCCGCCCGACTTGAAAGGGCCGCTTTGCGTGTTGACGCCGCTCACCAGCGTGTAGCGCAGCTCGTCCTGGTTCGAGTCGGTGTAGCGGTAGTCGGCGCCGACGATCATCGTCACCTTGTTGATTGGCCGGGTCCACTGGCCGTTGAACGAGCGGTGTGACGTGTCGATGGTCTGCGCAAACGTCAGGCGCTCGGAGACGCGGCCCGCCGCCACGGCCGAAAACGTCTGGTAGTAGTCCTGGCGGCTGCCGACGCCATGCAGTTCGAGGACGCCACCGCCAAAGAATCCACCCGCCTCGACCGAGAACTGCTGCCAGTCGGTGTTGTTCACCTGGACGACGGTGCCGTTGTTGCGTTCTTCCGTGTACGCGGCAAAGCGGCCGGAGGCATGCCAGTTGTCGCCGCGGCGGCCCGCGGTCGCAAAGCCGGTCTTGTAGTCGCTGTCGGCGCGCGTGTCGACCGCTCCGCGCACTTCCGAACCGAGCACGAACGCGCCGTCGGTGCGCACACCTTCGAACGCGCCGCTCGCCGTCCAGCCGTTCTTTTCCGCAGCACCAAACAACGAGCCGCGGAACGTGTCGTGCGAACCGCCGTCAATCGTCGCGCGCGCGCGCGTCCGGTTCGGCTGCACGGTCAGCAATTGGACCACGCCACCCAGCGCGCCGGCGCCATACAGGTCACCGGTGGCGCCACGCACCACTTCGACGCGATCCACGGCCGCGGTCGGGACCCGGTTCCAGTAGACCCAGCTGCCGAACGGATCGTTCAGCGGCACGCCATCGGCGAGCACCAGCGTGCGGCTCGCGCCCGACCCTGACACGCCGCGGAGCGTCACGCCCTGCGTCGTCGGATTCGCGACGCGCGACGATGATCGGCGGAACAAGGTAAAGCCAGGCGTCGCGCGGAGCGCGTCATCGAGCGATCCGGCGGCCATGTTGGCCAGTTCGGCCGAGGTCAGCACGGTGGAACTTGCCGCGCTCGGCAGACGCTCAGCGCCACGCGTGGCGGTGACCACCAAGGAGTCGGCGAAGTTGAGCGGCCGCAGCACGACCTGGACCGAACCGGAGCCGGAAACATCAACGGTCGCCGTCTCGAAGCCTTCCGAGGTCACACGGACGCGAGACGCCATGACCCCGGCATCAAACCGCCCATCGCTGTCGGACACCACGGTGCTGGTCCGCCCGTCCCGAGATGTCGCCTCGATCGAGGCGCCCGGAATCACGGCGCCCGAGATGTCGATGATCGATCCGACGGTCGTGGTCGGCGCGGGTTGCTGAGCGAGCGGCCCCGGCACGGAGCGGGCAACGGCCACCGGCGGCGCAGCCAGGCTGCCGACGACGAGGGCACTGCAGAAGACGAGACCGGCGGGTCGAATCATAAGGCTAGACTCTACAATAGCCCTGCCCCTTTATGTCCGAGCCTGATCGCGTCCTCCTCGAAGGCCCACACTCCCGTTTTCAGGAGCTCATGCTGCTGCTCCGTGCAGGGCGTGACTTTATACGCGGGTTTCGCACCCTCCATTTCGTTGGACCGTGCGTCACCGTATTTGGATCAGCCCGCTTCGACGAGCACCATCGTTACTACGCCATGGCCCGCGAGGTCGGCGGTGCCCTGACGGGCCTGGGGTTCACGGTCATGACGGGTGGCGGCCCCGGGGTGATGGAAGCCGCGAATCGCGGGGCGCGAGAGGCCGGCGGCCGCTCAGTAGGCTGCAATATCGAACTCCCCTTCGAGCAGGCGCCGAACCCGTACCTGGATCGCTGGGTCACGACCCACTACTTCTGGGTCCGCAAAGTGCTGCTGGTGAAGTATTCGTACGCGTTTGTGGTGATGCCGGGGGGATTTGGCACGCTCGATGAGCTCTCAGAGGCGCTGACCCTGATCCAGACGCGCAAGATCCTGCAGTTTCCGATCGTCCTGATGGGCCGCGACTACTGGGCACCGTTTGTCACCATGATGAAAACCATGGTTGAGGCCGGGACGATCTCGGCCGCGGATCTCGACCTCATGCTGGTGACCGACTCGGTCCCGGAAGCCATGGCGCACATCGAGCTGCACGCGGTGCAGCACTTCGGGCTGACGCGGAAGAGAATTCCGGCCAGCCGTGTCCTGGGCGAACGCTCGCTCGCTGAATAGAGGTGCACAATGTGCACAAGGTGCGCAATGTGCGCGCCGTGCGCCAGGTGCGTCTTTGGTATCCTCGCTTAGATAGCTATGCGCTTGGCAAAGCTGGCAGTGGCCAGCGTCAGTCCAACCGTTGGCGCGGTCCGCTCCAACGTCTCCACCCTGATCGCCATCGCCAAGGAGATGGCGGCAGAGAACGTCACGATCGCGGCGTTCCCCGAGCAGGTGGTCGGCGGCTATCCGCCTGAGGACCTGGTGCAGTGGCCGGGCTTCCTGACCGGCCAGCGCAGCGAGCTCCAACGGTTCGCCGACGAGACCAGCCATACCAAGACGGTCTTTGTGCTCGGGCTGGCGGTGGCCGCCGGCGGGCAGATCTTCAACACGGCGGCCGTCGTGCACCACGGCCGCATCGTCGGCGTGGTGCCGAAGGAAAAACTCCCGACCTACAACATCTTTTACGAAGGCCGCACGTTCTCGCGCGGCGGGCCGGGCATGGCGCTCGACACCGGCGGCGTGCCGCTCGGCGACTATCGATTCCAGTTCGACTTCGGCAACGTGGCCGTCGAGGTCTGCGAAGATGCGTGGTCGCCTGACGGCCCGATGCGCCGTCGCTGCTATTCGGGAGCCGAGATCGTGGTGAACGTGTCCAGCTCTCCGTATCGGATGGGCGTGGATTCGACGCGCCGCGAGATGCTGGCCACGCGCGCCGCCGACAACCAGGCGCTGCTGATGTACGCCAACGCGGTTGGCGGCCAGGACGGCCTGATCTTCGACGGCGGCGGCTTCATCTTCCAGAACGGCCGTCTCGTGTTCGAGGCGCCACGTTTCACCGAGGGCTGGTGGTCGACCGTCGTGGATCTCGACCGGACCCGCCGATTGCGCGTGGAAAACACGACGTGGCGCTCGGACGCCGAGGCGTTCCGGCTCGAAGGCGCCGTGGTGCCGGTGATCGCCGCCGACGGTGCCACGTCCGATTTCTCGTCGCTGGCCTATCCGACGCCCGACGGCGGCAACTTCTTTCTGCCCGCGTCGCGCAGCATCACGATCGACCCGCGCGAACGGGCGCTCGATGATCTGTTCGAGGCGCTCGCCCTCGGCGTGAAGAGTTATTACGAGAAGACCGGCGCGTTCAAACTGCTTGGCATTGCGCTGTCGGGCGGGCGCGATTCGATGCTCGCCCTCCTCGTCGCCTGGCGTGCGTCGCAGTTGATCAAGGGTGGCGCGGCGATTGCCGCGTTCTATATGCCAAGCAAGCACTCTGGCGGTGATACCAGGCAGGCCGCGGTGGTACTGGCCGAGGAACTCGGCGTGTCCCTGCAGACGATTCCGATTCAGGACGCGGTCGACCGCGAAGTGGCGGCAACGGTCGACATGCTGGGCGGCCACACACCCACGGAGTTGACGCGACAGAACATCCAGGCGCGCATTCGCGGCCAGCGCATGTGGAACTGGGCGAACTCGTCTGGCGCCTTGTTCCTGCAAACCGGCGACATGAGCGAAAAGGCGGTCGGCTACACGACGATCGGTGGTGACCTCGAAGGCGCGCTGTCGGTCATTGCCAACGTGCCGAAGACCGTCGTGATTGCGCTCCTCGAGCGGCTCGAACGCCGGTTTGGGTTCAAGGGCGTCACCGCCACGCTGCATACCGACCCCGGCCCCGAGTTGGCGGACAAGCAGGTCGCCGAGAACGAGTTGATGCCGTTCCCGGTGCTGGACGCCTGCCTGCACCTCTACGCCGGCGAAAAGATGTCGCCGGATGAAGTCGGGACGGCATTACAGGCGATGTTCCCTGACTACCCCGCCGACACGCTCATGGGCTGGGCCACCCGCTTCACCAGGCTGTTCTCGCAGTCGATCTACAAGTGGGTGCAATCGCCGCTGTCTCTTCACGTTGGCTCGCTCGACCTCGACCGCGAACGCGCCCTGCAGATGCCCGTCGTTCAAAAGAACGAATGGACGTAGGCAGTCATCAGTCTCGAGCCGGCAGTCAAGAGTTGAGGCCTGCCGACTGAACTGACGACCGTTGACCGACAACTCTTAACTGTCGACCGTCGACTGCTGACTCAGCTTCGAGTGCTTCACGCCGTAGGCGAAGTAAATCACCAGGCCGATCCCCATCCAGACGATCAGCCGCTCCCACGTCGACCACGGCAGCGCCATCATCAGCGCCGTCGACACCAGCGCGGACGCAATCGGCAACGCGGGCACAAACGGCGCCCTGAACGGCCGCTCGAGATCGGGGCGTGTCCGGCGCAGCACGATCACCCCGATCGACACGATCACGAACGCAAACAGCGTCCCGATGCTGACCAGTTCACCCAGGACGCCGATCGGGGTCAGGCCTGACGCCAGCATCACAATGCCGCCGGTGATCAGGGTGGTGATGTGCGGCGTGCGGAACCGCGGGTGGATCCGCGAGGCCCATTCGGGCAGCAGGCCATCCTTGCCCATGGCGAAGAAGATGCGCGGCTGCGCCATCATCTGCACGATGATCGTGGACGACAGGCCCATGATCGCGCCGAGCTTGACGACAAACGGCATCAGGTCGAGCAGCGCCTGCCAGGGCGTGCCGGCGGCTTTGACGCGCGCAGCGTCGACAGCAACTGCCATCGGCGCCGGCACCCCTAACTGCTGATACGGCACCAGCCCGACCATCACACCCGACACCAGCACGTACAGCACCGTGCAGATCACGAGAGAGCCGATGATGCCTCGCGGCATGTCCCGCTGCGGATTCTTCGATTCCTGCGCGGCCGTCGACACCGCGTCAAAGCCGATATAGGCGAAGAAGATCACGCCCGCACCACGCGCGATACCACTCCATCCAAATTCCCCGAATGCGCCGGTGTTGGGCGGAATGAACGGCGACCAGTTTTCGGTCGCGATGAATAGGCCGCCCAGGCCGATGATCAACAACACCACCGCCACCTTGACCGCGACGATCACCGCATTGACGCGGGCCGACTCGCGGATGCCGATCAGCAGCAGCCACGTGGCCGCGGCCGAGACCAGCATGGCCGGCAGGTTGAAGAGTGCGGTGGCACTGGAACCGTCCGCGAGCACGACGGCCGTGTCTGGAGCCGCACTCAACAGCGGCGGAAACGTGATGCCGAGATCGTGGAGGAACGAGACCACGTAAGCCGACCACCCCACCGCAACGGTCGCCGCGCCGAGCGCGTATTCGAGGACCAGGTCCCAGCCGATGATCCAGGCCACCAGTTCGCCCAAGGTCGCATAGCCGTAGGTGTAGGCCGACCCGGCCACGGGAACCGACGAGGCAAACTCGGAATAGCAGATCGCCGCCAGGGCGCTGGCGACGCCCGCCACGATCATCGACAAGACGACGGCAGGACCGGCATGAGCCGCGGCGGCCTGCCCGGTCAGCACGAATATGCCGGTGCCGATGATGGCGCCAATGCCGAGCAGGGTCAGGTCGAGTCCGCCCAGCACCCGCTTGAGGGGCTGGTAGGGATCGACTGCTTCAATGGGTTTGGTGGCGAAGAGTGGCATGGAGGCTACAATGGCGACGGGCGCCCGCAATGTCCTCAACATGAGCGGAACAATTCCTGAAGTCTTCGTATTCGGCGCATTTCGCTTCGTTCCGGGGGATGGCCTCTGGCGCGACGGCCGGGCCGTCCCGCTCCCACCCAGGGCCCTCGGCGTGCTCACGGCTTTGCTGGCGACCCCAGGCACGGTGGTGTCGAAGCAGGTGTTGATGGACGCCGTCTGGCCGGACACCCATGTCACCGAGTCATCGCTCCTCGAGGCCATCGGTCTTGTCCGCGAGGCGCTCGGCGACGATCGCCGCAACCCGATCTACATCCAGACGGTGCACCGGCGTGGTTACCGATTCATCGGCAGGATCGGCGCCGCCGAGGCGCCCGCGGTGCCATTCTTCTCAGGCCCGGAATGGCGGCCGATCGTGGCGGCCTGTGCCAGTTATGTCATCGCCACGCTCGGCGTGGCCGTTGTCTTCGCACTCTTCGGCCACCACCGTCCCGCACCGGTGACGGCTGAGGCCAGGCCCGCGTCTCCGGGATTCGCGATCTCTCACACAGGGCGCGTCGTCTACGTGCCGGAGCGAGGGGCGCCGGTCGCGCCGGCGTGGACGCCTGAGGGTCTCGAACTCGCCCTGGCGTTCAGCAGGACCGGCCCTTTTACCGTGCTGACGGAGATCAACTCGCTGGTGGCACACGCCGGCGGGCAGTTCCCGACGTCGTGGTCGCCCGATCATGGCCGACTGGCCTACACCGAGTTCCAGCCCATGACCGGCGCCGACATCTGGGTCCTCGACGCGCGCACCGGCACGCGGTGGCCGCTGGCGCGGACCGCGTACGATGAGACGTGGGCGCGCTTCTCGCCTGACGGTCGATCGATCGCCTACATGTCCAACGAGTCCGGTCGATGGGAAGTCTACGTGCGGCCTGCGTCCGGGGACGGCGCTCACGTGCGGGTCTCCACCGCCGGCGGCGTCTGGCCGTCCTGGTCACGCGACGGCGCGACGGTGCTGCTCAGCGCCGACGACGGGGCGCGACGCCCACGACGCGCGGAACTTCGAGTCGTCCTTGAATGGTTCAGTGAACTTACCAGGCAACCGAGTTAGTTCGGTCGACGATCCGCGCGTTGCAGCCTACACGCACATTGCGGAACCCGACCATCTTCTGAAGCTCGGCGTTTTCGTTGCCGAGGGCCGGCTCGTCGTGCGCCGCCTGCTCGACCTGCAACACTGGGACATCGACTCGATCCTGGTGACGCAACCGGCGGCCGACTCCATCGCCGATGTCCTGCCGAAGACGCGCGCGCCGATCTACCTGGTCGACCAGGCGATCATGAACGGCATCGCCGGGTTCAACATTCACCGCGGGTGCTTAGCCCTCGTGAAACGTCCCGAGCGCACCACGCTCGACCGCATCGCCGCCGGGCCGCTCGCGCGCGTGCTGGTCCTCGAAGGCGTCAACAATCCCGACAACATCGGCGGGCTGTTTCGCAGCGCCGCGGCGTTCGGCATCGACCTCGTCGTGCTCGGGCCGGACTGCGGTGACCCGCTGTATCGCAAGGCCGTGCGGACCTCCATGGCGGCGTCACTATCAGTGCCGTTCGTGCTGGCGCCACAGTGGCCGGGTGCGATCCGCGAACTGCGCGCCGACGGCTTTACGGTCGTCGCCCTGACGCCCAACAGGGCCGCGGCGCCGCTCGAAGAAGTCTTTCCCCACGCGAAGCTCGCGTTGCTGGTGGGCTCAGAGGGGATGGGGTTGAGCGAGGCGGCCATGGACGCCGCCACGCTGCGCATTCGAATTCCGACCACGGCGGATGTCGATTCGCTGAACGTGACCACTGCCGCGTCGATCGCGATGTACCACTGCTTCGCAGAACGCCGCTAATCGATGACAATAGAAGGCACGTGGATTTCGTCGAAGAGGTCTTGAAATTTCTGACCGCCCGCATGCAGATAGAGGCGGAATGGGCGGTGCAGGAGCGCACGTCGTTTGCCTGGTGGGCGCACACGCTCCAGCAACGCGTTTGGGTCTCGGAGCCGCGCGAATTTCAAGGCGTTGAACTCCGCACCGTTCACATCGAAACGGATCTCCTGAAGCAGGTGCCGATGACCACGTCGACGTGGGCGCGGCTGGCGAACATGAATCGCTTCGCGACGCTGAGCGCCTACGTTGCCGACAGCGCCGCCGGCACCATCCGGCTGCACGCGTCGGTTTCCCTGACGGCCGACAACTGGCTGCTGGCGCGATCGATTGCGCTCCATGCGATGGCCCTGCAGATGGCGGAGGCCTACGCCGAGGCCTCGGAACTGGCCGCCGCCTTCGGCGCCGAGATCGACGCCACGCCGCATCCGACCCAGGGTCTGCGCATCAGGCCCGATGAAATGGTCGGCATCCTCGAGATCTATCAGCAGCGCGGTGAAGGCGATTCGCCGTTCAACGAAGACGAGATCGCGCAACTGGTCCACCTCGAGCCGCGGCCCTGGGTGATGGCGGCAAACGAGCCGTTGCAGCTCCACGCCGATCTTGAATTTGCCGTCGGCGACGTGCATGCGCGGCTGGAGTTCGACGCCGCGCAGCGCCACCCCGCACTCGGCAGCGGCATGCAGATGCGACTGCTGCTGCCGATCGAGCCGGACGAGGCAATCGCCCAGAAACTGAACGCGAACGAATGCCTCGAACCCGACGCACACCAGCTCGGCGCGTGGTGCGTCGACCCCGAGCGAGGCGTGATGTTTACCGGATTCGTTCCGGCCGCCGCGTATACGCCGGGCCTGTCGCGCGCACTCGCGTATCACCTGTCGGCAAAGAACGAGTGGGCGCGGGCGTTGCTGTTCCCCTCCGCATAGGCTGCCTACCCTTCCCAATCCAACGATCGGCTGACCGCCTTCTTCCAGCCCGCGTACAACTTCTCACGCCTGGTGGCGTCCATCGCGGGACTGAACTCGCGATCGAGCGCCCAGTTGTTGCGCACGTCGTCGAGCCCCTGCCAGTAGCCGACCGCAAGACCGGCAAGATACGCCGCACCGAGCGCCGTGGTCTCCGCGACCACCGGACGGCGCACCGACACATTGAGCAGATCGGCCTGAAACTGCAGCAGCATCGCGTTTGCGGCGGCTCCGCCATCGACCTTCAACGCCGTCAGCGGCAGGCGCGACTCCGACTGCATCGCTTCCAGCACATCGCGTGTCTGGTAGGCCATCGCATCGACGGCGGCCCTGGCAATATGGGCGATCTGCGAGTTGCGCGTCAGCCCAACGATTGCGCCGCGAGCGCGCGGATCCCAGTACGGCGCGCCGAGACCCACGAACGCCGGTACCAGATACACACCGTCGGTATCGTGCACTTCAGCCATCAGTCTCTCAACGTCGGCCGATGCCGTGATCGCCTTCAAGCCATCGCGCAACCACTGCACGGCCGCACCCGCAATGAAGACGGAGCCCTCGAGCGCATACGTGGTCTCGCCGCCGATCTTCCACGCGACCGTCGTCAGCAAACCCTTCTCGGACGGAACGGGCGTCGAGCCGGTGTTGAGCAACATGAAGCAACCGGTACCGTAGGTATTCTTCGCGGCGCCGGGTTCAAAGCACGCCTGACCGAACAGCGCGGCCTGCTGGTCGCCGGCGTCACCGGCAATCGGCACCGCCGCGCCGAACAGTTTCGGATCGGTCGTACCGTAGATCTCGCTCGATCCTCGCACCTCCGGCAACATCGCCCGCGGCACATCGAGCAGCTTGAGCAACTCGTCATCCCAGTCGAGCGTGTGGATGTTGAACAGCAGCGTGCGACTCGCGTTGCTGACGTCGGTCACGTGCACCGCCCCGCCCGTGAGCCGCCAGATCAGGAACGTATCGATCGTGCCGAACAGGATCTCGCCACGCGCCGCGCGATCGCGCAGGCCGTCAAACGAGTCGAGCAGGTGCTTGATCTTGGTGCCCGAAAAATAGGCATCGACCACCAACCCGGTCTTCTTCCGGAAGGTCGCTTCGTGTCCGGCCGCCTTCAAGCGATCACAGATCGGCGCGGTCACGCGACTCTGCCACACGATCGCGTTGGCGCGGGGGCGCCCCGTCGCTCTCTCCCAGAGCACGGTCGTCTCACGCTGATTGGTGACGCCGATCGCCGCCAGATCGAGCGCGCTGGCACCGGCGCGGGCAATCGCCTCCTTGGCGGTCGCCAGCTGCGTATCCCATATCGCCTCCGGGTCATGTTCGACGTGGCCGGGCCCCGGAAAAATCTGCGGGAACTCCTGCTGGGCCACCGACACGGCCTTGCCTGAGCGATCGAACACGATCGCGCGGCTGGAGGTGGTGCCCTGGTCGAGGGCGAGAACGAACTTCGACATGCACTACGCTCCGCTTGGTGAGCCGCTACGACTTGGCAGCGGCGTGATGCTTGTTGATGAAGAGGTCGTACATCCAGGCGCCGAGGATGGCGCCGACGATCGGGCCGGCAATCGGCACCCACCACCAGCCGTTGCCCGCAGTGAAGACGCCTGGGCCCCAACCTGCCACGAACGTGAACAGGCGCGGCCCGAAGTCGCGCGCCGGGTTGATCGCATACCCGGCGTTGAAACCAAACGAGACGCCGACGCCGATCACCAGGAGCCCGACGCGCGGTCCGGTGAACCACGCCGGCGCACCCGCATTCTTCTGATCCGTCACCGCGAGCACGCCCGCCATCAGCAGCATGGTGCCGACGACCTGGTCCACGAATCCTCCGGCCAGCGACAAATAGGCTTGCGGATACGTCGCAAAAATTCCGGCCGTCGCGGTGGCCCCTTCGACGAGGCGCATGCCGCCGTCAAAGGCCGTGAACGCTTCGCGATAGGTGGCAAACACCAGTGCCGACGCGGCAAACGCGCCCGCGACCTGCGCGATGGAGTACGGCACGACCTTGCTCCACGGGAAGTCGCGGTGCACGGCGAGCGCGATGGTCACCGCCGGATTGAGGTGAGCGCCGGACACACCGGCGGATGCGTAAATGCCCAGCATCACCGCAATGCCCCAGCCGATGTTGATGGCGAAATACGAGCCGTTGGCGTCTCTGCTGAGCACCGTCTGGGCGACGACGCCGACGCCAAAGGCAATCAGGATGAACGTGCCGAAGAACTCCGCCGCCGCTTCCCGAGCTGTGCCTTTGAGCATGCGCCGGATTCTACTTCACGCGCAGGACGATAATGTGCTGCCACGGCAGCACGTCGATCACGCGATCGAGGACGTAGCCTTCGGCTTCAAGCTCCTGCTTCACTTCCGCGACGCTCATCTTGTGGACTTCAAGGATCGGCACCTTTGGATCTTCCTTGCGGAACTCGACCAGCACCAGCCGGCCGTCCGGCTTGAAGCTCGCCTTGAGCCGTTGCAGAAACAACTGGGGCTGCTGCAGTTCGTGGTAGACGTCGACCATGATCGCCAGGTCAATGGACTTGGCCGGCAAGCTGGGATCGTCCATCGCCCCCAGCACGGTGGTGACATTGGCCAGCCCCTCCGATGCGATGCGACGATTCAGCAGTTCGATCATGCCCGGCTGGATGTCGGTCGCAAATACCTTCCCGGTCGGCCCAACCTGCCTGGCCATCCGCGACGCGTAGTAGCCGGAGCCGGCGCCGATATCGGCGACGACCATGCCCGGCTTGAGTCCAAGTGCCGCGATCGCCTTGGTCGGCGATTCTTCGTTCTCGCGTTCCGGCCGTTCCAGCCAGCCGGCACCGGCAACGCCCATCACCGGCGCAAACACCCGGCCGCTGACCGGGTGGCGCCGCTGCGCTTCGAGCAGCACTCCGGCGACGATCACGAGGGCAACGCTGACGGCTACGACTCGCATTTTCTTGTTATCCTCTATTAGTTGGTGACTCTCACAACGCGCGCCGCGACGCCAGACGACGCCGACCGCATTGCCCAAATCTACAACGAAGGCATTGAGGATCGCGTAGGAACGTTTGAAACGCGCCTGCGCACGCCAGACGATGTACGGGGCTGGTTCGATGGGCGCCATCCAATCGTCGTGGCCGAACAGCAAGGCACCATCGTCGCCTGGGCCTCAACCTCGAGCTACCGCGCGCGCGAATGCTACGCCGGCATCGCCGAGTTCTCCGTGTACGTGGCCCGCAGTGGCCGCGGCCGGGGCGCCGGCACCGTCGCCATGCACGCCCTGATCACCGCCGCCCGCGACGCCGGCTACTGGAAGCTGCTGTCGCGCATCTTCATCGAGAACACCGCCAGCCGCACGCTGATGAAGTCCGTTGGCTTCCGCGAAGTCGGCATCTACGAGAAGCACGGCCGGCTGGACGGCGTGTGGAAAGACGTCGTGATCGTGGAGCGGCTGATCCCCGAGAACCTCCGCTGACGATGGCCCGGCGCACCATCCCACAACTGATCTCGCTCGTCGCGATCGTGGCGGGTGTCGTGCTGTTCGTCGTCACGATCATGGGCATCGATCGCACGGAGACGCTGCACGAGATCGAGCGGCTCGGCCCGGCCCTGCCGCTGGTGCTGCTGCCGGCGCTTGGGTGGCACCTGCTGCGCACCGCCGGCTGGTATATCTGCTTCCCTCCCGAGCATCGCCCGTCGTTCTGGCGCGTGTTCCGCGTGCGGCTTGCCGCCGACGGTGTCGGCTACTTCACGATGCGCGGCGTGGCGAGCGAACCGCTGCGGGTGGTCCTGCTGATGGGGCGCGTGCCGCCGGTGGTCAGCGCCGCCGCGTCGGTGCTCGAACGCACCGCGATGGGCATCATGAGCGTGATTGGCGTTGGGATCTTCGCCGCCTTCGCGGTCTCATCCGACATGCTGCCCGACGCGTGGCAAAGCGTGTTCCAGGGCATTGCGATCACGGCGGGCATTGTCCTGGCCATGTCGATGCTGTTCCTGATGCGCACCGGGCGTTACTTCGGGCCGATGGTTGAGCGTATCTACGCGCGCACCGGCTGGAGCTGGGCCGGCGGCCGCACGGTGCGTGGCATCAGCGCGGCGGAAGATCTGTTCCTGAAACTTGCGCGCACCGACCGGCGCCGCCTGCAGGTGCTGGTCCTGCTGAGCATCGCCTGCTACGGGCTGATGTCGCTCGAAGTGGTAGCGGTCTTCTGGGCGATCGATCAGCCGATCTCGCTCTGGGTCGGCACGATTGTCGAGACGTTCACGCGATCGGCGAGTGTTCCCGGCGGCGCCATCCCCGGCAACCTCGGCGCGCTCGAAGCGTCGAACGTCGCGGTGGTCAACGCGCTTGGCCTGGCCGGCGGCGGCGCGCTGGCGCTGTTTCGTCGTGTGAGGAGCCTGATGTTTGCGGCCCTCGGGCTGGCGCTCTACCCGCGCGACGCGGTGACGACGGGCGCATCCGCACCATCCCAGGGCGATCCGTCTTCGCCGCCACACGCCTGATGGGCGCACTGCTCGCCGCGATCGAAGACTGGGCCAGCCAGCTTGGCGGCGTCGGGTTGTTCGTCATCGGCTTCCTGGATTCGTCGTTCCTGTCGTTCCCGCACGTCAACGACATCCTGATCATCATCCTCAGCACGAAGAACCCGGCGCTGATGCCGTACTACGCCGTGATGTCGTTGCTCGGCTCGGTCAGCGGCTGCCTGACGCTCTACCTGGTCATCCGCCGCGGCGGCGGTGAGTTCCTCCGCCAGCGTTTCAAGGGCCGGTACCTCAATCGCGCAATGGGGCTGTATCACCGCTACGGACTGCTGGCGGTTGCCGTCCCGGCTGCCCTGCCGCCGCCCGTTCCGCTCAAAGTCTTCATTCTGCTGGCCGCCGCGGCGGCAATGTCGCCGACGCGGTTTGCCCTTGCGATTGCGCTGGGGCGAGGCACGCGCTATTTCGTCCAGGGTTATCTGGCGGTCTTGTATGGTGCTCAGGCGGCCGCGTTCACCCGTGAGTACGGCCTGCAGGTCGGCGTTGCACTCGTGATCATGGTCCTCGCCGCAGCCATAATCGTGGTCAGGTTCCGTCGCCCCGCATGAGCCCTGCCTAATGGATGTCCTGCCCTTCAACGCCGTGCATGTCGACCTGCTGCTCACCGACAATGTCGAGGCGCTCGGCCGGCTCGACGCCTACACGCGGTACATGACGCCCGATGAACACGAACGCATGGCCCGGTTTGTGTTCGAAAAGGATCGGCGATCGTTCCTGCTGACACGCGCGTTGGTGCGCACCATGCTCTCGCGCTACGCGCCGGTGGATCCGGCCGGGTGGCGCTTCATCACCAATGTCCACGGACGGCCCGAGATCCTGGATCGCCCGTCCGGAATCCCTGACCTGCGCTTCAACATTTCGCACACCAACGGGTTGATTGCCTGCGCCGTCACGATCGGACGCGAGGTCGGCGTGGATGTCGAACACGTCGGCCGTCACCTCACGCACGACGTCGCCGGACGCCATTTCGCGCCGGCGGAAGTCGCCGATCTGCGGCGGCTGCCTGAAGAGGAGCAACGCACGGCGTTTTACGACTACTGGACGCTGAAAGAGGCCTACATCAAGGCGCGCGGGTTCGGACTGGCGCTGCCACTCGGCGACTTTGCGTTCACGCTCAATCCGCCAGCCGCACCAACGATCAAGTTCGAGCCGGCGCTTCAGGACGACCCGGGAACGTGGCAGTTCCACCAGGCCTGGCCGACGCCGACGCACCGTTTCGCGCTGGCCGTCAGACGCGACGGCAGCGACCTGCCCGTGCGGATCCGTGAAGTGGTTCCCCCGGCATGAAGCTGTGGGCCATCAGTGATCTGCACGTCGGCTACGAAGAGAACCGCCGTGCGGTCGACGCCTTGCCTGCGCATCCCGACGACTGGCTGCTGCTGGGTGGCGACACGGGCGAAACGCCCGCGCACCTCGACTTCGTCCTGCGGACGCTACAGCCGCGATTCGCGCAGGTGATCTGGACGCCAGGCAACCACGACCTGTGGACGCCGCGCACGCTGCCGTCCGAGCAGCGCGGTGTCGCGCACTACGATCGGCTGGTCCGGTTGTGCCGCAGCTACGGCGTGCTCACGCCGGAGGACCCGTTTGCCCGCTGGCCGGGCGACGGCCCCTCCAGGGCGATCGTGCCGACCTTTACGCTGTTCGACTACTCGTTCCGTCCACCGACGGTAACGCGCGATCAGGCCGTAGCCTGGGCGGCCGAGACGGGAGTGCGGTCAGCCGACGAAGAGCTGCTCGCGCCGGACCCGCACGGCACCTGCGACGACTGGTGCGCGGCGCGCGTCGAGGCGACGGAGGCGCGGCTGGCCTCGCTGCCTGGCGATGTGAAGCTGATCATGGTCAATCACTTCCCGCTGCGCGCCGAACTGGCGGTCCTGCCGCGCATCCCACGATTTTCGATCTGGTGCGGCACGACCCGGACCCACGATTGGGATCGACGCTTCAACATCGAAGTGTCGGTGTATGGCCACCTGCACCTGCGATCAACCCGCGAGATCGGCGGCGTGCGATTCGAAGAGTGTTCGCTCGGCTATCCCAAGCAGTGGAACCAGCAGAAGACGTTGCAGGATTACCTGCGCCGAATCCTGTAGTCAGATCTTCAGCAGCCGCTCTGCCGCGGCCCGCAACGTCTCGTCCTTCTTCGCAAAACAGAACCGCAACACCGGACCGCCCGTGTCCTTGTAGAGGAACGCCGATACAGGGATCGACGCCACGCCATGCTCGAGAATCAGCCGGTGGGCAATCTCCTTGTCGGACTCGGTAGAGATCGCCGAGTAGTCGAACAACTGGAAGTAGGTGCCGGCGCACGGCAGCGGCCGGAACCGCGATCCGGCCGTGAGTTCCAGGAACAGGTCACGCTTCTTCTGGTAGAACGGCGACAGCGCCTTCGCGGACGGGTCCTGCTTCACAAACCCGGCAAACGCGATCTGCGACGGCGTGTGCACCGTGAAGGTGAGGAACTGGTGCACGCGCGTGACCTCGGCGATCAGCTCTTTCGGGCCGACGCAGTAGCCCACCTTCCAGCCGGTGGTGTGAAATGTCTTGCCGAATGAACTGATCACGACCGCGCGCGATCGCAGGTCGGGATAGCGCAACAGGCTCTCGTGCCGGCGCTCGTCGAAAATGATGTGCTCGTAGACTTCGTCGCCGATCAGGATGATGCCGGTGCCGTCGACGATCGCCTGCAACTGCCGCATGTCGTCGGCCGACCAGGTCGTGCCGGTCGGGTTGTGCGGCGTGTTCACCAGGATGGCGCGCGTGCGCGGCGTAATCGCGCGGCGGACCTCATCCCAGTTGACCGCGTAGTCGGGGTAGCGCAGGCTGACAAACACCGGCGTGCCGCCGCTCAGGCGGATGACCGGCACGTAGGAGTCGTAGCACGGCTCGAAGAGCACCACTTCGTCCCCGGGCTGGACCAGCGCGGTCAGCGTCGCATACAAGCCGGCGGTTGCGCCCGAGGTCACCACCACCTCGGTCATCGGATCAAACCGCGGACCATAGATCTGTTCGACCTTGGCGGCAATCCCCTCCCGCAACGCAAGCACGCCCGGCATCGGCGCGTACTGGTTGTGACCGTCCCGCATCGCCTTCGCGACCGCATCGACCAGCGCTGGATCGCAGTCAAAATCCGGGAAGCCCTGGGACAGGTTGATGGCCTTGTGTTCGTTGGCGAGGCGGGTCTGGACGGCGAAGATGCTGACCCCGATGTTAGGCAGCTTCGAGTGCACGGGAACGGTTGTGGCCATGTGGTCCAGTCATTCTACAATCGGCGCATGTCCTTTCTCTTCGCGCTGATGCTGACCGCACAAACCGCCACCGGCTACGCCCGGCCCGAACTGCTGGTCGATACTGCCTGGCTGGCACAGCACCTGAACGACCCCCACGTCCGCATCGTCGACATGCGCAACCGCGGCTATGGCGACAGCCACATTCCGGAAGCCGTCTTCGTCGACAGCAACTGGATTCGCAATCCGAAAGCGCCGCCGACGTTCCTGCCCACACCACAAGAATTCGAAGCGTTGATGTCGCGGCTCGGCATTTCAAACACCACGCGCGTGATCGCCTACGACGAGCGCGGCGGCATCTACGCGGCGCGCCTGTGGTGGATCCTGAACTACTACGGACACGCCAACGTGGCGCTGCTCGACGGCGGCTGGGTGAAATGGACCGCTGAACAGCGGGCCACGTCTGCCAGCGTGCCGGCGCCGGCCGCCGCAACGTTCACGGTAAAGCCGGGCACCGTGAAAGTGGCGACCGCCGATCAGGTCAAGGCCGCGATCAATAGCCCCGCCATGAAGCTGCTCGACGCGCGAACGCAGGGCGAGATCGACGGCAAGGACCTGCGCAACATCAAGCGCGGCGGCTTTATCGAATCGTCGATCCCCGTGTATTGGGAAGACACGCTCGACGCCGCGACCAGGACGTTCAAGCCTGCGGCCGACATTGCCAGGCTGTATCGCGACAAGGGCATCACTGCGGCCGACAACATTACGGTCTACTGCCAGGTCGGCATGCGCGCCTCGCACGACCTCTTCACGCTGGCGCTGATCGGCCACGACCTGACCAAACTGGCGAATTACTACGGCGCCTGGGAAGAGTGGGGTAACCGCGACGACACGCCCATCAAAACCAAGCAGTGACTTGTAACGGGGACTGACATCGCACCCGTCAAAACTGTTTCAATTACTGCCAGTCGACCGACAGCAGAAACTGCGGCAAAAACACCGGGTGCGATGTCAGTCCCCGTTACAATTGGCGGCGGTATGACACTCAGATTGATTGCCGTTCTTCTCGCCGTCGCGCTGATCTCGCTGTCGCCTGCTCACACGCTGACGGCGCAGCAGGCCGCGCCGGCGCCCCAGCCAGAGTTGCCGTCAGGGTGGATCGCCAAGACCACCCAGTTCGCGGAACGCGACATGGTGGCGGCGGCAAATCCGCTGGCCACCGAAGCGGGCTACGAGATTCTCGGCAAGGGCGGCTCCGCGGTCGACGCGGCGATTGCGGTGCAAATGGTGCTGACGCTCGCCGAACCACAGTCGTCCGGCATCGGCGGCGGCGCGTTCATGATGCATTACGACGGCGCCGCGAAGTCGCTGGCCGCCTACGACGGGCGCGAGACCGCGCCGGCGACGGCGACGCCCGAACTCTTCCTCGGACCGGACAAAAAGCCGCTCGACATTCGCACCGCCATCATCGGAGGCCTGTCGGTCGGCACCCCTGGCGTCATGCGCCTGCTCGAGCGCGCACACGCCAAGCACGGCAAGTTGCCGTGGAGCACGTTGTTTCAGCGCGCCATCACGCTCGCCGAGAACGGCTTCGTCATCTCACCCCGGCTCGAGACGCTGATCGTGGCCACCGCCAAGGCGTTGTGCCAGCAGCCAGCAGCAGCGGCCTATTACCTCAAGCCGGGCTGCGAGCCGAAGCGCGCCGGGGAAACGCTGAAGAACCCGGAGCTTGCCGCCACGCTGCGGGCGCTCGCCAAGGGCGGCGCCAACGCGTTCTACTCCGGTGACATCGCCGAGGCGATCGTGAAGGCCGTGCACGGCCACGCCACCAATCCCGGCAAGCTCTCGCTCGACGATCTCAAGAACTACGCCGTCAAGGAACGCACGCCGGTCTGCGGCACCTATCGTGGGCTCAAGATCTGCGGCATGCCGCCGCCGAACTCGGGAACGATCGCCGTCCTGCAAACGCTGGGCATCCTCGAGCATCACCCGGTCGCCAGCTTCGCGCCGAACTCCGTGGACGCCGTCCACCTCGTCACCGAGGCCTACCGACTCGCCTATGCCGATCGCAACAAGTACGTCGGAGATGCGGACTTCGTGAAGGTGCCGGTCGACGGCATGCTCGATCCGCGGTACCTGAAGCAGCGCTCAACGCTGATCAAGATGGACAAGACGATGGGTGCGGCCGCGCCAGGCGTCCCGGCCGGCGCCGAACCTCGCGGCATGGATGACTCGCCGGAGCTGCCGTCGACGAGCCACATCTCGATCATCGATCGCTTCGGCAACGCGATCGCGATGACCACGACCATCGAGAGCGCCTTCGGGAGCATGCAGATGGCGAAGGGGTTCATGCTCAACAACCAGCTCACCGACTTTTCGCTGAGCCCATCCGACGCCCAGGGCAATCCGGTCGCCAACCGCGTCGAGGCCGGCAAACGCCCGCGCAGTTCGATGTCCCCGATCGTCATCTTCGGCGCCAACAACGTGGTCGAAGGCGTGATCGGCTCGCCAGGGGGCAGCAACATCATTCAGTACGTCACCAAGACCGTTCTGGGACTCGTGGATTGGAAGCTCGACATCCAGAAGGCGATCGATCTGCCGAACTTCGGCGCGCAGGCCAGCACCACGACGGAGCTCGAGAAAGGCACGCCGCTGTTCCAGCTGCAGGATGCGTTGAAGGCCCGCGGCCACAACCCCGTGGTGATCGACATTAACAGCGGCCTGCAGGGCATCGTGTTCAACGGCCAGCGCAACGGCAAGCCGGCGATGTTTGCGCGCGACCCGGGCAAGGGGCGCTGGGCCGGCGGTGCCGATCCGCGCCGCGAGGGCATCGCCAAAGGCCATCGATAGACGCATCCACTCGATGCCCGAATCCGATAGAATCGGCGCCGGAGGCTCTCCATGTTCCGGCGCTTTCTATTGCTCTCGGTCGCTGCGCTAGCGATCGCCTCACTCACCCTCGAAGCCGGCTCCGTGCCGCAGCGTGCCCGCGTGGGCATGGTGATCACGCAAAGCGACATCGCGTCGCAGATCGGCTTCAAAATCATCCAGGCGGGCGGCAACGCCATCGACGCGGCGGTGGCCACGTCCTTCGCCCTCGCGGTGACGCACCCCACCGCCGGCAACATCGGCGGCGGCGGGTTCATCGTCTATCGGCCCGCGACCGGCGAGCCGCTGTCGTACGACTTCCGTGAGATCGGCCCATCGCGCTCGTCACCGGAGATGTGGCTGACCGACGGCAAGTACGACGCCGAGAAGCATCACAACAGCCACCTGGCCGTCGGCGTCCCCGGCACCGTGGCCGGTCTCCATCTCGCCTGGAAGGAGCAAGGCTCCAAGCCCTGGAAGGACCTGGTGCAACCGGCCATCCTCCTCGCGCGCGACGGCTTCGAGGTGTCGCACGGCCTCGCACGATCGCTCGCCGGTGTGCTGCCGTCGATGAAGAAGTATCCGGCGTCCTTCGCGCAGTTCTCGAAGAACGGCGTGCCGTACGAAGCCGGCGACATCCTCAAGCAGCCGGATCTGGCAAACACCCTGCAGCTCATCGCCGATCAGGGACCGGCCGGCTTCTATGAAGGCACTGTGGCCGCGCTGATCGAGAAGGAGATGAAGGCCAATGGCGGCCTGATCACGATGGCGGACCTGAAGGCGTACCAGGCCAAGCGGCGCGGCGTCATTCGCGGCACGTATCGCGGGTACGACGTCGTCGGCATGCCGCCACCGAGTTCCGGGGGCATGGCCGTGGTCCAGATGCTGAATGTGCTCGAAGGCTACGACCTCAAGGCCAACGGCTACGGCTCGGCAAAGAACATCCATCTGACCACTGAAGCGATGCGCCGCGCGTTCGCGGACCGCGCCCGCTATCTCGGCGATCCGGATTTCGAGAAAGACATGCCGATCCCGATGCTGATCTCGAAGGACTACGCCGCCCAGCTGCGCAAGACGATCAATCCGGACAAGGCCTCAAAGTCGGCGCCGACCACGTTTGAGTTCACGTCCGAGTCGCCGGAGACCACTCACCTGTCGATCGTCGATGCGAAGCGCAACGCGGTTTCAATGACCTACACGCTTGAAGCGGGCTACGGCTCGAAGATCGTGGTACCGGGCGGCGGCTTCCTCCTCAACAACGAGATGGGCGACTTCAATGCCGCCCCTGGCCTCACTGATGATCGCGGCCTGATCGGCACCAATCCCAACCTCGCGCGACCGGGCAAGCGCATGCTCTCGAGCATGGCGCCGACCATCATCTCGAAGGACGGCCAGCTCTTCATGGTCACCGGCACGCCGGGCGGCCGCACGATCATCAACACCGTCCTGACGACCATCCTCAACGTGATCGACTACGGCATGAACGCGCAGGAGGCGGTTGACGCGGGACGCATGCATCACCAGTGGCTCCCCGACCGGCTGAGCATCGAGCGCTTCGGCTTTTCCGCCGACACGATCGCGATGTTGAAAGCAATGGGGCACAACGTCACCGAAGGCGGCAACCAGGGCGCCGCGCAGGTGATCGTGTTCAATCAGAAGGACAACATGCTGGAAGGCGGCGTCGATCGCCGCCCGGCAGATGGCGGAGCCGCTGGCAAGTAGCCAGTCGCCGGCTACTTGTTATTGACGTACTCGAAACCGAACCGCCCCTTGACACAGAGGTTGCCCTGGGTGACCTCGTTGTCGAGGGGCGACATCACCTTGATGATCTTCTGATCCTGCACGTGCACTGACAGCGTGCAGCCGACGCCGCAATAGGGGCAGATCGTGTCGGTCACCGTCTGGGTCTCAGGACGCCACTGCCCCGCTGCGCGCAGGTCGAACTCGGGCTTCGCCATCAACGCGCCGGTCGGACACACCTGGATGCAGTTGCCACAATACACGCACGCCGATTCCGGCAGCGTGACATCGAGCTCAGTTGAGATGTGCGCATCGAATCCACGCCCCGCCACCGCAATGGCAAACGTGTGCTGCGCATCGGCGCCGCAGGCCTCCACGCACTTGTAACAAAGTACGCACTTGCCGTAGTCGCGGACGTAGAGGTCGTTGTCGATCTTGACGGGTTGCTCGACCGTCTCGCCCTTGCCAAAGCGATTGGGGTCCGCGCCGTACTCCTTGAACATCGGCTCCAGCGTCGGCGCCGTTGACAGATCGACGGATGAGGCCAGCAGTTCGAGCACCAGTTTCCGCGACAGGTCGACGCGCGGCGACCGCGTCCTGATCACCATGCCCGGGTCGACTTTCCGTGAACACGCCGGAGCCAGGACGCGCGCCCCCTCGACTTCAACCACGCACACCCGGCAGGCGTTCACCGGCGTCAGCGTTTCGAGGTAACACAGCGTCGGGATCTCAATACCAAGCGTCTTGCAGGCGGCGATGATCGTGGTGCCTTCGGGCACCTCGACTGGCTTGCCGTCGATCGTGACCGGCACCACCGGCGCGTCGGCGGGCAGCGGTGCGGCCGGATCGACCGTCGATCGTGGCGGCAGGCGGAACCAGAGCGGCTCGGGATTCACGACGGCCTCCGCAGTGATGGGATGTTCGCAAACGCCGAGTCGATCGCCGACGACGCCGTCTGCCCGAGACCGCAGATGGAGGCGTCCTTCATAGCCTGGCTTAAGTCCAGGGCCACAGAAGGCGCAGACGGCTCAGACTTTTTCAAGAGTTCCAGTTGACGGACCGTGCCAACTCGACAGGGCACGCACTGGCCACACGACTCGTGCTTGAAGAACTCGGCGATCCTGACGAGCGTGTCGTGAAGATCCGCAGTGTCGTCGAACACCATGATCACGCCAGACCCAAGTGTGGCATTCGCGGCTCGCGCCCCTTCGAACGACAACGGCATATCAAGTGCGTCGGGACCTACGAACGTGCCGGCCGCGCCGCCAAGCAACACCGCCTGCAACGACCGCCCGTTGGCGACGCCACCGGCAGTCTCGATGGCTGCTCGCAGCGTGCGGCCACACTCGATCTCGTAGAGACCCGGCCTTGCGACGTGGCCCGACAGGCAGAAAAGGCGCGTGCCTGTAGAGCCCGGCGTGCCGGTCTTCGCCCACACCGCACCGCCCTCGTTCACGATGTCGAGGACGTTGGCGAGGGTTTCCACGTTATTCACGACGGTCGGCTTGCCAAACAGGCCGGACTGCGCCGGGAACGGCGGCTTCGACCGCGGCTCTCCACGCTTCCCTTCGATGGAATTGAACAGCGCGGTCTCTTCGCCGCAAATATACGCGCCGCCGCCGCGGCGCACTTCGATGTCGAAGGCTAAGCCGGTGCGCATGATGTTCGGGCCGAGGAAACCTCCCGCCAGCGCTTGCGCAATGGCGTGCCCGATCGCGCGCTCCGCTTCCGGATACTCTCCGCGAATGTAGATGAAGCCACGCTCGCTGCCGGTTGCCAGCCCACAGATCGTCATGGCTTCGATGATCGAAAACGGATCACCCTCCATGAGCACGCGATCCTTGAACGTGCCAGGCTCGGACTCGTCGGCGTTGCAGACCACGTAGTGCGGCCTGGCCGCTTCCTTCGACACCGCGTCCCACTTCCGGCCGGTCGGAAACGCCGCACCACCGCGGCCCATCAACCTCGCCGCGGTCACTTCGGCAATGACCCGCTCGGCGCCCATCTCGAGCGCCTTGGCGAGCGCCGAATAACCGCCGTGCTTCCGGTAGTCATCGAGGCTCGACGGGTCGACGCGACCAATGCGCTTCACGAGGCGTGGGGCGCCAAGTGCGCCGACGTGCTGCGCCTCGCCTGACGTCACCACTCTGCGATCGGACTGGGAACGGGCGCGGATCAGGAGCGCTGCCCTGCCGTGGTCGCACTGCCCCAGGCACGGCGAACGCTTCACTGTGAAACCGGCGGCCTCGTGGGCCGCGATCTGCGGATCAAGATCGCTCAACCTGCAGGCGATGTCGTCGCAGACGTGCGCCACGTTTGGCGATTGATGTTCGGTGGCAAGCAGATGATAGAAGGTGACCACGCCCCAGGCTTCGGCGGGCGGCACGGAGAGCCGACGGCAGATGTAGTTCAGCGCGCCATGGCTAATCCAGCCAATCGCATCCTGGACGGCGTGAAACACCGGCAGGAGCAGATCGCGATCGCCGCTCACCTGTCGTCCGCCGAGCGCGGATCGGCCGTCGCGCGCAATGTCGCGGCTCCCGCCCTCCCATCCGCTCACCGGAGGCCCCAACAGCCGGTCCACCGCCTTGCGCTCTGGTTCGGTCGGCTCTGCACCGACGATCTTCAGGTCCATCAGACTTCGATCCGAATCGCGGTCGCCTTGAACTCCGCAGTGCCGACCAGCGGATCGACCTTGTCGTTGGTCAGCATGTTAGTGGCGACATCATCCGGAAAGTGAAACGTCATGAAGGTTAGTCCCGGACGCAAGGCCTGATCGATGTGCACCGGGACGTCGACGGCCCCGCGGCGCGAGCGCACCCGGACTTGCTGTCCTTCGCGCAAGCCGAGACGCGTCGCATCCTCTGGAGACACGTCGATCGTCTCGCCGCGACGCGTGGGAAACGCATACGACCCGGTTTGCACTCCGGTGTTGTACTCCGACAGACGGCGACCGGTGGTCAGGCGCAGCGGGAACTCGTCGTTCAGCTCATCGATCGGCAGTGCGTGGCTGACGATCGAGAACGGCGCGCGCGGCCCCTTGACCGGCCGCTCCCACAGACGCGAGTGCAGGAACAGCTCGCCCGGGTGCTGGTCGTCGTAACACGGCCAGCGAATGCCGCCGAGCGCCTCGAGACGCTGGTAGCTCATCCCGGTGTGCATGGGCGACAACTGCCGCACCTCATTCCACATCGATTCCGCATCGCCCGGCCAGTCATGCCCCATGCGACGCGCAAGGTCGACGATGATCGCCAGGTCTTCGCGGGCCTCACCTGGAGGATTCAGCGTCCTGCGCACGCGCTGCACCCGGCGTTCGCTATTAGTGACGGTGCCTTCCGACTCGAACGCACCCGCGGCGGCCGGCAGCACGACATCGGCGCGCTGCGCCGTTTCGGTCAGGAAGATGTCCTGCACGACCAGGAGGTCGAGTCCTTCGATCAACTTCGTGGCGCGATGCTGATCTGCCTCGGACTGCAAAGGGTTTTCGCCGATCACATACAGCGTCTTCAGCTCCCCGCGTTCCATCGCGTCGAACATTGCGGACAGGTGCCAGCCCTTCTTCGGAGGAATGGTGGTGCTGTAGAAGCTGTCAAACTTCGCGCGCACCTCGTCGTTCTCAACGTATTGAAACCCGGGCAGGCGATCCGGCAGCGCGCCCATATCGCCTCCACCCTGCACGTTGTTCTGGCCGCGCAGCGGGTTGAGGCCCGAGCCCCACCGTCCGACATGCCCGGTCAGCAACGACAGGTTGATCAACGACAAGACATTGTGAACCGCGGTGTGATGCTCGGTAATCCCCAGCGTCCAGCAAATGATGGCGCGCCCGGAAGTGGCATAGGTGTGCGCCATCTCCCGGATCACGTGGCGTGGCACGCCGGTCTCGGCTTCACCGCGCGCCAGCGTCCAGGGCTCGACCAGGTCGCGGTAGGCCGCAAATCCCGAGGTGGCGTGCTCGATGAACTCGTCGTTGGTCAGGCCGGCGGTGATGATCTCTCGGGCCATCGTGTTCGACAACGCGATGTCGGTGCCGACGTCGAGCCCGGCCCACACGTCGGCCCACTCGGCCGACGAGGTCCGCCGCGGATCGATCGCGTAGAGCTTCGCCCCACGCTTCACGCCCTTCAAGAGGTGGTGAAAGAAGATCGGGTGCGTCTCCCTGGCGTTCGACCCCCAGAGAAGGATGCAGTCCGTTTCTTCAATCTCGCGGTACGAGCTCGTCCCGCCACCCATGCCGAATGCCGTCGCCAGACCGGCGACGCTTGGGGCATGTCACGTTCGGTTACAGCTATCGAGGTTGTTGGAGCCCATCACCACGCGCGCAAACTTCTGCGCCGCGTAGTTCATCTCGTTCGTGCTCTTCGAGCAACTGAACAGGCCGAACGCCTGTCCGCCAAGAGAATCGCGCACCGCGGCAAAGCCCCTGGCCGCGCGATCCAGCGCCTCGTCCCAGGAAGCTCGCCGAAGCGGGCCGCCGCGAACGTCACGAACGAGAGGATGGACGATCCTGCTCATGCCTCTCATGCGCACATTGTAGCGGACGCTATCGGCACTTCAAGTTGTAGAGGGAAATCTCAAGTTCGACCGAAGACGGCAGATTGGGCGTGGTTTGCGCGCTCTTATAGGCGCGACACGCGCCGGCAACATCGCCGAGCTTGTCGCTCGACCGTGCGAGGCCGATCCACGCGTTCGGCGTGGCCCTCAACGCCGTGGCGCGTTGATATGCCTCCCGGGCTTCTTCGAAACGATCGACTTCAAACCACAGCTCGCCAGACAGTTCGTCGATTGGCAACGGCCACTGCGCAGGCGCCGCCCCGATTGCCATCTGGTCCGACAGCCCCTTGGCGTGCTCGAGCAGCAGCGCCATCTCTTCGCGCTCTTCTTGCGCGGCGGAAATCGCGGCGCGAATGGCGAGTTCGGCGTAGCGCGCGGACATGTTGGGAAACGTGTCCAGCTCACGCAGGCGAAGGTTGACGGGGCCAAGCAGGCTGACCGGCCCGCCCTTGGGCGCCAGCGCGCGGGCGGCCATCCACCCATCCATCGCCGCGCGTTGCACTTGCGACTCGGGTGCAGCCACCGGTTGCTGCGCGAGCAGAAGGGCAAAGATCAGCAGTATCACGTCGGTCGATATTGTACGACCACTCCAGTCGAGACGTCGGCGACGTCACGCGCGGTCAACTGCGACGACTCGATAGTGAACGACTGCAATCCCACCGCATTCGGTGGTGGCGGCGGCGCGCCCGCGCCGGCCCAGACGTTGAGACCAACATGGTGATGGTACCCACCCGCCGATACGAACAGCGCGCCTGGGTAGCGACGCAGGATCGGATCGAACCCGATCTGTCCGCAGTAAAACGCTTCTGCCGTCTCGAGCTGCGGCACGTGCAAATGCACGTGACCCATGATCGTCCCGGCGTCGAGTCCCTGCCATGGCGCCTCCGCGCCGGGCTCGTCGTGCACGGCCTGCAGGTCAAGCGGGTCGGTTCCCATCGCAATCTCGCCGTTCATGAGTTGCTGCCAGCTCTCCCGAGGACGGTCACGATAGACCTCGATACCCAGGCCATCCGGATCATCCAGGTAGAGCGCTTCACTCACGAGGTGATCGGAGGCGCCAGAAATCGGCCACCGCGTGGCGGCCAGCCGCCGCAACGAACGTCCCAGCGCGGCGCGGGACGGCACGAGGATGGCGAAGTGATACAAGCCGCTGCTCCGCCTCGGCTTGGGGATCGCATCCGGCCGCTCCTGCAATTCGATGATGACCCGCCCGCCCGGGGCCCCGAGGTGAGACACCCGGCCGTCACGACGCGCCTCTTCAAACCCGAGGACATCGCGATAAAACGCCAGCGACCGATCGAGATCGCGAACCGTGAGGGTGACCTGGCCAATCCGGGCGTCGGCGGGGAGCGTCATGCCAGTTGGATGCCGGAAGTCCGACGCCGATGTCGGCCGTGCCTACTTGAGCGTGGCGCGCACGGCCGAGCGATCGATCTGCTGGCCGCCCAGCACCACGCGGTCAATGCGGCGGGTATTGACGATTGCCTCCAGCGGGTTGGCGTCGAGCACGATGAAGTCCGCGTCCAGCCCCTGGCGCAGGATCCCCTTGCTCTTCAAGCCGAGATACGCCGCCGAGCGGCTGGTGGCCGCCACGATCGCCCGGGCCGGCGTCATGCCGGCATCGACCATGGCTTCCAGTTCAAGGTGCTCGGCCATGCCGAACAGGTGGTCCTCCAGGCCCGTGTCGGCGCCGAGAATGATCTTCGCGCCGGCGCGATCGAGCTTGGCGAGACTCTGCTCGAGGATGCGATAGCGCTGCTGCGCAGCCGCGACCGCTTTCGGTTCACGCTGGCCAAAGTAGGCACGCAGCCGATCCAGGACCGGCGCGGCCACTGAGTCGGTCATCAAACGCGTCATCGGATCGCCCGGCATCAACCACTGCGGCAGCGACGGATAGGTGGCTTTGCGAGGGCTCGACATGTTGCCCATCACATACACCCCGCGCTGCACGATTGCCGCGACCAGCGCGTCGTCCATCACCCTGTCGCGGACGAGGTGCGCAAAGCCGTCGATCCCCGCATTGACCAAGTCGACCGCGTCGTCGTGATAGAAGACGTGCGCGTTGACCTTCAATCCGCGCCTGTGTCCCTCGTCGATGATGACGCGATACAGCGGCGCGGCCAGCTTCGGAGCGCGGCCGTTGCGATCGTCCACCCAGATCTTGATGAGGTCGACCTTTCGAGCGGCGAGTTCCTCCACGGCTTTCCGGCACTCGGCTTCTGTCGTGACTTCGTACGCCATACCCACGTAGGTCGCGCCGCCGGGTCCCGCGTTTGGCGATCCGATCCCACGGCCGGCCACGAGCAGCTTCGCGGTTGGCGGCAACCTGCCGGCCTGTTGATCGGCACGGACTTGGTACATCGCGTCGCCGGTCTCGATCCCCTGGGACTGCGCGACCGAGATGCCCCAATACAGCGCGCGATTCAGGTCGCTGATGATGGTGTCAGCGGTGTAGTTCTCGCGGAGGTACGTCGTGCCCTTCTGAAAACCTGGATGCACGTGCGTCGCAATCAGCGCGGGCATGACGGTCTTGCCTGAGAGGTCGACCCGGCGCACCGACGGCGCCACCTTGACCTGCCCCTGGGTGCCGATCTGCGCGATCCGGCCGTCGGCCACGACCATCGCTCCGCGTTCGACGGCCGCAGAGCCGTCCCCTAGAATGAGCCGCGCGCCCTCGTATAGCACCTGCGCGGAAGCCTGTTGAGCCAGGAGGCCGATCTGCATCGCCGCCAGGCACGCCAACCACCGAAGATTCCGAGAAGTGCCACACATGGCCAAATCATACGGCGACCCGGTGCTGACCGGGTCCTCCGAGCTGGCGGCGATCAGGGCTTCGGGATGCGCAGCGTCGCGCTGATCATGGCGCTCCCGCTGATCCCGTAAACCAGCGCGAGCGGGTGCAAGTCGGCGATGCCAAGCCTCACCACGCCAAACCACAAGTTGTCGTCGACCCGGCCCACAAACTGCGCAACGCCGAGCACGATGACGATCAGGACGCTGGTCGGGATCGGCGTGCCTTCGAAGTACTTCACCTTGCCGGTCTTCTCGTCGGCCAGGGCTGAGGCGGTCACGTTGAATCGCGCAAGACGACTGACGCCACACACCACGAAGTAGGTCAGCACCACCATGTCCCAGCCGCCGCGCATGCCAAGAGTGAAGCCGAGGACCGCAGGTGCTACGCCAAACGAAATCACGTCGGCCAGGGAGTCGAGATCCGCGCCGAGCACCGACTGCCGCTTCTTGTCGAGGCGGGCGACGTAGCCGTCCAGCACATCGAACACGAGTGCGGCCGGCAGCAGGACGAACGCGGCCCACAGAAACCGTGCCCGGCCCGTGGCCAGGTAGTCGAGACACAGAAAGATGGAGATGGTGCCGCACGAGGCGTTGCCGATCGTGAGCACGTCGGCCCAGGTGCAGGACCGGATCATCGAGACGTGGCGCTGGCGCGATTCCACTGCTGTGAGCGTAACATCTGAACTCACGACCGAAGCGCGGCCATGCTAGGCTGAAAACCGTGAAACGGCCTGGGCTTCAGAACGCCGGCGACATCCTGATACGCGCCGTCGACAGCATGACCGACGGCTTCGTCTGTTCGACGCGGATGACCGGATCATCCCGTGCAATGAGATCTACGCCAGGATGCTCGAGGGCTTTGGCGATTCCACCTTCGACGCGAGCACCATGGTCGGCATGCACGTCGAGGAGATCATCAGAAAGCAGGTCGAGTCCGGCCAGCCTATTCCCCCGGAGTACGGCGGCAACGTCGACGGCTGGGTCGCCGATCGCGTCAAGCTGCACCAGCGCGCCGACGGCGTACCGCACGTCCAGCAGTTGAAGAACGGTCGCTGGGTCCAGTCGATCCGCCATCGCATGCCTGACGGTTGCATGGTGGTGCTGCGCTCCGACATTACGCATTTCAAGGAACGGGAACGGGCGGCACAGTTGCTGGCGCAGCACGACGCGCTGACCGGACTACCCAATCGACGCGGCCTGCACGAACGCCTGCGCCAGGCCATCGCGCGCGCGCGGCGATCCCAGGACAGCGTCGCCGTGCTGCTGGTTGACCTGGACGGTTTCAAGAAGGTCAACGACTCGCACGGACATGGCGCCGGGGACGAGGTGCTGCGGCTCACGGCCGATCGCCTCAAGGGTTGCCTGCGCATTACCGATGTCGTCGTCCGCTACGGCGGCGACGAGTTCGTCGTGATCACGGAGTTCCCCGGGCCGTCGGTCGACGTGAGCGCCGTGGCCGGCAAGATCGTCGATGCCGTGTCCAGGCCGATTGCGCCCGCCTGGACCGCGACCCCTGCCACGCCCTAGGTGCGCATCTCGTGCAGCATCGGCATCAGCCACTATCCCTATGACGGCGATGATCCCGAGAACCTGATCCGCCTGGCTGATTCAGCCATGTACAAAGCCAAGGAGACCGGCCGCAACCGCTACGTCCGCCATGTCTGACCCCTGCTGATAACCTTTCGCGGCGTTTCACGTATTAATGGTCATGAAACGCCTTCTTCTCCCGATGCTCGTGGCGGTCCTGGGGTTCTGCTCCCCCGCCACCGCCCAGACCACGGCCGAACGCCCCGAGCAGGCCGTCATCACGCCAACTGCTGAAGACACCCGCAACACGCTCCGCGAACTGCTCGAAAAGTATCCGCACTCAGTCGGCGAGATCTTCCGGCGTGACCCGTCGCTGCTGTCGAAGCCGGACTACATGGCGGCGTATCCGGACCTGGTGAAATACCTCGAGAACCATCCAGAGATTCCCCGCAACGTTGAGTACTACCTCGAAGGATTTGGCGCCTGGCAGAACTCGCGTCAGCTCGACCCCAGTTTCGAAGCCCTGGGGGTGCTGCTCGGCGGCTTTGCGGTCGGGTTTGTGATGGTCCTCTTCGCCGGCCTCATCATCTGGCTGGTCCGCGCATTCATCCAGCACCGCCGCTGGCTCAAGGCGTCGACCGTGCAAGCCGAATTTCATACCAAACTGCTCGACCGCCTCAGCAGCAATGAGGAGCTGATCGCCTACGTGCAGAGTCCGGCCGGCCGCCGCTTCCTTGAAGCCGCTCCGGTACGTGCCGATGCGGATGGTCCGGGCTTCTCGGCCCCGGTCGGCTCGATCGTCTGGTCGATGATGGCCGGCGTCGTGCTGTCAGTCCTCGGCGGCGGCGTCCGCTACGCCGGCTCGTTCGTGGTCGACGATGCGCAAAACGCGATGGTCGTGGTCGGCGTGATCATCCTCTCCCTGGGCCTTGGCTTCATCTTCGCGGCACTGATGGCCTTCGCGGTGTCGTCGCGCCTGGGCCTGTTCCCAGCGCGATCCACCACAGAATCGCAATCCACCAATGCGTGAGATCACGCTGAGCGACGTGGAACGCCTCGGCGCTTTCGACGAAGCCGAACGCACGTTCCAGATGACCGAGGAAGCCTTCAGGACGTTCTACGAGCTGACGGCACGGCCAGTCCGGGTCTACCTGGCACGCATGACCGGCGATGATCGGCTCGCCGATGACCTGTTGCAGGAAACCTACTACCGGTTCCTGCGCGCGAACCTCGCGTTTGAGAGTGACGATCACCGGCGCAATTACCTGTTTCGCATCGCGACGAACCTGGTGCACGACCACCGCCGGCGGCCATTCATGGAGGTGCCAGCCACACCAGCCGTCGACACCGCCAACGTCAACCGGCAGGAAGATGTGGCCGAGCGCGCCGCACGACGACTGGATCTGCATTCGGCGTTGAAGCAGTTGAAGCCGCGCGAGCGCAGCATGCTGTGGCTGGCCTACGCGCAAGGCTGGTCGCACGAGGAGATCGCGTCGGCGATCGGCGTCAAGACCGCAAGCCTGAAAGCAATGTTGCATCGGGCGCGACAACGGCTGGTGAAGCGGCTGCATCCCGGAGGGCGCTTATGGACATCCTGAACCAGGAGAGACTCGACTGCCAGTACGAACAGCGGGTCGTCAACGCCGTGCTGGCCGGACACTGGCCGGAACAATGCGAAGAGCCACTCGTCACGCACCCACGGACCTGTGCGACGTGCAAGGACGTCGCGAGCGTTTCGCTCCTGCTCCGCGACGACATCGACGCCTCACGCCTCGACGTGCAGGTCCCGGCGGCCGGACAGGTGTGGTGGCGCGCGGCGGTGCGCGCGCGGCTGGAATCAACGCAGGCTGCGGCCAGGCCAATCGGCTGGATGCACGCCATCACGGCGGCGATGGTCGTGGGCGTGCTGCTCGCCGGCCTGACCGCCGTGTGGCCCATGGTGCCAGGCGCGTTCGACACGGCGCGCAGACTGTCTCACGAGGTGCTCCCGAACACGGCGGTCGCCGCGGCGATTGCCGGCGGACTTGCCCAGTCGGTGGCCGTCGGCGTCGCGGCCGCGGCCCTGTTGCTGCTGACACCGCTGGCGCTGTACTTCGTGTTCTCGAGGGATTAGCGTCCCGACATCAGGAAACGCAATCCGGGCGCGGCGGCTCGTCCGTCGCGCCGGCCTTGCGGGCACAGAACCGGAAGCGCGCGCCGAGGCGATCGGTCGTCTCCCAGTACTGCGGGCACTGCGGCCAGAACTGGACTTCCTGCAGGACTTCCTTGTAGCGAAACACGGCATCCTTGACGTCGATCAGCGTCGGGCGAAAGCGATGTCCGAGCGCGCTTTCACGATGCAAATTCGGCGTGGCCACGCCGTCGCAGGAGGCGATGCGGGGCGTCAATCCTCCCGCCTCCGAGACAAACACGTTCACCGCCGATGACCCGAACGCGTTGAAGCCAACACGCTCGAACCTCAGCCGCTTGCCGTCTTTCATGGTGAGGTCTGCACACCATTCATCGCTGGCCAGGATCGAGCTGCCACAATCGAGCGCGAGGGTGGCGACGCTGTCGACGGTCCCAATCACCTCACGGGCTCGCCCGGCCTCGCGCTGCGCGGGAAACGATGAGCACGCGGCGCTGAGCATTGCGGCCCCAAGCATCCACGCACTCGCGCACACCCGCACCCTCGCGCTCCTGGTCACCATCTCCCCGACGCGCCTCCACCGCCAGAAGAACCGCCGCCGAAGCTGCTCGACGATGACGAACCGGACGACGAACCGGAACGGCCGGAACTCCCCATCGTCCAGCCACCTGACGAACCGCCGCCCCGGCCCCCCTTGCCGGAGTCACGAAATGCGTTGCGCCACGACTCCCGGCCGCCGAGCCGGTAGCCCACCACGAACATCGCGATGGCCCACGGCACGAGGGTCGCCAGCGTCAGGCTGCCGACGACGGCAATGCTCATCAGCAGTGGCATGCCGCCAAAGAAACTGCCGAACAGCATGGGGAAGACGGTCTTGCTGCGCAGGCCAATGCCCAGCATGCCGAAGCCAATCGTGACAAACACGCCGAAGAACGAGAGGACGGCCCAGGTCGGGATCTCCTCATCGCCGCCGCTGTTGAAGCGCGCCAGTTCCTCGGCGGTGAGGACCTGATGCCGCTCGACGACGGCAATTACCCGGCCAACGCCGTCGCGAATTCCGCCCGAGTAGTCCCCGTCCCTGAAGCGCGGCGTGAATGCTTCCCGGATCATCTCGCCGGCAAGTCCGTCCGGCAGCACGCCCTCGAGGCCGTATCCCACCTCGATGCGCATCTCCCGCTCGTTCGGCGCGACGAGCACCAACACGCCGTTGTCCTGCTTGGCACGGCCGATGCCCCACTCCTTGAAGAGCCGGTTGGCGTACTCCTCGACGGACATGCCGTCCAGCGACTCAACCGTCGCGACGGCCACCTCGGAGGCGGTCTGTTGCTCGAGCAGATCAATGCGGTGATCGAGATCGGCCTCGGTGGCGGGATCGATCACGTTGGCGAAGTCACTGATGCGGCCCAGCGGCCGCGGGAGGGTCTGGGCCGACGGCCGCAGCGCCAGGAGCAAGTAACAGGTAGCAAGCAGCAAGAAGAACGCGCGCTTCCTGCTACTTGCTACGTACATCGTGCTACTTCTTCCCTTCCATCGACTTCTTGATCGCCGCCACCGTCACCTCGGTGCGAAACGCGACCATCTTCTTGCCGTTCTCGATCGTCTTCGCGATCGGGTCGAGCGGCACGCCATTGATCACGAACTTGCCGGCCTTGCGGCGTTCGGGCATGCGGATCGCGTCGGTGCTCACCGTCGAGATGATCGCGGTGATGTAGTAATCGTCGTGATAGCCCTCGAGCTTTTCGTGGATGCCCAGCTTCTCTTCCTCGAACTTCTCGACGTCGGCGTAGTTGTAGTACTCGGGGATGAAGTGGACGTAGCCTTGTCCCTTCCACTGCTCGTTGAGCGCGGTGGCCGCGGCCTGCATCCCCTTCAGGTTGCCGCCGCTATCGCCGAGCATGACCACGTCCTTGAACCCCTGCGAGCGCAGGCTGTTGGCCATGTCGGTAAGCACGGCCTGGAACGTCGCCTGCGACAACACGATCGTGCCCGGCGAGAGGTTCGGACGCAGCGGGTTGCCGGGTTCAAGGGTCACAATCGGCGCCACCAGGGCGTTGCCGAGCGAGCGCGCGATCGATTCGCCCGTCGCCTTCAGCACGTTGTTATGCTTGCCGGTCGTCAGGTACGGGCCGTTCTCCTCGATTCCGCCGGTGAGGATCAGGGCCGTGGTCTTGCCGGCCTTGATCAGGTCGCGCACCTCCAGCATGGTGAGGTCTTCGATCCACACGCTGTCGCGCATGTCGATCGGCCGCGCCATGTCGGTCACGTCCACACGCGGCGCGCTATTGACCGAAGCGACCCGGCGGTCGCCCTGGGCCTGGCCGCCGGGCGCCGGCGTCTGGGCCATGGCGGCGGTGGCGGTGAAAGCCGTTACAAACAAATACGTCAGTGCACGCATTGAACCCCCTCTACCTGGGCGGCATTGTAGTCGTATCCATTACAATGTGCTGGTTCAGGGATCGCCGAAACACATGCTCCTGAACACACTAGGAGTCCTTTCATGCAGCGTTCGACCAAGTCCACCGTGCTCGTGGCCGGAGTTGTACTGGCCGGGTTTGTCACCTCGTTCTCGGCGACCATCGCCAGCCAGGGTCCGCCGCAGGCGCCACCCGCCGGCACACCGCCGAAGCCACTCGTGCCCGTCGCCGCCAGCTCGGTCGCGGCCAACCCGGATCCGTACATCAACGAATACGTGACGCTGACCGGTGCGGTCGAGGCCAACCTGTCGAAGACGTCGTTTTCGGTCGACCAGGACAAGACCAAGGCCACCGGCAAGGACGTGCTGGTGCTCGCGCCCTCACTGCAGAAGCCGACCGACGCCAACACCTACGTCACCGTCATTGGCCAGTTGATCAAGTTTGACGAGAAAGAAGTCGCGGCAAAGTTGAAGGACTACGCCATCGACCTGTCGCCCGCGGATATTGCCAAGTTCAAGGGCAAGCCGGTCGTGCTCGCAACCGCCGTGATCAACAGCGCCGGTATCGACATTGCGAAGAAGCCGATTCCGCCAATGTCGGCCGACGACCTGGCGCTGCAGAAGATCATGACCAAGCTGCCGCCGGCTCAGGGCGCGGTGCGCAAGACGCTCGACAGCAAGGACATGGCGGGCGCCAAGGAACAGGCCACCATTCTGAAGGGCCTGTTCACGGAGATCGAAATTTTCTTCAAGACGAAGAAGAACGACGAAGCCATAAAGTGGGCGGTCGACGGCAAGAACCACGCTGACGCGATTCTGGTCAACCTGGGCCTCAACAACATTGAAGCCGCCAAGACGTCGATCACCCCTATGGGCAGCACCTGCGCGTCCTGCCACGGCAAGTATCGCGAACGCATGGAAGACGGCACCTTCCGCATCAAGGCCGGCAGCTAACCGTTTCAGAGGACATCATGAAAAAGATCGCCCTACTTGCTCTGAGCATCACCGTTCTCGCCGGCACGTTTGCCGCGGCCCAGCAGGGCCAGCGTCGCGAGCCCGATCCGCGCACCATGGGCGGCGGTGATTGCCGCGACAACCCGTACAACTGCAAGGACGTCGCCGCCCCGCTGCCGGCGCCGAACACGGTGTGGCTCGAGGAGATGACCTGGATTGATGTGCGCGATGCACTCAAGGCCGGCAAGACCAACATCATCATCGCGACCGGCGGCATGGAGCCGAACGGTCCGTGGCTCGTCACCGGCAAGCACAATTACGTGCTGCATGCCAACTGCGAAGCCATCGCCCGCAAGATGGGCAACGCCTTGTGCGCGCCGATCGTGAAGTTCGTGCCGGAAGGCGGCATCGAGCCGAAGACCGGCCACATGACCTCGCCCGGCACGATCACCGCCCGCGAAGAGACGTTCCAGATGCTCCTCACCGACATCGCCGAGAGCCTGCAGGCCCACGGCTTCAAGAACATCATCTTCATTGGCGACAGCGGAGGTAACCAGAAGGGCCAGGCGGCCGTGGCCGAGAAGCTCACCGCGAAGTGGGCCGGCAAGGCGCTCGCGCTGCACATCGGCGAGTACTACGATTACGCCAGCGTCGCGAAGTACATGGAGGGCCAGGGCATCAAGGAAGGCCAGTCGGACGGCATGCACGACGATCCGATCATCACCCTGAACATGTTCATCGACGACCCGAACTCGGTGCGCTTCAACGAGCGCGTCAAGGCGGGCAAGGCGACCATCAACGGCGTGAATGTCGGCGACAAGGCGAAGAACACCGAACTCGCCAAGAAGATCGTCGAGTTCCGCGCCACCAAGACCATTGAGGCGATCAACAAGGCGATCGCCGCAAAGAGCAAGGGCAGCTCCTCGCAGCAGTAGTCCGCAGGCCGGTGTCGCACCTACCGCTCTCTCGCGACACCGGCCACGCGCATCGCTTTCGCGCGATGCACCGCCTGATCGGCAACACCCCGCTACTCTCGCTGTCCCTGAAGTTCCGCGGCCAGCCGCGCACCATCTACGCCAAATACGAGCCGCTCAACCTCACCGGCAGCATCAAGGACCGCATGGCCCTGCACATCCTGGAGCGGGCCTACGCGACCGGCGACCTTACTGCCGGCGCGCCGATTGCGGAGGCCACCAGCGGCAACACCGGCATCTCGTTCGCCGCGATCGGCCGGTCCGCCGGTCACCCGGTGACCATCTTCATGCCGGACTGGATGAGCGCCGAGCGCATCTCCCTGATCTCGAGTTTTGGCGCCTCGATCGTCCTGGTCAGCAAGGCCGACGGCGGTTTCCTCGGCGCGATCGCACGCGCCGATGCCATGCGGCAGGCACAGCCGTCCACATTCCTGCCTCACCAGTTTGCGAACCCGGCCAACGTTGAGGCCCACCAGCACGGCACCGGGCCCGAAATCTGGGCGCAGCTGCAGAGCCACGGCCTCACGCCCGACGCGTTTGTCGCGGGCGTTGGCACCGGCGGCACCGTGATGGGCGTCGGTCGGTTCCTGAAGTCGAAGCACCCTGCCGTCAAGATCCATCCCCTCGAGCCGGCCGAGTCGCCGACGATGTCGACCGGCCACAAGGTGGGACACCACCGCATTCAAGGCATCTCCGACGAGTTCATCCCGCCGATCGTGCAGCTCGATGAGGTTGACGAGGTGTTACAGGCCAACGACGGCGACGCGATCCTGATGGCGCAGTTGCTGGCGCATCACGGACTGGCGGTGGGCATTTCGTCTGGCGCGAACGTCATCGGCGCGTTGCGCGCGCAGGATCGCCTCGGTCCGGATGCCGTGGTCGTCACCGTCCTGAGCGACAGCAACAAGAAATACCTGAGCACCGACCTGCTCAAGGCGGAACCGGCGCGGCCCGATTACCTCACGCCGGCGGTGGAGTTCCTGGGGTTTGACTCGGTCAACCGCGTCTGCGACATGTGCGCCGATCCGGTCCGCTGACCCGCTATAATCGCGCGCTATGACGCGCAGCCGCCTCCTCACCTTCGCCGCCCTCGTCGCACTCGGCTCGGTCGCGATCTCTGCAGGCCGTGTGGAGCAGGCCCCGCCTCAGCGCCCGACCGGCATTGGCGCCAACTACAAGGGACAGGCGTGGACCTTCAACAAGATCGCCGACGGGGTTTACCACGCGATCGGCACGGGCAGCCTGGTGGTCTTCTCGAACGCCACGATCATCGAAGGCGACCGCGACGTGCTGGTGGTCGATTCGCACGTCAGCCCCGGCAGCGCCTGGTCGCTGCGCGAGGAGTTGAAGGCGATCACACCGAAGCCGATCCGCTGGGTGGTCAACTCGCACTACCACTTCGATCATTCGCACGGCAACCAGATCTACGGGCCCGAGGTCGAGATCATCGGTCACGAGTTTGCGCGCGCGCAGATCCTCGCCGGCAAGTCACAGGACTCCCCGGCCCGCGAGTTCTACGTTGGCAACACGCCACAGACGATCAAGGGGCTCGAAGGGCGCCTGGCCGCCGCGACCGACGAGAAGACCAGGGCGCAGATCGAAGAACAGCTCGCCATCCAGCGCAATCATCTTGAAGGCATCACTGCGGTCAAGCCGACGCCGCCGACGCTGACGCTCACCACCACCATGACGCTGTTTCGCGGCAGCCGCGAGATCCGCATCATGTTCATGGGCCGCGGCCACACCGCCGGCGACGTGGTCGTCTACCTGCCGAAGGAACGCGTTGTCGCCACGGGCGACCTGCTGGTGAACGGCACGTCGTACATGGGCGATGCGTTCATCACCGACTGGATCCAGACGATGGAGGCCCTGAAGGGGCTTGATTTCGACACGATCCTCCCGGGCCACGGCCGGCCGATGACCGGCAAGGCCGCGCTCGATCACTGGCAGGCGTACTTGCGCGACTTCTGGTCGCAGGCGCAGAAGTTCCACGCCGCCGGCACACCGTGGGAGGAGGCGGCCAGGCTCGTTGACCTCCGTGGCCAGGCGGTGAACTACCCGACCATTCGCGCCGCCGGCATCACGCCAAACCACGGCATGCGCCGTGCCTACGAGATCCTCGACGGCAAGGTGAAGTAGCCTTGTAAAGGCGGGCGTTTCCGCCCCGCCTTTGCACATGCAGCTCACCGACAAAGATCAGATCCGGCACCTCTTGCGTCGCGACCCTCGCTGGTGCGTGTACGCGCTCGGCGACCTGACGCCGCGCATGTTTGCAAAGTGCCAGTGGTTCGCGCCGGACCTGACATTGGTCCTGCACGACTACGGCACCAGCATCCTGTTCGCCATGGGCACGGCCAGCATCCGCGAAGCGCTGGCACACGTCACGTGGCCCGTGCACCTGCAAGTCCGGCAAGACGCGCTCGATGAAGTGGCGAAGCATGCCGACGTCAGCCACGTCAGGCAGATGCTGCGTATGAGCTGGGAGGCCAGGACCGCCCCTCGCACGGAGACCATCGCCACGAGGAAGCTGGAGTCCGGCGACGTGGCGCAATTGCAGGATCTCTATGCTGACGGCGAGTCGGCTGGAGAGTCGCCAGACTTCTTCTATGACTCGATGGTTTCAGACGGCGTGTTCTATGGAGTCTTCGAGGGCGACGATCTGGTTGCTGCCGCAGGTACACACCTCGTCTCTCGAGACGAAGGTGCCGCGGCGATCGGGAATGTCTATACGAAGCGAGAGAGGCGCGGACGCGGCTACAGTCGTGCAGCCACGTCCGCTGTCTTGCAAGAACTGAAGGATCTACCGACGGTTGGCCTGAACGTTCGCGCCGACAATACTTCGGCGGTACGCGTCTACCAATCGCTGGGATTCATCAGGCATTGCGAGTTTGTCGAGGCCCTCGCGAACCGAATCGCGTAGAACCGCCGGGCCGCGACGGCCTGGGGCCATGGCTCGGTCCCCGGCCGTGACCGTGCTGCTGGTGGCCGTGACCGCCACCGGGCCCACGACCATGCGACTGGCCGCCCTGGCCACGACGCTGACCGGGCCTGCCCTGGTGACGACGTCCCGGAGTCGGCAACGCCTCTCCCGAAGACGCGCTGACTTCAAATTGCTCCACCGCCACATGCTCGATCGGCGCTGGAAGCAGCTTCTGGACTCGGCGCAGCAGATCCTGATCTTCAGGCGACACCAGTGACACCGCGCGGCCGGTCAAACCCGCACGGCCGGTGCGGCCGGCGCGGTGGATGTAATCCTCCGGCACCATCGGCAGATCGAAGTTGACGACGAGCGGCAACTGCGCGATGTCCAGACCGCGGGCGGCGATATCCGTCGCGACCAGGACATTGACGCGGCCCGACTTGAAGTCCTCCAGCGCGCGCGTGCGTGCGCCCTGGCTCTTGTTGCCGTGAATCACGGCGGCGTTGATGCCGCCCTTCTCGAGATACTGCCCCACGCGGTTTGAACCGTGCTTGGTGCGGCAGAACACGAGCGCCTGGGTTCCCGGCGTGAGGTTCAGCACGTGACGCAGCAAATCGCCCTTGCGACGGTCGGTCACGGGATACACCTGGTGCGTGACGGTGACAGCCATCGGCTGGCCTTCCGACACATCCACGCGATCGGGCGTGCGCGTGAAGTCTTGCGACAGCTTGACCACCTCCGGCGCGAACGTCGCCGAGAACAGCAAGGTCTGCCGCTGCTGCGGCAGGGCGCGAAGGATGCGCTTCAACGGCGGCAGGAAGCCCATATCGAGCATGCGATCGGCTTCGTCGAGCGTGAGGATTTCCACACCGGACAGATCGACCGTGCGCTGCTCAAGGTGATCGAGCAGGCGCCCGGGCGTTGCGACGATGATGTCGGTGCCGCGAAGCAGTTCCTTCTTCTGCGGCACGATCGACACCCCACCGAACACCACGCTGACGCGGACGTTCGCGGGGACTGCATACGTGGACAACGACTTGTGTACTTGCACCGCAAGCTCACGAGTCGGCACGAGCACGAGTCCGCGCGGTTTACGCACCGCGCCGCGTGGCGCACCGCCCTTGACCATCAGCCGCTCGATCATCGGCAGCCCGAACGCGGCAGTCTTGCCGGTTCCAGTCTGCGCGCGCGCGAGCAAATCGCGTCCGGTCAGGACGATGGGAATGGATTTGAGTTGGACTGGCGTGGGGGTCGTGTAGCCGATCTTCGACAACGGCGCACACACGACGGGCGACAGCCCGAGTGAGACGAATGGCATGACTGAAAACGCTCCTATGTGCTGAGCGTTCCCTGTCCGCAAAGCAAACTGACGATAAAGTGGCCCGGTTTGGGCTTCAGACGGTAACGAGAATTCCGGAAGGAATTGAAACCGAACGCAGAGACGAACGACAGTATAGCAGGTTTTGGCGAATGCCGCTTTTTCGCGCAGCATTGCGCAACCGGGTGATTCAGGCTGGCCGCGTTTCCGCCGATGATTCAGACATGAAGACCCTCGTCTTCGCTGCCCTATCCGGGATCACGATCCTGGCCGCGTCGACCTACACATTCACGACCCTCGCCGGCACGAGCGCCAGCGTCTCGACGAGTGCGGATGGCACCGGACAGGAGGCGCAGTTCGACGCTCCGCGTGGCGTGGCGATCGATCGTGACGGCACGATTTACGTCGCCGACACCCGCAACAACATCGTCCGCAAGATCACATCGTCAGGCGTCGTCACCACGCTGGCCGGCACGGGCGGCACCGAAGGCGCGACGAATGGAACCGGTGCCCAGGCCCGCTTCAACGAACCGTTCGGCGTGGCCGTCGACGACGCCGGCAATCTCTATGTGGCTGACGCGTCGAACAACGCGATCCGGAAGATCACCGCAGCGGGCGTGGTCACGACCTTTGCGGGCGGAGGCGCGGCAGGCATCGATGACGGGAGCGGCACCTCGGCGCGATTCGATGAACCGCGTGGCATTTGCATCGACAGCACGGGCACGCTCTACGTCGCCGACTACGACAACCACACCATCCGCAAGATCACCTCCGCCGGCGTCGTCACCACGATCGCCGGCCGCGCCGACGTGCCCGGCAGCGCCGACGGCCAGGGCACCGCAGCAACCTTCAGGGGGCCGATGGGGATTGCCGTGGACTCCACGGGCGTCGTCTATGTGGCTGACTCGGGCAACCGGGCAATCCGCCGCATCGCGGCAAGCGGCGCCGTCACCACGCTTACCGTGACGGGCGCAACGCTGGGAGAAATCCGCGGCATCGCCGTCAACACCTCCGGCACCCTCCTGGTGGCCGACTATGGCACGCACGTGATCCGCAGCATTACGACTGCCGGCGTGGCGTCGACGCTGGCCGGCACGGTTGACGCGCCGGGCACGTCTGACGGGGCCGGCTCGAGCGCGCGCTTCCACTACCCTTCCGCGGTCGCCATCGCGTCGGACGGCTCGCTTGTGATCGCGGACACCGACAACGACACGATTCGACGAGTCTGGGACGGCAGCGTGACGACGATCGCGGGTCTGGCGGGACGGGTGCTCACGGCAGACGGTCAAGGCACGACCGCACGATTTGATGCGCCGTACGCCACCGCGGTGGATGCCACCGGTGTGGTGTACGTCGCAGACACCTCCGCGCACGTCATTCGGCGCATTGGCACCGACGGCGTGGTGACGACGTTCGCCGGTTTGCCTGGCGCGTTCGGCATTGATGACGGCACGGGAGACGGCGCGCGCTTCTACGGGCCAACGGGCGTTGCCGTCGATAGCGCCGGCAACCTCTATGTGGCCGACAGCATGAACAGCACGGTCAGGAAGATCACGCCGGCGCGGGTCGTCACAACCTTCGCCGGCAGCGGACGTTCACGTGGCGCCACCGATGGCACGGGGTCAGCCGCCAGATTTTCTCAGCCGTTTGGCGTCGCGGTCGATGGCGCCGGGACGGTCTACGTCACCGACTCCCAGGTGAACACCATCCGGAAGATCACCGCCGCCGGCGTCGTCACGACGCTCGCCGGCCAGTCGGGCAGTTCTGGCAGCACCGACGGCACGGGAACGGCCGCGCGCTTTACCGTGCCGTACGGCATTACGGTGGATTCGACCGGCACGCTCTACGTGGTCGACCACGGCAACCACACGATTCGCAAGGTCACGTCCAGCGGCGTCGTCACGACGCTTGCCGGGACCGCGGGATCGTCTGGATCGACCAACGGCAGCGGCGCGAGCGCGCGCTTCAACTACCCGTCAGGCATCACTGTCGGACGCGATGGAACGGTCTATGTGGCCGACACCGACAACCAGATCATCCGCGCCGTGACGGCATCGGGCGAGGTCACGACCGTCGGCGGAACGGCCAATCGCGCCGGCACCACCGACGGGGTCGGCACCGCCGCCCTGCTGTTCAATCCCAAGGGCATCACGATCAGCAGCGACGGCAAGCTGTATATCGCCGACCTCGGCAGCCGAACGATTCGACTCGGCACCCCGCAATGACCTCACCGGCGTCTGCCAAGGGGCCGGCGGAATCACGCCGGACCGACGATCCGGGACTGGCCAGCTCGTTCGACCGTCCGCTTGATCGGCTGATGTCGAAGGACGGCACGTTCCACATCCGTCGCGACAGCCGAGCCACTGGTCCGAGTGAAGGATTCGTCGCCCTCGCCACCATGCCCGCGGGCCGGCTGGTGCTCACGATCATCGCCACTTATCTGTCGATGAACCTGCTGTTTGGTTCGCTCTACATGCTGGTCGGCATCGAATCGGTCGGCAACGCCGACCTGTCGTCGCTGAGCGGCCGCTGGATGAGCGCGATCGGCATGAGCGTGCAGACGCTCACCACGGTCGGCTACGGCTCGCTCTATCCGACCACCATCGCGACGTGGCTGCTCGCCGCGATTGAAGGGGTGTTCGGCATCCTTGCCTTCTCGCTGATTGCGGCGTTGATCTTCGCGCGCTTTGCCAGGCCCACCACGCAACTGGCCTACGGCCCCCACGCGTTGATTGCGCCGTTCAAGGACGGCTGGAGCCTGCAGGTTCGACTCGCCAACCGCCGCCACACCTTGCTGGTCGAGGTCGAAGCGAGGCTCCTGCTGGCGATGGCCGACGACGACGGCAGCCTGGAGCGGCTGACTTATTACACGCTGCCGTTGCAGATCGATCGCATCAGCTTCCTGCCGCTGTCGTGGACGCTGGTCCACCCGATCGCGGCGGATAGCCCGCTGGCCGGCCTGACCCATGACGAGCTGACACGCCGCCGCGCCGAACTGCTGCTGATTGTAAAAGGCATCGACGAGGCCTACATGCAGCCGGTCATCACCCGGCACTCCTTCCGCCACGACGAGATCGTCTGGGGCGGACGGTTTGTGCGTGCGTATGGCGTCGAGCAGGGCGAGGCGCGGCTCTACTTGTCGAAGCTTTCGAGCTACACCCCGGAGACCGCTCCGGATCGACTCCCCGCCAACTCGTGAAGGAAGGCGGGTCTCACGACCCGCCTCCGCGGCATCAGTGTCCGCCGGGGCGCTTGCCCCACGTCGGCGGCGCGGGCTCGCTCGTCATGCGCTGCACCGGCTTCTCCTTCAACAGTCGCAGCGCCTCGTCAACCGCGCGCTCGAGTTGCGGATCGCGGCCGGCAATCACGTCCTTCGGCCAGTTCTCGACGTCGATGTCGGGCGCCGTGCCTTCGTTCTCGACCGCCCACTTCCCTTCACGCGTGAAGAACCCGCCGCGAGGCGCAATCATCGAGCCGCCGTCGATGAAACCCGGCGTATCAGCCGTGTGGACGAGGCCACCCCAGGTGCGCTTACCGACGAGCGGACCGATCTTGCGGTAGCGGAACATCCAGGGCATCAAGTCGCCGCCCGATCCCGCCATTTCGTTGATGATCATCACCTTCGGTCCCCAGATACCCGCCGAAGGACTCGTGAACGGACGACGGTCGCCGGCCACGTTATTGAAGTAGCCGTCGAAGTCGCGTTGCAACACATCAATGATGTAGTCAGCCGCGGAGCCGCCGCCGTTGTAGCGCTCGTCGATCACCGCGCCAGCCTTGTCCTGCTGCGCAAAGTAGTAGCGATTGAAGCTCTCGAAGCCCCCCTGCCCGGTGTTCGGCACATAGACGTAAGCGAGTTGGCCCTTCGAGCGCTGATCGACAAAACGGCGGTTGTCTTCGACCCACGCGCGGGTGCGGAGATTCTGATCGTTCCCGACCGGCATCACCGTGATCTGCCGCGCGCCCTGGAGGTCGGCGCGGGTGTTGATCGTCAGGATCGTCTGCTTGTTGGCCGTGCCCTCGAGCAACCGATAAATACTGTCCGGCGCCGCGAGGTTCTGGCCGTTGATGGCCAGGATGAACTCGCCCACCGCGACGTTGATGCCGGGAGCGGCAAGTGGCGCGCGCAAATCCGGATTCCAGCTCTCGCCGTCATAGATACGCGTGATCTTGTAGCGATTGTTTTCGATCGCGAAGTCAGCACCGAGCAGTCCGCCGTTGGCTGGCGGCACTTCGGGCATGGCGCCGCCGCGCACGTACGAGTGGCCGATCGCGATCTCCGCGCCCATGTTGTCGAGCAGGTAGTTCAGGTCGGCGCGATGCCCGACGTGCGGCAGCATGGCGCCATACATTTCCTTCATGCGCGGCCAGTTGGCACCCTGCATGTTGGGCACATAGAGGTAGTCCCGCTGCAGGCGCCAGCCCTCATTGAAAATCTGCGTGAACTCGGCCTTCGGGTCGAGCAGCATCTTCAACGACACGTCGATGCGGCCCTGTCCTCCAGTGGGCGGCGCCTTGTCGGTATCGACCAGGAACATCGGCTGGCTGCCGCCGGCCTGAGCCGCCGCCGGCCCCGGTGGCGCCGGATTGCGATAGACCAGCTTCCTGCCGTCCGCGCTGATCGAATACGTGGTGCTGATGTTGTTGAGGAACACATCTGACCGGCGCTCGCTCAGACGGAAGCGATGCAGCGTATTGCCGCGTGCGTTGGCGTCGCGAGGTGCCTCGAGGTAAAACACGTGACCGGGCAGCGCGGCTTTTAACTGGCTGTACTGGCGTGCCTGCACGCCAGGAACCGCAAGTATGCGCTGTTGCAGGCGATCGAAATCAATCGTCACGGCCGGCGTACCGCCCGCTGCGGGCTTGTGCGCGCCCTCGGCCGGGCGCTAACCCACGCCCGGATCCTCGTCGCTCTCAGGCAGCAACGGGCTTGCGTCGTTCTTGTTCAACACCGCCAGATAGAGCGCAAAGGTTTCCTCGCGGCCGTACGACGTCATATCGAGCCACTGTGACGCAAGGCCGAAGTCCGTGGATGCGAGGAACCAAAGGTACTTGCCGCTCGCGTCCCACACCGGATACATCGCGTCAGCGAGCCCATCAGTGATCTGCTTCTTCTCGCCGGTATCCACGTTGGCCACGATGATGGCGCGATACAGGGTGTTGAGGCGCGATGCGAACGCGACCCATTTGGAGTCCGGGCTCCACGACGGCGCCAACGTTCGCGACGGCACCATCCACGGGTCGTTGCCGACGGCCTTCGCCTTGCCGCTCTCGATATCCATCACCCACACGTTGAGATTGGTGTCGGTGTAGAGCAACTTCTTCGAGTCCGGCGACCAGACCGGCGTGTAGTAAAACGACGCTTTGTCGAACGCAATCTCGCGGGGAGCGCCGACGCCGTCCTGCGACTCGATCACCAGCTTGTATTCGCCAGACTTGTCGCTGAAGTACGAGATCCACTTGCCGTCAGGCGACCAGGCCGGCTGCCGCTCCGCCGAGCCGCTGGAGTTGGTGATGTTGCGGATGTCACCCTTCGATTCCGGAATCGTGAAGATCTCGCCGCGCGCTTCGACCAGGATGCGCTTGCCCGTTGGCGACAGGCTGACGTTGCTCATCCGCACCGTCACGTCTTCGAAGCGCGTCATCATCCACGGGAAATCGCCCGCGACGCTGATCGTCATCTGCTCCGTCTTGTTGGTCTTCGGGTCGAAGACGTGCAGGTACCCGGACTGCTCGAACACCACCGCGCCGCCGCCGGCATCGAGCGACTTCACGTCGTAGTCAATGAACTTCGACCGCTGTGTCAGCGCCTTGGTCGCCGTGTCGTACGACCACACGTTCGCAATGCCATCGCGATCGGAGATGAAGTAGACCGTGTCACCAAGCCATGCGGGATCGACGTCCTTCGAATCCGTCCACGGCGGCGATACGAGGTCATAGGATTTGAGATCGACGATCCAGATCGGCCGGTTCTGGCCGCCGCGATAGTTGCGGCGCTCCTCGTCCCACGACGAGTTCATGCGATACGCGATGCGGCGGCCATCGGGCGAAATCTTCCCCTGATATCCGCGCGGCAGCGCCATCGGCTCCTCGATGCCACCCTTGGCAGGCACCGTCCAGAACCGCGCTGTCGCATTCGGCGCCAGGGTCTGGCGGCCGGACACGAACACGATCTTCGAACCATCGGGGGTCCAGCCTTGCACCGTGTCGGCGCCGGGGTGCCAGGTCAGCCGCACCGGCTCGCCGCCGCTCACCGGCACCGTGTAGACGTCGGTGTTGCCGGCGTAGTCGGCGCTGAACGCCACGGTGGTGCCGTCGGGCGAGATTTTCGGATTGCTCGACTGCCCCTGGAAGCTGGTGAGCCGCCGCGCGTCGCCCCCCTTGCGATCGACGATCCAGATATTGTTCGCGTAGGCGAACGCCACGTGCGTGGCGCTGATCGAGGGGGTTCGCAAGAGCCGCGCTGGACTCCCCGCAGCTGTCAGCCGCGTGGACCCGGGAACGGTGATCGATGCGAGCAGGGCAAGGGCAATCAGGGGCCTCATGAATCCTCCAGAGTGCGGTGATTGTATGGCGAATGACACTGGCCCGAGGCCCGTATAATCACGATTCCTCCATGAGCGAACCTCGCCCCGTCGTCCTGCAACTGTTCGAAGCCGCACAGGAAATCGAAGCCGGAAATCTCGAGGCCGCTGTATCAACCGTGGACCAACTGCTGGCCGCCGCTCCCGCTGAGGGGACGGCCGTGGACCGGCTGGCTCGGGCGTTTGCAGCGGCGCTCAAGGCGCGCCTTGCCGGCGACGCCTCCGGCCTGGGCAATCTCTGCGTGGACACGCGCGATCCGCGCGACATGCTCAAGGCGTTCGAGGTGCTGGCGGCGGCAACGCCGTTCATCCGGTTTGGACACGCGGCCGCCAATCACGCGCTGCTGCACGCGATCGGCCCGGCGCCACGCGTGCACATCATTGACATCGGCCTTGGTTCGGGCGTGCAGTGGCTGCACCTGCTCGACGCCGTCGCGCGCCACGCGCGCGGCACGCTTGCGGTGCGCCTCACGGGCATTGACGTGCCGGCGCACGGCACCGACCCGCTCGTGCGCCTCCGCCACGCCGGCGCGATGCTCACGGCTCGGGCCGCCGAACTCGGCATCAGCTTCACATTTGCGCCGGTGGCGGGACTCGTCGAAGATCTGGATCTGCACGCCCTCGCTGGCGAGGACGATTCGTGCCTGATCGTCAATGCAGCGCTCGCGCTCCACCATGTGCCCTCGTCGGACGGCCGGCGCGACGCGGTGCTGGCGCGACTGCGCGCGCTCAAGCCGGCAGCGCTCTGCCTGGCAGAGCCCGACGTCGAACACAACGCGCTGCCATTCGGCCCCCGAATCACCGAATCGATCGTCCACTACTTGACGGTGTTCGATGCGCTTGAAGCCACGCTCGCGCAGCATGGCGCCGAGCGCGCGACGCTCGAAACCGCATTCTTCGGCCGGGAGATTCTCAACATCGTGGTCGGGGAAGGTGATGCGCGGGTGGAACGCCACGAACGTCACGACGCCTGGCAGGCCCGGTTGTCGCGCGGCGGATTCACCGCGATCGATCTGTCGAACGTCCACGCCACCGTGGCGCAGGAGCTGTCGGTGACGCCGCCGTTTGCGATTGAAATGGACGGCGCGTTCCTGGTGCTGTCGTGGCGGAACCTGCCGGTGCTCGCGGTGTCAGCCTGGACCCCCGCGAAGTAGCCGCCGCTAGCGAACGAGCTTCTGTTGCCAGTTCGTGAGGATACTGAACGTCTGCGTCGCCGCGTACGGTTGCTCGACCACCACAAACTCGGATCCATCCGGGGTGAACGCGAACTGTCCATTGGCCGCCGTCACCTTGAACAACGGCCGTCGAGGGCCCACGATGACCTGATCGGCCCTGATGGTGAGCGGCATGGTGTCAATCTGGCCGTCCGGGGCCATGATCACGAGCGACGGGCTCCCCTTCGTGATCAGGCCGAAGGCCACCGCCGTGCTCGTGGACAATGGAATCGGAACGGCGGGCCCGAGCACCGGAACTCCCGAATCGTCGTTCACGCGGTGCACAAGGAGATTGCTCTGCGCGTCGCTCACAAACAACCATCGGCCATCGTTGGTGACCATGGAAACCTGCTGATCGCCACTGGCGGCCAACAGCGGCACCGATGGGCCGCCGTCCACGGGGGCGGCCATGACGTCGAGTCCGCTTGAGGTGCTGCGTTCGGTGTAGAGCAGGAAGCGGCCGCTCGGCGACTTCTGGCCGCCGCCATAGTAGTCGCCCCGGATGGGGGCGGCGCTGAGCGCGCCACCTTCGCGCGGCGCCGACGTCAAGACGTATCGGCCCTTCACACTCGACGACCACCAGAGGGACGCGCTGTCGCCCGACCAGAACGGCAACTCATCGTAGTCATCGGACGGCGACACCCGCCTCGAGGTGCCGCTCTGAAAATCGTAAATGTAGACGTCGCCCTGTCCCTTGCTGATGGCGGTGTAGGCCAGGCTGCGTCCGTCAGGAGAAATGTTGGGATGCGCCAGAGTCTCGGCGGTCACGGGAGGCGACTTTCAGGCCGTCCGGCGAGAGGCTCACGTTGCCTGAATTGGCGCCAATCTGAAACTGTGCGCCTGCTGGCGGGGCAATCGACAGTTGCAGATTCGGCAACACCGGCTGTTCGTTCCTGCCCTGCCACCACAACGCGTAGGGTCCGAGGCGCGAACCGGAGGCGAGCGTCATCTGCGTTCGCCGTTATAGGGGCCCTGACTCCTTTCCAGGACCGACCTCTTCGCAGCAGGTGCCAGACCGTGAGCCGCAGAAGGGCGACCATGCCACGATCGTCGAGACGCTGCTACGCCTGGCGCCGGGCGGCGACGATCGGCGCAAACGGGCGGACGAACTGCTGGCGAGTCTGCGACAGGGCGGCACATCGGCGCGGCGTATCCGTGGACGCAGTGGTGTACTGCAGCGTCATCCGCCGGTGGCCTTAACGTGGGGGCGCACCGCAGCCACGACATCACGTGCGCTGTCCCGCGCGATGACCGCGTCGGCCTCGCGATAGAACGTCGACGGCGTCAGGTCTTCGGCGCCATAAAACGCCAGCTCGCGATCGCGCCGCAGCGCGCGTGAGATCCCGGCCAGCCGCTCGACGTGGGACGCCAGGTCCTGCGGCAGCCGATCGCGCTCGGCCAGCAGCACGTCGGCCACGTCGTGAATGCGCGGCGGCTCGACGCCGCAGGCGCGGAGCAGGCCCTTCAAGGTGAGTTCGACGATCTCCTGCGACTCGCGGACCACGTCGGCCCAGCTCGCGGCGTCGAAGAGCACGTCGAGGGCGCGGAGCCGCGCCTCGGCGCGCCGCAGATGATCCGCCGCCAGGTCACGATTACGCATTACGCCGCTCCCTTCCAATACGGTTGACCATGGGCGAAGGCCCGCACGACCTGGCCTTCGGCAATCGCTCGACGGACCTCCCCGAGTCGAATCGCCACCGACCCGTCACGGTCGTACCAGACCAAGCCATCGACCGCGGCCTCGCACCACACCGCCGTGGGACGCGTGCCGGCCGTTGACGGATGGGCAAAATGGGCATCCACCGAACGCCCTTCGAAGCTCACCGGGTCGCGATCCCAGGCGCGATAGAGTTCCCGCGTCAGCGCGGTCTTGGGATCGATCACGATCAGCACATCAATGTCCGAGGTGGCGGCCGCGTCACCACGCGCCCACGAACCGAGAACCAACACGCCAACCAGCCGCTCGCCGAACACCGCGCGCGCGCGGCTGACAACGAGGGATCGCACGGCGGACTGCCCATGCGCATCAGGCGGCGCGCTCAGGCGACGAACACAGAATTCGTTGAACGACAGCTCAGCGTCGGCTGCGGCCTTGGCCAGCGTTCGGTGCAGGTCGGCCGGCAATCGCAACAGGACGCGGGCCACGCGCGGGACCGCCCGGGTTGATACCGTCTTCACCGCATGATGATATCACTTTGATTCGAATAACGATATCACCCACACGCTGCTATCAGGGTCTTGCCTTCCGCCTTCAGTTCCACCTGGTTCCTCGTCACCGCGCGGGCAGGCGCGGCACGCGCGCCAATAGCCCATCCTGCTTCATCACGGCCTCGATTTCGTCCGGTGTGCTTGCCAGAGATGCCGTGAAGTTCTCGATGCCGGTCTTGGTGACGAGGATGGTGTCTTCCATTCGAACGTAGAGCTTCTCGTCTGGAATCCACATCATCGGGTCGACGGTGAAGACCTGGCCCTCGCGGAACGGCTGCCCCCAGATGGTGCCGGGGTCGTGGACGGTCAGGCCGACGTGGTGCTGCAGGTGGCCGCGAAACGACAACATCTCCTCCGCCGCCTTTCTGTGGCGCTCGTTGGCAAAGCGCGCCTTCGCGAGAATCGGCTCCATGTCGCGCCTCGCGAGCACGAGCACTTCTTCAGGCGTCACGCCGGCCTTGATGTGCCTGAAGAACGCGGTGCGATAGTCGAGGATGAAGGTGACCAGCGCGCGCTGCGCCTCGGTGTACTTGCCGTTTACCGGCCACATGCGCGTGACGTCGCTCGTGTAATAGCGAAGATCCGGCGCGTAATCCATCAGGATCAAGTCGCCGTCCTTCAACCGATCGAGGTTCCGCGAGTAGTGCCCCATCCAGGCGTTGGTGCCGCCGCCGGCGATCGGGTTGTAGCCCTCGTAGCGCGCGCCGTTGGCCAGGAAGATGAAACGCGCCACGGCCGCGACTTCGTATTCAAAGACTCCTGGCCGCGTGCTCTTCATCGCTTCGAGAATGCCCTGGCCCGCCAACACCGAGGCCTTGCGGATCAGCGCGATCTCGCGTTCGCTCTTGGTGGCACGCAGCGTGTCGAGAATCGGTGAAAGATCGCGCCGCTCGAGCGCCGGATAACGCTCATCGAGGAGACCAAGGAAATGCGCTTCGCGCGACGGCCGCCCGTCCCACGGATCGCCGGCCACGCCGGCCTGGTAGCCGAGCAGTTCGTCGCGGCTTTGCGCCTCCCCTTCGGCCGGAGTGAACGGCACGTAAAGGCGCGGTCGCGGCGGCCGCAGCATGGCGTTGAACGTCTGCCGTGACAGCAAGCCCACCGGCGCCACCGCATCCACGCCTGTCAGCCGCATCACCTCGGTGGCATCCTCCGCCGACCACATGGCGCCAGTGCTGCGCTCGATTGCCGGATTGCGAGGGGTGAGATAGAGCGTCGCCCGACGCGTGCGGCCGTCCATGACTAGGTAGGCGTGCGGCGTCTCGAGCCCCGTGAGGTAGTAGAACTCGTTCGACTGCCGGAACACCTTGAAGCCATCAACCCCGGGCGCGCCTTGAACGATGGCGATGGCCTCCGCCCCAATCGCGTCCATGACCTTGCCGCGGCGCTCAACAAATTCCGCTGCCGGAAAATCCTCCTGGAACGGTGGACGTTCCTGCGCGACCGCTGAGGCAAGCCACATCAAGGTAAGGACAGCGAGGACGGCCAGTCGTTTCATCGGGCAGGCTCCAGGAAAGTCGTGAACTATGGTGATCCTACTTGGTCTTCGCGTCGTCGCGACGGCCGTCACGATAAGATCGACGGCTGCCGAACACTGACTGTCCGGCTCATCACATCGAGAGAACAGACCATGACTGAGACTAGTGCGGTGATCAAGGCCACTCACCTGAGTTGCTCGCTCACCTGCAAGGACCTGGCCGCATCGATCCGCTTTTTCCGCGAGGCCGTTGGCTTCAGCGTCGCGGCGACCTACGAAACCGAGGGCAAGGTGACCACCGCGGTGATCGTCGCCGGCAACTGCCAGATCGTGCTGAACCAGGACGACGGCAAACTGGGCTGGGATCGCATCAAGGGCCAGGGCTTCTATCTGCAGATCAACGTGCAGAACGCGGCCGAAGTGGATGCCACCGCGGCGCGCATCAAGGCCGCCGGCGGCACGCTGACCGACGAGCCTGCCGTCCGGCCGTGGGGCGTTCGCATGTTCCAGTTCAAGGATATCGACGGCTTCAAGTTCGGCGTCTCCACGCCGCTGGCCGGCTAACACAGGCCAAGTGTTCGTCAGGCGAGCAGTGCGGGCCACCCGCCTGCGCGCCTCGACAACTGTCCTTCGTTTGCGCGACGCCTACAGCGACTGCTCGAACGCCTCGATCAGCGCTGCCGCACTCATCCGATTCCAGGTTTCGTTGACACCGAATGTGATGGTGCCGGGGGCCACTGGACCGGACATCGCGATACCTCGTGCGGCAAGCTTCCTCCCTACCTCAGCGGGACTGACCCCCTTGAAGGTCACACGCGTCAGATTGGTACCGTTGGCGATGCGCTCGATACCGATGTTCGGATGCTTCGCGATTGCCGCGTAGAACGCCTCTGACGTCTGCACTGCGGTCTTCAGCCGCGCCTCGAATCCGTCCATGAAGTGCCGGCAGACAACAGCCGCGTTCCAGCCCACGGCAAGGTTGCCGCCAAACATGCGACGGACGTGGAACATGCCGTCGAGGACACTCTTCGGTCCGGCGAGGATGGCGCCGATGCCGCAGTTGAAATACTTCCAGAGCGACACGTAGACGGTGTCAAAGTGCTCCGAATACTGCGCAGGGGTGATGCCCGTGTACGCGGACGCAATGATCAATCTGGCGCCGTCGAGGTGCGTCTTGATGCCCTTGTTCCTCGCGAACGCGGTTACTCGCTTGGCTTCTTCCCAGTCAAACATCTGTCCGGACAAGCGGCGGATCGGACTTTCGATCAGTAGCGCGCCAACCTCAGTAGCCACGCGGCCACCGGCCGTTCGTGACACGACGGCTTCCACATCAGCGACCGTGAATGTCGCTTTGCCGGCCGCGAGCGGCATCAGCGTCAAGCCCGACAGGGTCTGGCACGCGTCGCCGGTGTCGTTATAGACATGGCTCATCTCGGGCACGATGACGCGGCGCTTCGAACCGGCGAGCGCACGCAACGCGAGGTGATTGGCCAGCGTGCCAGACGGCATGAACACGGCCGTTTCCTTGCCGAGCAATTTCGCCCAATGCTGTTCGAACGCCTCGACCTCGCCGCCGAGCAGGTAACTGTCGTCCTGGACGTCCCTGCCCTCGCAGAGCCTGGCCAGCAGCGCGGCGTATTCGCGCGGCGAGATCCCGATGCCGTCGCCCGCCGTGTGGACGATGCGCTCGGGCTCAACATTGGCAGTGGCGAACGCTGGGACGTATGGCAGGCAGGCGCCGCCAATCGTGGCTCCGAGCGTTCCAACAAAACCGCGGCGGCTTAATGGCTCCATAAGTGTGTGAGGGCCAACTATAATCTGGCCCGCATGAAGAAACTGACGATTGTCTTGGCGCTCCTGGTCGCCGTGTCTCTTGGGGTGTTTGCCCAGGGCCAAGGCGGCGGTGGCGGCAACCAAGATCCCTGGGCGGCCGGTACCTTCAACAACTTCCGCCTGCGTGCCGTCGGACCGGCGATCATGTCCGGCCGCATCAACGTCGTCGCGGTCCACCCCGAAGACAAGCAGACCTGGTACATCGGCGTTGCCTCCGGCGGCGTGTGGAAGACCACCAACGCCGGCACCACGTTCACTCCCGTGTTCCAGAACGAAGGCTCTTCGTCGATCGGTCACGTCGTGATCGAGGCGAAGAATCCGAACACGATCTGGGTCGGCACCGGCGAGGCCAACAACCAGCGCAGCGTGGGCTGGGGCGATGGCATCTATCGCAGCGACGACGCCGGGCGAAGCTGGCGCAACCTCGGTTTGAAGGATTCGCAGCACATCGGCCGCATCGTGATCGATCCGCGCGACTCGAAGGTCGTGTATGTGGCGGCCTACGGACCGCTATGGAGTGCGGGCGGCGACCGCGGCCTCTACAAGACCACTGATGGCGGCGCCACCTGGAACAAGATCCTCAACATCAGCGAGCACACCGGCATCAGCGACGTGATCATGGATCCGACGAATCCTGATGTGCTGATCGCCAGCGCCCATCAACGCCGCCGCCACACCTGGACGCTGATTCATGGCGGTCCTGAAAGCGGGCTGCACAAGTCCACCGACGGCGGCGCCACCTGGCGCAGGATCCGTACCGGCCTCCCCGGCGGCGACCTCGGCCGCATCGTGCCCGCGTTCTCACCGGCGAGGAAGGGACTGGTCTACGCCAAGGTCGAATCCGCGGACGGCCCGGTGGCCCTGTATGCCTCGAACGACAGCGGTGAATCGTGGGAGCGCCGCGCCGCGGTGAACGCGCAGCCGATGTACTACGAGAACATCCATCCAGATCCGAAGGACGCCGACCGCATCTACGTGCCGTCGGTGCAAAGCTTCGTCTCGGATGACGGCGGCCGTAACTTCCGCCAGATCGGCGAGCGTAACAAGCACGTCGACAACCACGTGATCTGGGTCGATCCCGATAACACGCAGCACCTGATCGAAGGCAGCGACGGCGGACTCTATGAGTCGTGGGACGGCGGACGGCTCTGGCGGCACTTCAGCAATTTGTCCGTCACGCAGTTCTACAACGTCGAAGTCGACAACATTGAGCCGATCTACAACATCTACGGCGGCACGCAGGACAACAGCACGCTGGGTGGCCCGTCGCGCTCGAAGGGGCCGAACGGTTCCACCAACAACGACTGGTTCGTCGTGACCGGCGGCGATGGCTTCGTGGTCCGGATCGACCCGAGCGATCCGAACATTGTCTATGCCGAGTCGCAGTACGGCGGCATCGTGCGCCTCGACAAGCGCACCAGCGAACGCGTCAGCATCCGCCCGGCTGAAGATCGCGGCGAAGCGCCGTTGCGCTTCAACTGGGAATCACCGTTCATCATCAGCGCGCACCAGCCATCACGCCTCTACTTCGGCGCCAGCCGGCTGTTCCGCAGCGACGATCGCGGCAGCAGCTGGAAGCCGATCAGCCCGGACCTGACCCGCCAGACCGACCGCAACACGCTGCCGGTGATGGGACGCCAGTGGTCACCAGAGGCGATCGCGCAGCATCAGTCGACGGCGACCTGGGGCAACATCTCGACGGTCGCCGAGTCGCGCCGTCGCGAAGGCGTGATGATCGTCGGCACGGACGACGGGCTGACGCAGGTCTCGATCGACGGCGGCGCCAACTGGCGGCGCAGCGAGCGGCCCCCAGGCCTGCCTGACTACGGCAACTACGGCGTCTACGTGCAGGAGGTCGCCACCTCGAAGCACGACGAGCAGGTGATGTACTCGCTCTACGAGAACACCAAGAACGGCGACTTCAAGCCGTACATCTACAAGAGCACCAACCGTGGCGGCTCGTGGGAATCGATCTCGAGCGACCTGCCGGCGAATGCACCCGTGCTGTCGTTTGCCGAAGATCATGTCAATCCGAACCTGTTGTTTGTCGGCACCGAGCACGGCCTGTTCTTCACGGTTGACGGCGGCAAGAAGTGGATTCGCCTCCGCAGCAACCTGCCGACGATTGCGGTGCGCGACCTCGCCATCCAGGAGCGCGAGAACGATCTCGTGCTGGCCACGTTCGGCCGCGGCTTCTACGTGCTGGACGACTACTCGCCGCTCCGCCAACTGGCGCAGTCGACATTCGATCGCGACAGTCACATTTTCCCGACCAAGCCTGCCGTCGTCGAAGTGCCCGAGCAGGGCAAGTCTCGCGGCTCGCAGGGCGAGAACCTGTGGATGTCGGAGAACCGCTACTTCGGCGCGTTGATCACCTACTGGGTCAAGGAGTCGCCGCGATCGCTCCGCCAGCGCCGCCAGGACCAGGCGCGGGCCGCCGAGGCAAAGAACGCGTCGCCGCGCTACCCGACCCAGGCCGAACTCACTGCCGAAGCCGACGAGGAAGCGGCGCAGACCCTGATGACGATCACGGACTCGGCGGGACGCGTGGTTCGCCGCATGACCGTCCCTGGCGCACGCGGCATCCACCGCTACGTCTGGAACCTGCGCAGCACCGCGCCGACCACGGGCGGTGGCGGATTTGGCGGGGGTGGCGGCGGCGGTGATCAAGATCCTCCGATCTTCCAGGGGAACACCGGCGGCGGCAGCTTCGTGCCGCCCGGCACCTATCGCGTGGCGCTGTCACGCCGGGTGGACGGCAGTGTCGTCGCGCTCGGCGACCCACAGACGCTGACGGTAACGGCCGATCCCGGCGTGACGCTGACCCCGGCTCAGCGCACCTCGAACACCGAGTACCAGGCAAACGTCGACCGCCTGCAGCGCTCGTTCACGGGCACGCTCGAAGCAGCGAACTCGATGCGGACCCGCACCCAGGCGATTCAACGAGCGATCGTTGACTCCCCTGCCGACGTGAAGATGCTCGACGAGGCTCGGCGATTCGATGCCCGCGTGCTCGCCATCCTGCGCCGCATGCGTGGCGACGAAACCCTGCGCGGCCTCGAATCAGGCGATCCGTCGAGCCTCCAGGATCGCGTCAACACCGCCGTGCAAGGCGCGCGCGGTTTGAGCGGAGCGCCGACCGGCACGCAGCAGCGCGCCTACGCGATAGCCAACGAAGACCTCGCGGCCATGGTGAAGGAACTGCGCGGCCTCGAGGCGGAGATTCGCAAGTTCGAGCAGCAGCTCGAAGCCGCGGGCGTGCCCTACACGCCCGGCCGCTGGCCCGGCCAATAGGCAAAGACGCATGCCGGCTCGTCCCGTGGACGGGCCGGCATCGCGGCAGTTCGGCCGTTCATCCGGCGGCGAAATCAGCTAGACTCTCCGGCGTCCTCGGGGAGGGACTTCATGCATAAACGCCTAGTGAGTGGCCTCGTCATTGCCGCGGCTCTGGCCGCAACCGGCTCGCGGTTGCCTGCGCAGACCAAGGCGACGGTCACCAACGTCGCAACCATTCCGCACGAAGCGGTGCCCAACTTCTTCAAGCACTCGCCGGGCATCTACACCGGCGAGAACATGGGCATTGCCACCAATTCCAAAGGCAACATCTTCATCTTCCACCGCGCCGGCGAGACGCGCCTGTTCGAGTACGACTCGACCGGCAAGTTCATTCGTGAGATCGGCCGCGGTGTCTACAGCCACGCGTTCGCGCACTCGGTCCGTGTCGACGCCCAGGACAACATCTGGACGGTCGATGAAGGCACCGACATGATCACGAAGTTCAGCCCAGAGGGCAAAGTGTTGATGACGATCGGCCGCCGCGAAGATCCGGTGGAGATGCTTGGCAACATGCCCGGCCAGGGTCGCTTCCACGGCCGCAATGAAAAATATCGCTTCGGCCGCGAGACCGATGTGGCGTTCGACCAGCAGGGCAACATCTTCGTCTCAGACGGCTACTTCGACGCCCGCGTCGTGAAGTACGACAAGCACGGCCGCTTCGTGAAGGCGGTCGGCACGCGCGGCACCCAGAACCTGCAGTTCAACACGCCGCATTCGATCGCGACCGACTTTGCCGGCAACGTCTACGTCGGCGATCGTGGCAACGCGCGCGTGCAGGTGCTCGACAACGACCTCAACTGGAAGGCGAACTTCACCGGCATGGGCAATCCGTGGGCGGTGTGCGTCTCTGGCGGCCCGGGCCCGAAGGTCACCGGCGAACAGTTCCTCTACGTGTCGAACTCGTGGCAGGACAGCGCGCCGGCCGCCGGCGCGGAGATCACGGGTGAAGTCTACAAGGTGAAGCTTGATGGCACGATCGTCGGCAAGTTCGGGCGCGCCGGCAAGGCTGCGGGTGAATTTGCCACCATCCATCAGATGGACTGCCGTGACCCGAACGTGATCTTCACGGCGGAGATCAACAACTGGCGGTCGCAAAAGATCCTGCTCAAGCCGGACGCGATGAAGCCGTCGAGCGCAGGAGGTGCGCGATGAAGAAGCTTGCCACCCTGACCGCGCTGGCTGTTGCCGGCGTCTCGCTGGTCGCGCAGTCTCCAGAGATCTCGTTTACCTCCGTCGACCTGCTGAAAACGCCCACCAACGTGTATGTCGGCGAAGTGGCCGGCGTCGGCGCGAATTCAAAGGGCCAGATCTTCGTCTACACGCGCGCCGGCCATCCGTACGCGACCCTTGGCGACAATCGCACCTTCTCGCACGGCGGCTCGCGGCTTTTGCAGTTCGACGCCTCCGGGAAGTACGTCGGTGAGTGGGGCCAGGACGTCTATGGCTTCAACGCCGCCATCGGACTGCGCGTCGATCCGCAAGACAACGTCTGGACCATTGACGTTGCGGCCAACCAGGTCGTGAAGTTCAACCCGGACGGCAGCATCGGCCTCGTCCTTGGCCGCAAGCCAGAGG
>JAYQOO010000006.1:0-74697 GCA_038144855.1 Acidimicrobiia bacterium | reverse complement strand
CTATGTGGACCATCGCGCGGCGGTGGTTCCGCGGGATAACTCACCGGATGGCGGCATCGCGGTACTTCGACCGGTGCTGCTGATACTGATGGCGGTGGCGGTGAGCGTGCTGCTGATCACCTGCGCCAACCTCGCCGGGCTGCTACTGGCGCGCGCGTCCTCTAGGCAACGCGAGATCGCGATTCGCCTGTCGATGGGCGCGGGCCGCGGCCGCATCGTCCAGCAACTGCTGATCGAGGGACTCGTCCTCGCCGGCCTCGGCACGGCCGGCGCGCTGCTGGCGGTGCGATGGACGGCCGGGCTGCTGATCGGGTTTGCGCCGCCGTCGGAGCTGCCCATTCAACTCGCCGTGTCGGTGGATGCGCGCGTGATCGGCTTCACGGCGCTGATCGCGGTCGCTACGGTGTTGCTGTTCGCGTTGGCTCCGGCGGCACAATCAACGCCCACCGACGTGGCCACCACGCTGCGCGACTCGGGCGCCGCAGGACGAGCATTTGCCCGCCACCGCCTGCGCCGCGGCCTGGTCGCTGCGCAGGTCGCGCTGTCGATCTCGTTGCTCGTCGGTGCGGGACTCTGCATCCGCAGTCTCAACGAGGCGGCGCGGATGACGCCCGGCTTCCAGCCCGAAGGTGTTGTCGTCGGCTGGCTCGACCTGTTCTCCGCGGGATACTCGCCTGAACAAGGACGCGACTTCTACGCGCGCGCGCTCGACCGGGTGAAGGCGATGCCAGGCGTCGAGCACGTGTCGCTCAGCCGGCGCATTCCGCTGGGCTTTGCGGGCAGCAGTTCGACCGACATCACGGTCGACGGCCACGCCCCCGCCGAAGGCGATCCGCAGACGGTCTCCTTCAACAGCGTTGGCCCAGACTACGCCGCCACGATGAAGATTCCACTCATCGCCGGCCGCGATCTGTCGCGCGACGATACGCTCGACCGGCCGCGCGTGGCGCTGGTGTCCGAAACCATGGCGCGAATTTTCTGGAAGGGTCGAGATCCGATCGGCGGCCGGGTCATGCTTGGACGGCCACGCCCCGACCAGGCGCCGCAGTAGATTACGGTAGTCGGCGTGATCAAGGACATCAAGCAGCGATCGTTGACCGAGCGGGCGGTGCCCGCGTTTGTCATCCCGACGCTGCAGTTCTATTCGGCAACGAGCGTGTTGATGGTGCGGACGGCGAGCGACGAAACGGCGATGGGCGGCGCCCTGCAGCGCGCGCTGCGGGAGATCGATCCCCAGGTCCCGTTCTACAACGTCAGCCTGTTGGCCGATCACACCAAGGCAGCCACCTTCCAGCAGAAGATGGCCGGCAACCTGCTGGTCGTGTTTGGCGCGCTCGCGCTCGCGCTTGCCGGCATCGGCAGCTACGGTGTGCTCTCGTACCTGGTCGGCATGCGGCGCCGCGAAATCGGCATCCGCCTGGCCATCGGCGCGACGCAGGGCGACGTGTTCCGGCTGATTGCCGGCAACGGCGCCCGGCTGATCGGCAGCGGCCTGGCGATCGGGCTGCTGCTGTCGTTGGGCGTCGGCTTCGGATTGCAAAGCCTGTTGATCGGCATCAAGCCCATGGATCCGATCACCTACGCCGGCGTGATCGGCACCCTCACCGTCGTCGCCGGCACGGCGTGCCTGCTGCCGGCGAGGCGTGCGGCCGCGCTGGATCCGATCAGGACGCTGCGCGAAGAATAAATCGTCGCGGCGAACGGCGTTTCGCCCGTTTATGATCGTGGAGTGAGATTCTTCAAGCTGATCGTTGTTGGCGTGACGCTCGCGGTACTTGCCGGCGCTGGATTCATGTACTTCCGTGCCGGCAACGAACCTGGACCGTCGATCACCATCAATGGCCCCGAGAAATACATCGGCAGGGGCACGCCGTTCTCGATCACGTTCGAGTCACCGACCGAGATCACCGGTGCGACGTTCTACTTTGAGCAGGGCGGCAAGCCGCTCGCGACCGCCGACGTCAAGACCGACCGCACCGACAACAAGACCGTGATGAGCGGCGTGGTGGGCAATGACGCCACCAACGGTCCGGTCCGCTTGACGGTCGATGCGGCACGAACGACGTTCTTCGGGCTGCGCACGGCGCACAGCTCGGTGTCGCGGGAGCTGACCGCCCGGGTCGACCCGCCGAGAGTCTCGGTCATCTCGACCCATCACTTCATTAATCTGGGCGGAGCTGAGTTCGTGGTGATGCGGGCGACGCCGGAGGATGTCGATGCCGGCATCCAGGTCGGCGAGGTGAAGTTCCGCGCCTACCCGGGTTCAGCCGTGGGCATCAGCGATCCGGCCGTTCGCGTCGGGTTCTTCGCGCTGCAGCACGACCAGGACGTCAACACGCGCATCATCGCGTATGCACGCGATGCCGCCGGCAACCAGGTCACGACTCCGGTCGACCGACAACCGTTCGTGAAGAAATTTCTGCAGTCGAAGATTCCGATCGACCAGCGCTTCCTCGATCGCGTCGTGCCGGCCATTGCGTCGAATACGCCAGGCATCAAGGTCGACACGAGTTCACCAGACGGCCTGCTGAAGGGCTTCCTGGAGATCAACGGCAACCTGCGCAAGCAGAACGGCGACTACATCGCGTCACTCGCGCAGAAGAGCCAGCCGCGCATGTTATGGACCGAGGCGTTTGCGCAGATGGGCAACTCGCAGGTCGAGTCACGCTTTGCCGATCGCCGCACCTACTTCTTCGGGGATCAGGAGATCGACAGACAGGTCCACCTGGGCTTCGACCTCGCGTCGGTGCAGCAGGCGCCGATTCATGCGTCCAACGCCGGTGTCGTCGTTCACGCTGATTTCCTCGGCATTTACGGCAACTGCGTGATTGTTGATCACGGCCTTGGCGTGCAGTCGCTCTACGCGCACCTTTCGCAGATCGGCGTGAAGGTCGGCGACTCAGTGACGAAGGGCCAGGAGCTTGGCCGCAGCGGCGCGACGGGGCTGGCCGGGGGCGACCACCTGCATTTCACGATGTTGCTGCAAGGTGTGCCGGTTAATCCTGTCGAATGGTGGGATGCGCACTGGCTGCAGGATCGCGTGAACCGCAAGATTACTGAGGCAGGCGGAACGAACCGCGTGATCGCTACTCCGTAAGCAGGTAGACCGCGAAGGACCCGAGCCAGTGCTCGCCTTCGTAGTGGCCGGAGGCGACGTTCTTTAACGCATCGGTGGCGTGCGTATAGGCAGACTCTTCAAGCACCGCTCGCGCCGGGTCGCCGGCGGGCAACCTCGCGGCAATGTGGCGCATGCTCCACGCGCGACTCAGGTTCAGGCCATCGAGGTGCCCAAGCTGCGGATCGGTCCGGTCGCTCACGATGGCAATCTCGAGCAGGTTTTTGGGTTCGCCCTTCGCAATCCCGGGCAAGAACGCGCGGAACCAGGTGGCAAACTGATCGGGCGGCATGACGCGCTGCATCAGGTCCGCTTCCATCAGGGCCGGCGACAGGAAGTCGGAACCACCTGGTTCGAGCTTCGCAGAATAGTCTGTGTCGTTCGCGAAATAGTCGCGGCTTCGCGCGATCAGCAGCTCTTTCAGCCTGGTGTCGTTGACCGAGTTGGCATAGTCGAGCGCGAACGCAAGTCCGAAGGCGGTGTTGGGGTGCAGGCCTGTGCGAATCGGATAGACCTGTTTCGGCAGGAAATCCAGATAGCGCGCAACCAGCGTGTCGGCAAGCGGCTTCACGTTTGCCGCCCACGCCTTCGCATCCGCCGACTCACCTTGGTTCAGTTCTTCCGCAAGCTTCAGCGACCAGGCCCAGCCATACATGCGCTCAAACGCCTTCGCATCCGGACGGTTGAAATAGGCGGCCTCGACCGCGATGTTCTTCGCCGACAGATTGGCGGTCAGCGCCTTCTTGATTTGCGGTGCCTCTGGCAGGTTGGGAAACATGCGTAGTACACGCGCGAGCATCCAGTGGCCGTGCACTGAGGAGTGCCAGTCATAGCAGCCGTAGAAGGACGGGTGCGCCTGTTCCGGCGGCATGACATCTTCGGGCTTGCCGAGGATCAACTGCGGCTGGTTGGGATACGTCTTCTGGACGCATTTCAGCGCGAGTTGCGCGAAGTTCGACGCGCTGGCTTCAGTGAGCTGCGCAAGCTCCGGCACCGTCTTTGGAGCCAGTTCCGTCGCTGGTGCGGGCGATGGCGCCTCGGCCGGCGGCGCTCCGCAGCCTCCAAGCAACACGACAGCTGCAAGAGCGCACCCTCGCACCCTCGCACTTACGCACCCTCGCACTACTTCACAGCTCCCTGGAGTTTCGCGGCTGCGTCATTCACCTGCGCGGCCAGGGCGTTGATCGCCGCCGACACCGTTCGCACGCCGCCCTGCGCTTCGGTGAAGCGATTCTCTTCCAGGCCCTCTCGGATCTGCGGCATCGTCTTGACGCCGTAGCCGGTGTAGAAGCCAGGCGCGTAGATCTGGTGCTTGAACCAGTCACGACGCGGCAGCCCTTCACGGTTGCCGAGCTTCTGTTCGGACGTGAGCAGCAGCGAGTTGAGCTGCGTGAGTTCCTGCTTCGCCATCAGCGCCTGGGTGCTGGATTTCGGCACTGCTGCATAGGCCTTCTCGAACGCCTGCGCGGCCGAGCGCAGCGATTCCACGGCGCTTCGCACCGGCTTCATGTCCACCCTGGAGTCCTTCTTCGACTCGGCGAGTTTCTCGAGTTCGACAACGTAGCGCATCAGCGTGTCCGCCGTGTCGGTGAACTGGAACGGCAGCACCGGCGCATCCGCGAGTCGCATGATCAGGGTGCCCGTCAGTTGCGACAGCGTGCGTCCGTAGGTGTAGTCACCATCCGAGTAGGTCTGATACCACTTCACCGTGTCGTAGGCCGAGTGATAGACGCCACCAGGACTCTCGCCACCGAAGCCGACGTTCAATACCGACGTGGTGAGATGCTGCAGGAAGGGCGTGAAGTCTGAGCCCGAACCAAGCGGTGAGAGCCGCAGCGATGGGTCTGCCTCGGCGGCTTTCCGATCGGCCTCTGCCTCGCCCAGGATCGCGCGACGACGAGCCTCGTCGAACACCGGCTTGCCGGTGCGGGGATCCATCACCTCTTTTGCGACCTCGCCCATCAGTTGCTGCAGGCTGTGGGATCCACCGGTGTTGAGCCAGCCCTTCCCGGTGCCGTCCGTATTGATGTAGATCGCGGCCTTCTGCTTCAGTTCGGCGCCGTGCTTCTCGGCCCATTCGGTCGACCCAAGCAAGCCCCACTCTTCGCCGTCCCAGAGCGCCAGCACGATCGTACGCGACGGACGCCAGCCGGTCTTGAGCATTTCGCCGAGGCCACGCGCCGTTTCCATCAACGCCGATGCGCCGCTGATCGGGTCATCCGCCCCCATCACCCAGGCATCGTGATGGTTGCCGAAGATCACCCATTCGTCCGGGCGCGTCGCGCCGGGAATGCGCGCCACGACGTTGTAAAGCGGGCGATTCTTCCACTCGAACTTCAGGTTCATGTGGACGCGGGCGGGGCCGGGGCCGACGTGATAGGTGATCGGCAGCGCGCCCTTCCATTCGTTCGGCACGACCTTGCCCTTGAGCTGTCGCAGGATCGGCAACGCGTCGCCGTAGGAGATCGGCAGCACGGGGATCTTGAGGATGGTCTGCGATTCTTCGATCCGCAGCTTCTTGCCGCCGGCCTCACTGCCCCACCCTGGCGTCAGCGGATCGCCGGCGTGCACCGGCATGTCCATCACGCTGCCGCGCTGCGCGCCGAACTCCGGACGGTACGGACCGGCCGGATAGACATCACCCGGGTAGTAGCCGTCGTCCCGGGGATCGGAATAGATCAGGCAGCCGATCGCGCCATGCTCGTAGGCAACCTTTGGCTTGATGCCGCGCCAGCCGGCACCGTAACGCGCAATCACGATCTTGCCCTTGACGTCGACGCCCAGCTCCTTCAGGCGGTCGTAATCGGCGGGCATGCCGTAGTTGACGTAGATCACTTCGCCGGTGACATCGCCATCGCCGGAGTAGGCGTTATAGAGCGGCGTCTGGTCACCGGAGTCCGGATCCTCCGGCAACACCGGCTCCTTCACCCGGAGCGTGTACTTTTCAGGGCCAACCACTTCGACGGTGGTCTCGATCGGCCACGGCATCATCGCCTCGAATTCCTCGAGCCGCGCATCGAGGCCGAACGACTTGAACTTCGCGAGCGCGTAGTCGGCGACGCGCTTCGACGACGGCTGCCCGGCGACGTGCGAGTCTCCCGCCATCGCCTCCATGTATTCCTTCAGCCGCGCCGCGTCCGGAATCTTGCGGTACTGCTCTTCACGCTGGCGCTGCGCGGCCACGGCGTCATCTGGAAAGCCGCGGATCGGACGCACCTGCGCCGTGGGGGAGGTCGCGGAGACGAGTGCAAAAGTGACAAGGAGCAGCGGAAGAGCTTTGCGCATCCGCACACTATAAATCGGGGATCGGCGCTCCGGATCAGGGACGAAGGGTCCAAAGCCTGAGGGATCCAGAGATCAGGGAAGCGAGTTCGAGGTATTCTCACCAGTCATGAAGCGCATCGCATTGCTGATGGTTTTGTCTCTGGTTGTCACTGCGTCGGCGTTCGCGCAGACCGCGCCTGCCGCGGCTCCGCCGAAGACGATCGTCCAACTCGTGCGTGACGCGATCGCCGAGAACGATCTCAAGAAGGCCGAGAAGCTCGTGCTCGACGACATGGCCGGCAACGGCACCACGCCGATTGCGATCGAAGCGTTCTCATGGCTCGGGCGCGGCTACCTGGCCGCGAAGAACTATGACGCCGCCATGACCTACGCGGCGCGGACCTACGAGATCGTTGAGGAACAGCTGAAGACTCGCAAGCTGGATGATGAGGCGCGCCTGCCGATCGCGCTCGGCGCAGCGATCGAAACGCAGGCGCAGGCCATGGCCGGCCAGAACCGTCGATCCGAGGCGTTGATGCACTTGCAGCGCGAAATCGAGCGCTACAACGGCACCTCGATCATTACCCGCCTCAACAAGAACGTGAACCTGATCGGCCTGGAAGGCGAACCGGCGCTGCCGTGGACCACCACGGAATGGCTCGGGCCCAAGCCACCGGCACTCGCCGACCTCAAAGGCAAGCCGGTCGTCGTGTTTCTGTGGGCGCACTGGTGCGGCGACTGCAAGAAGCAGGGACCGATCCTCGACGGGCTCGTCAACAAATACAAGAGCAGCGGCATCACGGTGATCGCGCCCACCCAGCGTTTCGGCTACGCCGAGAAGCGCCGCCCGGTCGGCCCCGCTGAAGAACTGAAGTACATCGAGCAGGTCCGCGATGAGTTCTATCCGTGGATGAAGACGGTGTCCGCGCCGGTAAGCGACGAAGTCTACTCGCGCTATGGCGTGTCGACGACGCCGACCTACGTGCTGATCGATCGCGACGGCAAGGTCTCGACCTACCTGCCAGGTCAGCCGACGGTGGAACAGCTGGAGCCGTTGATTCGGAAAATTACCGAAGTAGCAGGTAGCAAGTAGCAAGAAGTGCTGTTCTTGCTACTTACTACTTGCTACTTGCTACTTCCTTTTCAGATACTCCGCGCGCTTCGCGAACAACTCTTTCGCAAGCGCCTCAGGCAGCGGCAACCGCATCGCGCGTTCGAGCATCTCGATCGCGCGGTCGTAGCTGCCGCGCGCCGCATGGGCCTCCGCCAGGCCCAGCAGGTTCTGCGGATTGATCGGCTCGAGCCGCACCGCTTCTTCCAGATGCTTCAAGGCGTCGCTCGTCTCGCCCTTCACGAGCAAGACCCGGCCGAGATTGCCGTGCGCAAGCCCATAGTCCGGCCGTAACGTCAGCGCCTGGCGGAAGGCGCGAATGGATTCATCGAAGCGCCCCGACTGCGCCAGCGCGGTGCCGAGGTTGAATTGCGCCGCGGGCGAATCCGGCTTGAGCGTCGCCGACGCCTGAAAATGCCGGACGGCATTGGCCGCAAAGCCCATCCCCAGATACAGCATCGCCACGTCGTCATGCAGCTCGGGATCGTTGGGCGTCACCTTCAGCATCGTCTCGTAGCCCACGATGTCTTCGCCGGTCATCTTGGCGTTGATCTCGGCGCTCATCCGCGCACGGTCGGACTCGTTCGACGCGAGCAGTTGGAACCAGAGGTCGCCCATCTCGTCACGCGAACGCTGCCCCCAGAACACGCGCGCCGGCGGCACCTCCGGGTTGCGCACGTTGGCCGCCGAATTGTCGTAGGTGTATTCCATCGCCAGCCGCGTGCCTTTGGGCAGCGGGATCGGCGTCTGCTCGCGGTAGACGTGCTGCCAGCGGAAGTCCCAGTCGCGGATGTGCATCACCAGGCGAGTCGAGCCATCCGGCAACGTCGCGGTGCCGCGAATCTCCCTGGCACGGTAATGCGCGTGCGGCTGCACGGCCAGCAACTGCACATCGACCGGCAGCACGTAGGAGTCGCGAATCACGTAGCGTGATTCGCCGGGCGGAATGTCGATCCCCTGCGAGCCAAGCCGCAGGATCGTCGGCGTCTGGCGCGGCTCGCGGTTGGTGAAATACAGGCCGATCTCCGGCAGGACTTCCTCGACGGCGCCGCTCGGCTGGAGATGCAGCTGCACCACGAGATCGCTGCCCGGATCGAGCGCCCACGCGAGTTCGGGTTGCACGAGGGGCGCAACCTGGCCCGGCGTCCAGCCAAGAAAGTGACCATCCGGATACTCGGCAGATCGCGGCATCAATCCGTCATACCCCGGCAGCGGATCGGCCTCATCAAGCGCGCGGGTGGCGTTGGTGCGATCGATGCGGATGTTGGCGTGGTGCACGACCCGCGCGTTCCCTGGATGGAACTCGATGCCCGTGACATAGGCCCGCTGCTTGATCGGAATTCGAATCGCAAAGATCCTGAACGCATCGGTGTCAAGCGCCAGCAGTGAGAACGGCGCCTCGGGCTTCACGACGAGATCGGGCTTGCCGAGCAGCCAGCCGTCTGCGAAGGTCGGTGGCTTCGGAGCCGCCGTCTCGCCCTGCGGGGCCCCCGACTTCACCCATTGCGCGATCGTGTCGATCTCCTTGTCCGTGAGCAATCGCTGCCCAACGAAGTGACTGACTCCAGGCTCGACCTTCCACGGCGGCATGAAGCGGCTGCGCGTCACCTGCGCGACCTGCGTCGCGCGGCGGCGCACCTCGTCGTAGGTGGTGAGCGGGAACGGACCCGGACCGCCCGTGCGGTGGCACGACACGCAGGCGTCATAGATGATCGGGGCGACGTCGCGCGCGAACGTCTGCGCGAGCGAAGAGGAAGCGAGGAGCGAGAAGAGAGTCGTGAAAAGAACGATCCTCACTTCACGAGCTCCGCGAGAAAACAGCCGACGGCTCGTGTTTCTTTCACGGCGACCGGCTTGCCGGCGATCGCCGCTGTCAGCGCATCCTGAAGATCATGCGTCGTGGGCTTGATGCGATCCTTGCCAAAGTCGATGTAGCGATCGTCGATGCGGCCGCGATACAGCAGCTCGCTGCCCTTCATCACGGCCACCTCGGGCGTGACGGTCGCCCCGACCTGCTTCACCAGCTTGAGATCCGCATCGCGAACCGACGGCATGCTGAAGCCGAATTTCTTCTTGTGCTCGCGAATCGACGGCTCGGTGTCGGAAGGGACCGGGTAGACGAGCACGAACCGGGCCTGCGATCCGAACGCGGCTGCGAGACGCTGGATCTCCGGCGCGTACCGATTGGAGATGGGGCAATCGGTCGTCGTGAAGATGTAGACGGTCAGCGCCAGCGTCGCCAGCATTGGTGGTGAGGTCAGTATAGAAAAAAAGAAGGCGGGGCGCTTAGCCCCGCCTTCCCGATGGCCTGTTGGCCAGTGAGCCTGACGGTCTGTCTTAGAACGTCACGTTCGCGCCGATGCGGACGATGCGGCCCTGGAGGATCACCGAGGGACGCTGGTAGGTCGCGGCGCCATACTGCATGGTCGCCACCGACGTGTAGTCATCCGAGTTGAGCGCGTTGAAGATGTCCAGCTTCGGCATGATGCGGACGCGGCCCAGATCAACGGCCTTGCTCAGCGAAATGTCGACCTGGTTGATGCGCGGCGTGAACTCGGTTTCCGGAGCTACGAGCGGCACGCTGATCGTCGCAAGACCGCTGGCCGCCATCGCCGGCAGCACCAGCGCGCCCGGCGTGCAGGCGCCCTGGCAGTTCGCCGCGTAACGCGTCGTCGGCGCGATCTGGTAGAACGTGCCGAGGCCGCGCGGGTTGTCGAAGCCGGTGCCGGCGGTGAAGCCGCCGTAGGCCTGGGCCGCGGTGCCGGCCAGGTATCCGTTCAGGCCCTGGTAGGCCACGCTCAGCGTGATCTGCTGGAACGGAATCGGGTACACGATGGTGGCCTTGACCTGCTTCTGCCAGGGAATGCCGCTGTCGGCCTGGTTGCAGTAGAGGCTGCGGTTCGGATCGCTCGCCGCCGAGACGCACACGTCGTTGATCGTGCGCTCGAGGCTGAAGCCACCGAACGCGCGGATGCCGCCGCGCATGCGGGCGTTGAACGAGAAGTCGAAGCCGTTGTAGGCGCGCTTCATGTCGTCACTGGTGCTGTCGATGTTTGCCACCTGCGACGCCACACCGGGCTTCGGCAGCCACACGTTCACGGCGCTGCCGTCAAGCGGGCTCGCAATCGTGAACTGGTCGTAGCTGGCGGCCGTGCGCAGCGAGTTCTGGCGCACGGTGATGTTGCGGAAGTCGCTGCGGAAGTACTCGAAGGTCGCCGTGACGCCCGCGAACACCTCGTGCGTGATACCGGCGTTGAACGCCAGCTGGTACGGGCGCTTCAGGTCCGGATCGAACTGCGCCAGCGAGCGCACACCGAAGTTGGCCGGCAGGCCGGCGAAGTTGATTTCGCAACCCACCGTCGGATAGCCGGTGCAGCCGCGCTCGCCGTCGGCGATGTCGTTGCCGTTGACGTCGGTCCACGCGAGCTGCTGCGTGGTCAACGCCGTCGGGTTGTAGAGCTGCGCGAAGCCGGTGGTCTGCGCGGTCACGAACTTGTTGTAGCCGACGCGGACGGCGGTCTTGCCGTCACCCGACAGGTTGTAGACGGCCGAGACGCGCGGCGAGAAGTCGTTCCACACCGGCATCTTGATGTCGTCGTAGGCCGCGACGTTGGCGAATCGGCCCTGCATCGCCTTCTGACCGACAATGCGCGCGCGGTTTGTGTCGAAGCGCGCACCGTAGTTCAGGGTCAGCTTGCCCAGGTTCCACGAGTCCTGCGCGTAGATGCCGATGTTGTGGTCCAGGTTCTCCTGCACTTCGAGCGGCGTGTTGAGCACCGTCACGCGGAGAGGCACGCCGTTGTTGTAGGTCTGGTAGAGGTCGGCGTTGGCGTTGTTGTAACGGCGATACTTGCCCGACTGGTGGTTCGCGCCAACCTTGACGTTGTGCGCCCCGGACACGTACGACAGCGAGCCCTGCCACACGAAGCGGTCGGGATAGTTGCCGAGCTGGGCGCCGGAGGCGTTCCAGAGGAAGCCCGTGCTGGTATCGTCCTTGCGGACGTTGCGATACCAGGCCGGCGTACCGCGTTCCGCGTAGATGCCGGGCTGGTAGCGGTTGTCGTAGTACTCGCGGTTGAACGACAGGCCGGCTTCAAGCAGCAGCTTCGACGACAGCGTCGAGGTCCACTTCGCCGATCCGGTCGTGAACTGCGGCGTGTTCCAGATCACCGACGCCGTGTTCGGATCCGTCAGCGCGCCCATCGCGTGGCCGCGCAGACGCAGCGCGCGATCCATGTAGACCGCGAACTTGTTGCGTTCAGACATCTGCCAGGTGAGGCGGACGACCGGGTTGGCCATCTTCTCGTCCGACACGCCCTGTTCGCACTTGCCCGAAGCCGCGCAAGCCGCATACGCCTGCGGATACGCCTGGCTGCCGTCGGTCACAAAGGTGTTGGCGATCGGCTTGTCGTAGTAGGCCTGGCGGAACGCGCCGAAGAACCACAGCTTGTTCTTGACGATCGGACCACCAAGTTCGACGTTGAACTCTTCGAAGTGCGCGATCTTGTCGACGCCAGTGACGCCCTTGGCCTTGAGATCGTCGGTCAGGTTGTTGCCCTGCCACGACTCCGGCGAGCGCGCCCACTTGGCGCCGCCCTTGAACTGGTTGCCGCCGTCCTTCGGCACCAGGTTCATGGTGATGCCTCCGGTCTGCGTTTCAGCCGAGCCGCCGGCGGTCTGATAGACCATTTCCTGCGACATCGCCTCGTTGTGATACGCCTGCACGGCGCCGTCGCCCATCAGGCCGTTGGTCATCATGCCGTCGACCAGCACCACCGACTGCGCACCACCCGTGCCGCGAATCGCGAAGTAGGTCTGCTGCATGGCGCGCGAACCGCCGACGTCCGGCGAGTTCAAGGTCACGCCCAGCACCAGCTGGCCGAGGCCCTGAATCGTCTTCGCGGTCGGAACCGCGTCGAGGACTTCGCGCGACAGCACCTGCTGCTTGACGTTCTGCTGCACGTCCACCACAGGCGATGCGCCGGAGACCGTCACCGATTCCTGCAACGTGCCGACGCTCAACTCGACGTTGATGGTGGCGGTGAAGTTGGACTGCAGTTCCACACCTTCGCGCGTCTGGGTGTTGAAGCCCGGCAGCGTGAACGTGATGGTGTAGGTGCCAGGACGAAGGTCGACGATGCGGTACAAGCCGTTCTCGTCGGTAATTGCGGACTTCACCTTTTCGATCAGCACCGGACTGGCTGCTTCGACCGTCACACCGGGCATCACGGCGCCCGACGTGTCTTTCACTGTTCCCGTAAACACGCTCTGTGCACTCGCCAAGGCGGGCACGAGCACAACACCAGCCAGTACAAACAAAAACGTTCGTACAACGAACTTACGCGCCATCTGATTCCCCCAATCAGCGAACGAGCCCCAAACACACCTGCCGCTAAGAGATGGCGGGCGCTCCTAGCCAAAAGCACCAATGAACTTACAGCGATGAAACTCGACAGTCAAATAGGATTGCTTATAGCGCTATTCAGAAAATTGGAATTAGCCCTGCAAATGAAAACGCCGCGACCCATTCGATGAGTCACGGCGTTCGATGTGATGCGAATAGCTGATGCAGCGCTTACTTGCCGCCGGTGTTGGCAGCCTTCACGTTGACCTTCATGTAGGCGGTCGTCCAGCAGCACTGGAAGCCGCCGCCGCCCACACCTGACGAGTCGTTCGCTTCAATGCGAATGATGTACTCACCTGGCGCCGAGAACTTCGCGGTCGTCGTGACCTTGTCCTTCTCGATCGAGGGCGTGTTGTCGACGAAGGTGATATCGCCGGGACCACGGTACTTCGTCAGCGTGGTGCTGACCCGTGGACGACGGGGCGGCGCCTGGGCGCCCCCCGGTGGCGGAGCCGCCGCCGAGCCACCCGTCGGCGGTTCTTCGTGGCCATCGTCGGTCACCCAATAGGTCAGCGTGACGTCTTCACCGACCGCGCCGCTAAACACCTGGGCCGCCGATAGCGGCGCCGGAGGACCCGTGAGGTCCGCGCCTTTTTCGGTCCACCGGATCACCGGCGGCTTGTTGCCCATGGCGGCATCAAGGAACGGCTCGATCTGGTAGCCCTTGGTGAGGCCGAAGGGCACCGACACGGTGCGGCCATTGGCCGTGAGCGTCCAGGTCAACTTCTTGTCGCCGAAATCTTTCGGCACCTTGATCGCGATCGTTCCCCAGCCGCGGCCGATCGTGAAGTGCGTCGGCTGCCCCTGGTCGGGACCGCCCGGTTCGATCCGGTTCTCGGGACCGATCGGAATGTCGAGCACCTGCTTCTTGTTGCGGTTGTAGTAGCCGACGAGCAGCGTGTAGGTGCCGTCAGCGTTCTGGTACCAACCCTCGAAGGCCGGGTAGATGTTGGATCCCGAATCCTTCAGCGGTTCAACGGCCAGTGTCTGGCCAACGGCCGGCGTGCCTGCCAAACAGGCCACCGCTGCAACTCCCGCGATCGCGCGCCCGAACTGCACTTTCAATGACATCATCGAAGCTCCTGAAACAAAGCCGCCTTCCCAACGGCTCCGCTGTGACTGAACGCAAAAACGCCGGGTGTTTTCGGAACTTGCCTGCCGAAAACCCCGGCGTTCGATAGGTCGCGTTCCTTACTGCTGTTGCTGGCGATCGGTGGTGGTCGCCATCTTCGCCTTGCGCGCCTCGACTTCCTTGTTGAAGTCGTCGTCGCTCATGTAGGTGATGTTGATCCACGCGTGGGCCATTTCGTCCACCGTGCGGTCGCCCCAGCCGATCCACTGGTTGGGATCCGGATTGCTCTTCTTCGCGGCGGTGTTGTCGTGCCACGCGGTGATCTTCAGGATCGTACCCTTCGGCAGCAGCGGCGCGTAGTCATCCGCGAACACGTAGTTGTTCATCCAGTTGAACTCGAAGTTCGGCACGTGGCCGAGAACCTGCTGCGTGCCGTTCGGGAGAATGGCCTCGACCATCATCGCCTTGCCGCGCAGGTGCATGTGCGGCTGGAAGTTCTCGACGCGGCCGGCCTTGCGCATCACGTGGAAGTTCTGGCCCACGCTGATCGAGTTCGGCGCGATGTCGAGGTTGCGGTTGCCGCCGGTGACGCCGCTGTAGAGCGACAGCATCGTGCGGAACTTCGGCTCCTGGCCCTTCGGGTACAGGTAGATGCCCATCTCGACGGTGTCTTCGATGTCTTCACCGCCGTCGCTGTAGTGGATGTCCCAGCGCATCTTCGCGCCCGGCATCAGGAGCTTGCCGGTGTTGGGGCGCATGATCTCGCCTTCCTTGTTGACGGCCCATTCCATGAAGAGGCCAGCGCCGCTGTCGTTGTCGGCACTGATCAGGCCCTGCGCGATGGCTTCCTTTTCGTCCTGCATCAGGTAAGCGAGCGCGTGATGGGTGATCTTGCGGCCCTTGATCGTGCCCGGACGCATTTCGATGGCGCGCACCCAGCGGGGTTCGGTCAGCGGCACCTCGGAGACGGGCTTGTACCACGCATCCATCGCGCCGCCCTTCTGCTTGTACTTGGGCGAGCGGACGATGATGTCCGGCGGTCCGCCGAACTTCTTCGCATAGTTCCAGTCGTTGCCACCGGCCCACTTCACAGGCGCCGGCATGTCGGCAGGGTTGCCCTGCGGCGCGCCGTTGCTGGCCCACTTCACGATGGTGTCGATTTCCTTCTGCGTCAGCGAGCGGTCATTCTGGTAGTGCTGAATGCCCACACCCGGATCGATGTGCCAGGGCGGCATGTTGCGCGACGCCACGCGGTCGCGGATCGAGCGCGCCCACGGACGCACTTCCTGATACGTCTGGAGCGACATCGGTGCGATCGAGTCCGGCCGATGGCACGACTCGCACTTGTTCTGGAAAATCGGCGCAACGTCCTTGGTGAACGTTGGCGTGGCCGTCTGTGCTGACAGCGTTGCAGGCAGAGCCAGGAGGCCCATTGCGCCCACCGCCCCAATCACGATTCGGCCGACGATACGATTAGCCATCTTCCCCTCCGAAATGTTGCTATTTGCCTCGCTCGCGCGGCGAGAACCCGATCGCCTCTGCATACGCGCAGCGATCGCCAAAGTAAAATTACAGCGGTTGGGGAGTGTACAACGCCCTTACAAGGCTGTCACTCCTCAAACGTCTAATGGCTCCCATCACTTACACGAATAAAACCGCCCAGATTTGAGCCCCGCCCGGGGGCCTCTTCGACCGTATCGGTCGCCTAATTCGTGAGTTTAGGCCAGTTTCCTGAGAATAAGGCTCTTCAGGTAGTAGGTCTCCGGCACACCAAGCAGGACTGGATGGTCGCGCCCCTGCATACGTTTTTCGACGACGGAAACCGGAATATGGGCGTCCGCAGAGGCTCCAAACACCGCCTCGGCGAACATTGCCTCGTCGACGTTATAGGAACAACTGCAGGTGATGAGGTAGCCCCCGGGGTTCAAGAGGCGGAGCGCCCGCAGGTTGATCTCCTTGTAGCCGGCAAGCGCGTTGGGGATCGAGGCTTTGTTCTTGGCAAAGGCCGGCGGATCCAGCACGACTGTGTCGTAGCGCGCGCCTTCGCGTTCCAGGTGTCGCAACTCGTCGAAGACGTTGGCTTCGCGCGCGGTCAGGTTGGCGACGCCGTTGGCCTGGGCGTTGGCGGTGATGCGCTCCACCGCGTCGGCGGAGATGTCCAGCGCCTCGACGGACGTGCATTTCGCAGCGAGGGCGAGGGCGAACCCACCGTTGTAGCTGAAGCAGTCAAGCAGGCGACCGTGGGCGTAACGCGCGGCGGCTTCCCTGTTCTCACGCTGATCGAGGAACAATCCGGTCTTCTGGCCGTGCCACGGATCGACGGAATACGAAATGCCCAGCTCCTGCACGGGGATACTGGCGGGCACGTCGCCAGACAGGACCTTGATCTCCTGCTCGAGCCCTTCAAGTCGCCGCACCTTCGGGTCGTTGCGCGCGAGAATGCCTTTGGCGCCGGTGATCTCCACGAGCAGCCGGACGAGCGTCGGCGTCAGCCGATCCATGCCCTGCGACAGCGTCTGCATCGCGAGGTAATCGGCGTAGCGGTCCACGATCAGCGACGGCAGCAGGTCGGCCTCGCCGTGCACGAGGCGGAACGCGGAGGCGTTCAGATTGAGCGACTCGCGGAAGCGAATCGCCGACTCGAGCCGCGCGCGCCAGAACGCATCGTCGACTGGCGGATCATCGGGAGACGCGGCGCGCGAGATCATCCGGATGGTGATCTGCGACTGGTCGCTGAACAGCGCGTGGCCAAGCACCTTGCCGCGCGCGCCGCGCACCTCGACGATCGCGCCGGGTTCGGGGTCAACGACGTCGGCGATGTCGGAGCGATACACCCACGGGTGTCCGCCGCGGACTCGCTCTTCGCCCTTCGGTTTCAGAGTCACTGTGGCCATGGCTGCACGTCTATACTATCGGCAATGAAGATCGCGATCGGGGCTGATCACGCCGGTTATCAGCTCAAGGACTCGCTGAAGAAGCTGCTCGACGAGATGGCGATCGTCTACGAGGACTTCGGTACGTCGAGCGAACAGTCGGTGGACTATCCGGACTTCGCGCAGGCAGTCGCTGAAGGTGTGGCTGCAGGCAGGTTCGACCGCGGCATCCTGGTGTGCGGCACCGGCGTCGGCATGGCGATCGCGGCCAACAAGGTGAGTGGCGTTCGCGCGGCGGCGATCGTCGACATCGACACCGCCCGACTCGCACGCGAACACAACGACCTCAATGTCTTGACGCTCGGCGCGCGAGTCCTGCCGGAGGCGCGCGCCCGAGAGATCGTGAAAGCGTTCCTCGACACTCCATTCCAGGGTGGACGCCACGCCATCCGCGTCGGAAAGATCGAGCGCAGCCGAACCTGACGGGTTCGTCCTACAGCGTCTTGAGCATGTCGTCGAGCCGTTCGTAGAACTCGCTCGTTCCTTTCAGCGTCAACCCGCCTTTCATCACCACGTCGCGGACTTCCTGTGTCGGAAACAGGATGCGCTGCGTCATCGTGGTGATGCCGCCGGACTCGACAAGATCGACCGTCACCAGCGTCTCGCCTGGATCCCAGTCCTCCCATCGCTCTGTCCGCACGAAACGATGCGGAGGGTTCACCTCCTGGTAGATGCCGTACTGCACGATCTGTTTGCCGCGCACCTGGCTGACGAAGCGCCACGCACCACCGATGCGCGCATCGCTCTCACACGCCTCGATCGATCCGGGAGGACCGTACCACCGCGTGATCAGATCCGGCTTGGTCAGCGCGTCGAACACGACGCCGGCGGGCGCGTGGAACCGGCGCGTGATCACGGCTTCGCGCTCGGACGGCGTCGTGATCGTGACGGTGATGCCGTCGCTCACGACACCTCTCCCAGCATCACGTCGAGCCGCGCGTAGAACGCACTCATGCCCTGTGGCGTCAGGCCGGTCTTCATCACCTGATCGCGCAACTCCTGCGACGGAAAGAGGAAGTGCTGCGTCATGGTCGTCGTGCCTTGGCGTTCGACGAGATCAACGGTCATCACCGCTTCGTAGGCGTCCCAGCCTTCGAAGCGCTCCGTGCGAACGAACCGGCGCGGCGGATCGATCTCGGTGTAGACGCCGTACTTCGCCATCTGATTGCCGCCGACGGTGAAGGCAAATCGCCACTTGCCGCCGACCCGCACGTCGCTCTCGCACGAGTCAACCGATCCGTGGGCGCCATACCATCGCTTGATCAGGTCTGCCTGCGTCACTGCGGCGAAGACCAGTGCGGCGGGCGCATTGAAATCGCGGGTGACGACCGCCTCGCGATCGGACGGTGTCGTGATCGTTACCGTGATGTGTTCAGCCATCATCGTTGTCTGCGCCTCCGGTCTTTCTTCTCTGGCTTGAGTTCTTCGAGCACCACATCGAGTCGAGCAAATGCGGCTTCCCACTGTTTGCGATACGTTTCGATCCAGATCGACGCCTCGGCGAGCGGCTTCGGATTGAGCTTGCGAGGGCGCCGCTGCGCATCCTGGCCGGGAACCACGAGGCCGGCCCGCTCGAGCACCTTGAGGTGCTTCGAGATCGCCGGCTGGCTCATCTCGAACGGTTCGGCGAGCTCCGTCACCGTGGCCTCGCCGGTCGCCAGCCTCGCGAGAATCGCGCGGCGTGTCGGGTCGGCCAGCGCCGCAAAGGTCGCGTTCAGCAGTTCGGTCTCGTTCATAACAATATGGTTATATAACATTAAGGTTCTGTAACGCAACGGTCCTCTGAATCCTTTGAACGCACAGGCTTTAGTGTCAAAATGTGCATCCCGCATGTCTCAATCCCTGATGTCACGCACGCTCGCGCAGGCCGACCCGAAAATCGCGGCGGCGATTGCGCATGAAACGACGCGCCAGGCCGAAGGCCTCGAACTGATCGCGTCGGAAAACTTCGTCAGCTCCGCCGTGCTTGAAGCCGCCGGGTCGGTGATGACCAACAAGTACGCCGAGGGGTACCCCGGCAAGCGCTATTACGGTGGTTGCGAATTCGTCGACGTTGCGGAGTCGCTGGCGATCGCGCGCGCGAAGACGTTGTTCGGCGCCGATCACGTCAACGTGCAGCCGCATTCGGGCGCACAGGCGAACATGAGCGTCTACCTGACGCTGCTGAAGCCCGGCGACACCGTGCTCGGCATGAACCTGGCGCACGGCGGCCACCTCACCCACGGCCATCCGCTGAATTTTTCGGGGAAGCTTTACAACATCGTCCCTTACGGCGTCCGCAAGGACGATGAGCGAATCGACTACGACGAGTTCGAGAGTCTGGCCGACCAGCACAAGCCGAAGATGATCATCGTCGGCGCCAGTGCCTATCCGCGCACCATCGACTTCGAGCGCATGGGCGCAGTCGCCAGGCGCGTCGGTGCGCCGTTGATGGTCGACATGGCGCACATCGCGGGCCTGGTGGCCGGCGGCGTGCATCCAAGCCCGGTGCCCCACGCGGATTTCGTCACCACCACCACGCACAAGACGCTGCGTGGGCCACGCGGCGGCATGGTGATGTGCCGCGAGAGTTACGCCAAGGACCTCGATCGCACGGTGTTTCCGGGCGTGCAGGGCGGCCCGCTGATGCACATCATCGCGGCCAAGGCCGTGTGCTTCAAGGAAGCCGCGTCGCCGGAATTTGCCGCCTATCAGCGTCAGCTCGTGAAGAACGCGGCCCGTCTCGCGATGGCGATTACCACCGCAGGCTTCCGCATCGTCAGCGGCGGCACCGACAATCACATCGTGCTGGTGGACGTGTTCTCGAAGGGCATCACGGGCAAGGTCGCGGAAGCGGCGCTCGGCCATGCGGGTATCACCGTCAACAAGAACGCGATCCCGTTCGACCAGAATCCGCCGATGGTGGCAAGCGGCGTTCGTCTCGGCACTCCCGCGGTCACCACGCGTGGCATGGGCGAAGCGGAGATGGACCAGATCGCGGAGTTCATCAGCCGCGTGCTCGCGGCGCCAGAGGACGGCACGGTGCTCGCGAAGGTGAAGGCGGAAGTCGAAGCGCTGTGCAGGAAGTTCCCGCTGTACCCGGAACGCCTCGCTTAAGGGCGGCGGTCGACGCGGCGTTTGCGGACTCGGGCCTCCTTGTCCGCGCCGTCGATCACTTCGAACCGCGATCAGGCCAGCGCGCGATGGCGGCGGCGGTCGCCGACACGCTCGACAACGGCGGCGTGTTGCTGGCTGAGGCCGGTACCGGCACCGGCAAGACGCTCGCCTACCTCGTCCCGGCGATCCTGAATCGCCAGCGCGTGCTGATCTCCACGGGCACCAAGAACCTGCAGGAGCAGATCTACTTCAAGGACATCCCGGCGCTGCGGGACGCCCTGGGTGTGCCGTTCACGGCCACCTACATGAAGGGCCGCGCCAACTACCTCTGCCTGCACCGGCTCGACCAGTTGCGCTCGCACCCGGCCGCGCCGATGGACTTCATTTCGACGATGGACGAGTGGCGGAGGGTGACGGAAACGGGCGATCGCGCCGAACTGACCGGGCTCGAGGAAGACTCGTCGTTGTGGCACGACGTGTCGGCGATCGCCGAGACGTGTCTCGGCCAGGACTGTCCGCAATATCGCGAGTGCTACGTGACCAGGATGCGGCAGCGTGCCGCCGAATCCGACCTGGTCATCGTCAACCATCACCTGCTGTGCGCGGACGCATCGGTGCGCCAAAGCACCTACGGTGAGGTGATTCCTGACTGCCACTTCGCGATCGTCGACGAGGCGCACCAACTCGAGGATGTCGCCACGCAGTACTTCGGGATCGCCGTCAGCAACTGGCGCGTCGCCGACCTGGTCCGCGACTGCGAGCGCGCGCTCAATCTCGGGATGATCGAGGACTACGACTCGGAACTGCGTCATGCCGTCACGCGCGTCGACGACCACTCGCTGACCTTTTTCGGCGCGCTGCAGATGGCGCGGCACGCGCGCGGCGGATTCGAGGAGCGGCTGCGCATCGGCCCGGGATGGTTCGGTGATGTGCTCGACGACGGCCTCGGGCTGATCGCGGCGCTGAACGGCCTCGACGAGGCGATGCAGAAGAAGGCCGGCACGGATGAAGCGGGCGCGCAGCCGAATGAGGATGCGGCCACGCTCGGACGCCGGGCCGCGGAGCTGCGCGATCACCTCTCGTTCCTGCTCGAGGCCGCGGACACGTCGTATGTCTACTTCCTCGAGACCCGCAACCGCGGCGTGTTCCTGCGCGCGGCGCCGATCGACGTGTCGAAGATCATCCGCGAGATGCTGTTCGACCGGATGCAGGCCACCGTGATGACGTCGGCGACGCTGACGGTCGAAGGATCGTTCGACTACGTCAAGGGCCGGCTCGGTGTCTACGACGCCGAGAGCCTGAGGGTCGCGTCAGAGTTTGACTTCACCGAGCAGGCGATTCTCTACCTGCCCAGACAGATGCCGCCGCCCAACTCGTCGCAATACGGCGACGCCGTGGCGCGGGAAGTCCGGGACCTGCTGCTGCGCAGCGAAGGCCGCGCGTTTGTGCTGTTCACCAGCTACGCGATGATGCGGTCGGTCAAGGACCGCGTGGCGGAAGACGTGCCGTACCCGATCATCCTGCAGGGCACGGCCCCGCGCAGCGCGCTGCTGTCGCAGTTTCGCGCGACGCCCAACGCGGTGCTGTTTGCGACCTCATCGTTCTGGCAAGGCGTCGACGTCGTCGGCGAACAGCTCAGCTGCGTGATCATCGACAAGCTGCCGTTCGCCTCTCCGGGCGATCCGATCACTGCCGCCCGAATCGAGGCCATCAACGCCGACGGCGGCAATGCGTTTCGCGATTACCAGGTGCCATTGGCGATCCTCGCCATGCTGCAGGGCCTGGGCCGGCTGATCCGCCATCGCACCGATCGTGGGGTGCTTGCGGTGCTCGACCCGCGGCTGCGGACCATGGGCTACGGGCGGCGTTTCCTGGATTCGTTTCCGCCGGCACCGGTGACGCAGAACCCCGAGGCGATCAGCGCGTTTTTCGCCAAGTGACTAGACTGGATTTACACTGATAGTGAGAGGCAAGATTTCCATGACACAGAATTTCACGGCTCGTGCGGGCGCGCTGATGGTCGCCCTGCTGCTCGGCCTGGCACCCGCGGTGCTGGCACAGTCAACGATGGTTCGCGGCAAGGTGATCGACGCCAAGCAACAACCGCTGGTCGGCGTCACGATCGTCGTCGAGTCGCAGGACGGATCGGGCCGCAAGCTCACCACCAAGACCGACAAGAAGGGTGAGTTCGTGCAGTTGCTCACCAGCTCCGGCATGTATCGCGTTACGGCGTCCGACCCCAAGATCGGCAGCGCCTTCAACGACACCCGCATCGTGCTCGGCAAGGTGTCGGAGATGACGATCGTGCTGGTGCCGTCGACGGCGGCCAACGATGCGGCCAAGGCCGCCGAGTTGAAGAAGATCTTCGAGGAAGGCGTGGCCGCGAGCCGCGCCAACCAGCACGACGCCGCGATCGCGAAGTTCAACGCGGCGCTGGCGATCTCGCCCGCGTGCTTCGACTGCCTGTTCAACATCGGCGTGGCGCAGATGGCGAAGAAGGAAGAGAAGGCCGCTGAAGAATCGTGGAAGAAAGCGCTCGAGCTCAAGGCCGACTATTCCGAGGCCCTGACCGCGCTGTCGACGCTGTACAACAACCAGAAGCGCTTCGACGAAGCGGCGGCCATGAGCGCCAAGGCCGCGGCCGGCGGTGGTGCCGGCAGTGCCGACGCCGTCTTCAACCAGGGCATCATCCTGTGGAACCAGGGCAAGATCGCCGATGCCAAGGTGAAGTTCGAAGAGACGCTGAAGATGAACGCCAACCACGCCGATGCGAACTACCAGCTCGGCATGGCCCTGCTCAACGAAGGCAAGTTGCCGGAGGCGGTCGCGTCGTTTGAAGCCTACGTCAAGCTGGCCCCGGATGGGCAGTATGCGACGCAGGCGAAAGGCATGATCGCGCAATTGAAGAAGTAGCCGGTAGCCAGTAGCCGGTTGCCAGTGTACGAACACATTCCTCAGCGGCTGGCGGAGATTCGCAATCGCATTGCGGATGCCGCCGGCCGCGCCGGGCGATCACCAGACGACGTCAGGCTGATTGCCGTCTCCAAGACCCACCCCATCGAAGCCGTCCGGGCCGCCGCCGAAGCAGGACAACGCGACTTCGGCGAGAACAAGGTCCAGGAAGCCCTGCAGAAAATTGCACAATCGGCCGATACAAGCCTGCGGTGGCATCTCATCGGCCACCTGCAGTCGAATAAGGCCCGAAAAGCAGCGGGTGCGGTGGGCGCCATTCACGCTGTCGACAGCGTCGATCTGCTGAAGCGCGTCGACCAGGCGGCTCGCGAGGCGGGCCGGACGGTTGACGTGCTGATCCAGGTCGATCTGGCACTGGAAGAGACCAAGCATGGCGCCCCGGTCGAGGACCTGCCGGCGGTGATCCATGCCGCCGCCGAGTGCTCGGCGGCGCAGCTCACGGGACTGATGCTGCTGCCGCCACTCGTCGACAATCCGCAGGACGCGCGGCCATGGTTCGCGCGGCTCCGCGCGGTGCGCGACGAGTTGCTGGCGCAGGGTGTTCCTGCCGGCCGGTTGCGTGAACTGTCGATGGGCATGAGCCACGATTTCGAAGTGGCCATCGAAGAAGGCGCGACGATGGTGCGCGTGGGCACGGCGATTTTTGGAGAGAGGCATTACCCATGAAAGTGACGCCACTGGATCTCAGGCAGCAGCGCTTCAAGACCGTAATGCGCGGCTACGATCGCGGCGAAGTGCAGGCCTTCCTGCTCGAGGCCGCCGGCGACTACGAGAACGCGCTGCGCGAGAACGATCGCCTGCGCCAGGACGTTGCCAAGCTCGACGCCGTCCTCGGCGAGCACCGCGGCCAGGAACGCAACCTCCGCAACACGCTGCTGACCGCCCAGAAGCTCGCCGATGAGGTCAAGGAGCAGGCGCAGAAGGAAGCCGGCCTGATCCTGCGTGAGGCCGAAGGCCAGCGCGACCTGATCCTGCAGAAAGCACAGGCGCGTCTTGAAGACGTGCAGCGCGAGATCGAAGCGCTGCGCATGAAGCGCCGCGAGGTCGAGAACGAAATCGAGGGCCTGGTCCGCACCCTGAACAGCACGCTCGAGTTCATACGCGAGCAGGACGCCCGCGCCCGTGACGAACGCATCCTGCTGCACCGTCCGCGCGCACAGGAATTGCCACCGGCGCAGCCGATGATGACGCCGAAGGCCGATACCGGGTCCTAGCCTGGATCTTGACGTGCGCGTCACGCCCCGCGCCGGCCGCACCCAGGTGTCGGGCGTGCGCGACGGCGTGCTGCAGATCAAGCTCGCCGCCGCTCCGGTTGACGGCGCCGCCAACGATCAGCTGATCGCCCTGCTGGCAGCCGCCCTGAAGATTCCCAAACGCGACATCATCATCGTCAGCGGCGAGCGCTCGCGATCAAAACGCGTGCGCATCAACGGCATGGAGCGGGACCAGATCCTGTCAAAGCTGGTAGTCTGAAGCGTGCTCGCTGACGTCCTGATCCGCAACGCCGATCTCGTGGCGACGTGTGCCGGCCCGGGCCCCAGGCGAGGATCGGCGCAGCGCGAGATCAGCGCGATCGCCAACGCCACGGTCGCCGGCTTCGAGGGCAGGATCGTGTTTGTGGGATCCGAGGAAGACGCCAAGGCGGCGATCAGCCTCGCACCCCACGCGCAAATCATCGACGCGCAGGGCTGCACCGTCGTGCCTGGCTTTGTCGATCCCCACACCCACCTGGTATTCGCCGGTGATCGCCGCGATGAACTGCGGCGTCGGCTGGCCGGCGCCAGCTATGCGGACATCGCCCAGTCGGGCGGCGGCATCGTCAAGACGGTGGATGCCACTCGGCTGGCCAGCGAACACGACCTTGTGGAGGGTGCGCGCAAGCGGCTCGCCGAAATGCTCGCGTTCGGCACCACGACAGCGGAAGCCAAGAGCGGCTACGGGCTGGGGCTGCCATCCGAGCGCAAGATGCTGCGCGCGATCCGCACGGTCGCGCAGGGGCAGCCGATCGAGATCACGGCCACGTTCATGGGCGCGCACGAGGTGCCGGTCGAGTTCCGCGGACGTCGCCGGGACTACGTCCGGATGGTGATCGACGAAATGATTCCCGCGATCGCCGACGAGGGGATTGCCGAATGGTGCGACGTGTTCTGCGAGCAGGGCGTGTTCACTCCGGAGGAATCGCGCGACATCCTGGTCGCCGGGCAACAACGCGGCCTGAAGGCGCGGATTCACGCCGACGAACTGGCGTTGAGCGGTGGATCGCGTGTGGCGGCGGAGGTCGGCGCCCGATCGGCCGACCACTTGATCTTCGTTGACGAGCCGCACGCCGTGATGCTGGCGGAGGCGAACGTCGTTGCGACGCTGCTGCCGTCGGCGGCATTCTTCCTGAAACTTGGCCGCTACGCGCCGGCGCGCCTCCTGATCGAAAAGGGCGCCGCGGTGGCGCTGGCCAGCGACCTCAATCCCGGCGGCGGCTTCACCACCTCGATGCCGTTTGTGATGTCCCTGGCGTGCTTCGGCATGAACCTGACGCTCGAGGAAGCCTTGATCGGCGCCACGCTCAACGCCGCGGCGTCGATTGACCGCCACGACACGGTCGGCAGCCTCGAGGTCGGTAAGCAACTGGACGCGGTCATCGTCGCGGGCATGCTCACGGACTTGATTCGCGTCGGCGGTCCGGTCGTCAAGCACGTGCTCAAGCGCGGCCGCGTCGTTCACACAAGGATGGAATCGTGACCCGATTTGCAGACATGACCGTGGCCCAGTTGCTGGCGGCGCTCGCCAGCTCCGACCCCACGCCTGGCGGCGGCACCGCGGCCGCCGTCGCCGGCGCGATGGGCACCTCCCTGCTGGTCATGGTCACGGGACTCGCGAAGTCGCGGACCAACGCGGATGAAGAAAAGGCGGCGCTGGCAACGGCGCGCACCGCCCTCGAACCAATCGGCGCGGCCCTCACGCGCCTGGCCGACACCGACACCGAAGCCTTCAACGCCGTGATGGCGGCTTTCAAGTTGCCGAAGGCGACCGACGACGAGAAGGCCGCGCGGTCGGCAGCGATTCAGTCGGCCACGCGTGGCGCGACCCTGGTCCCGCTCGATACGCTGCGCGCATGCGTCGAGGCGCTGTCGCACGGACGCGCGGTTGCCGAGCACGGCAACCGCTCAGCAGCCAGTGATGCCGGCGTCGCTGTTGGGCTGCTGAAGGCCGCAGCAGATGGAGCCGCGGCGAATGTGCGTATCAACCTGGGGTCGCTGAAAGACGCGGCGTTTGTCGCCGCAACGGAAACGGAAACGTCCCGGCTGTCTGAGACGGCCGCCAGCCACGCGGCCGCGGCGCTGCGATCGGCCGCGAACTAGCGGCCGGTTCCGGCGAGCCGCCGCACCGACGTGGTGGGCGAGAAGGTCCAATCCCGCGCGAACACGCCGGGGATCAGCACCACGTTGGACGTGTAGGTCATATCCACATTGAGCTCGGGGCCGACCCAGCGCACCTTGACGTCTTCTTCGGCGAGCGGAATCTCGTACTGCGTCGCGAGCTTCATGACGATGTCGACGACCTCTTCATCAGACAGGCGGCTGTCGAACAGCAAGGCCTCGTGCACCGCGTCGGTGAACTGGTAGTCGGCAAACGCCGCCCGGGTCGCGTTGACGCAGGCGACGAGCATGGCGGCTCCGATGAGGATTTTGATCAGCGCCTTCATGGGTCTCCCAGGCGTCGCGAGGGGACGCGGGCCTATCTCTATTGTCGGCTTGCCTCGCTACAGCTTTAGCGGATGGCCGGCTAGTGAATCTGGTGGAACAACCGGCCCCACCGCGGCGCAAATCCCGCGCTCGATCCGTCATCGGGCACATCGAACGACCAATAGATGAACAGCGCCCGGCCCTTGACGTAGTTGGCCGGGAGGAAGCCCCAGAACCGGCTGTCCTGCGAATCGTCGCGATTGTCGCCCATCATGAAATAGAGCCCGTCGGGCACGGTGACGGGGCCGTACTTCCGGCGGATGTCGAAGCTGTCGGTCTGCGTGTCGTCCGCAGGCGGGAACAGGTAGTGGGCGTACGGTTCGGCGAGCGGCTGGCCGTTGATCAGGATCGTCTGGTTCTTCAGCTCGACGGTGTCGCCCGGCAACCCGATCGTTCTCTTGATGAAATCTCGCTCCGGCTCTTCCGGGAACTTGAAGACCAGGATGTCGCCGCGCCGCACCTCGCGCATCGGCAGGATCGCCTTCTCGAAGGCCGTCGCCGCCGGCGCAAACATGAACTTGTTGACCAGCAGGTGGTCGCCGACCAGCAGGTTCGGCTTCATCGATCCGGTCGGGATCTTGAAGGCCTGGAACACGAACGTCCGCACGAACAGGGCCAGGATGACGGCCACGACGATCGATTCGAAGTACTCGCGCAGCGTGGACTTCTGGAACGTCGCGTCGCTCATGGCTATTCGTCTCCGATCTTGAGCACGGCGAGGAACGCCTCCTGCGGGATCTCGACGGTGCCGACCCGCTTCATGCGCTTCTTGCCTTCTTTCTGCTTCTCGAGCAGCTTGCGCTTGCGCGAGATGTCGCCGCCGTAGCACTTGGCAAGCACGTTCTTGCGCAACGCCTTGACCGACTCGCGCGCGATGATGCGCGCGCCGATCGCCGCCTGGATGGCGACCTCGAACATCTGCCGCGGAATCAACTCGCGCATCTTCGAGGCGAGCTGGCGTCCCCGATCATACGCGCGGTCACGGTGCACGATGATCGACAACGCGTCGACGGGCTCGGCGTTCACCAGGATGTCGAGTTTGACCAGCGGCGAATCCCAGTAGCCCGTCACGTGGTAGTCAAGCGACGCGTAGCCGCGTGAGATCGTCTTCAGCTTGTCGTAGAAGTCGAGCACGACCTCGTTGAACGGCAGCTCGTACGACACCAGCACGCGATCGGCGGCCTTGAACTCGAGCGCCTTCTGGACGCCGCGCTTGTCCTGGCACAACTGCAGGATGCCGCCGACAAATTCCGCCGGCGTGAGGATCGTCGCGGTGATCACCGGCTCCTCGATCTTGTCGATGGTGCCGGTCTCCGGCAGCTTCGCCGGGCTGTCGATCTCGATGACCTCGCCGTCGGTCTTGGTGACGCGATACAACACGCCCGGCGCGGTGGTCACCAGATCCATGTTGAACTCGCGCTCGAGGCGCTCCTGCACGATTTCCATGTGGAGCAGGCCGAGGAATCCGCAGCGGAAACCAAAGCCAAGCGCAACGGACGTTTCCGGCTCGAAGAAGAACGACGCATCGTTGAGGCGCAGCTTCTCCAGCGACTCGCGCAACTCCGCGTACTGATGGCTCTCCACCGGGTAGAGACCGGCAAAGACCATCGGCTTGAGCTCTTTGAACCCGGGGAACGGCTCAGCGGTCCGCCGCGCCGTCTCGGTAATGGTGTCGCCGATCTGCGCGTCGGCGACGACCTTGATGCCGCACGCGATGTAGCCGACTTCGCCAGGCCCCAACTGCTCGACCGGCACGGCCTTCGGCGAGAACACGCCGAGCGACTCGACCTCGTGGTCCTGCCCGGTGTTCATCAACGTCACCTTCATGCCGGCGCGGATCGTGCCTTCGAGCACGCGCGCGACGATGACGACGCCGCGGTAGGAGTCGTACCAGGAGTCGAAGATCAGTGCCTTCAGGGGCGCGGCCGGGTCGCCGTCGGGCGGCGGCAGCCGCTGCACGATGGCTTCGAGGATCTCTTTGACGCCGATGCCGCTCTTGCCGCTGGCGAGGATCGCGGAGTCACCTTCAAGGCCGATGATCTCCTCGAGCTGGCGCCGCGCTTCGTCGGGCTGCGCCGAGGGGAGATCGACCTTGTTGATCACCGGGATGATCTCGAGGTTGTTCTCGACCGCGAGGTAGGCGTTGGCAAGCGTCTGCGCCTCGACGCCTTGCGAGGCGTCGACCAGCAACAGCGCGCCTTCACACGCGGCGAGCGAGCGCGTCACCTCGTAGCTGAAGTCCACGTGGCCGGGCGTGTCGATCAGGTTCAGGACGTAGTCCTTGCCGTCACTTGCCTTGTAGTTCAGCCGCACGGGGTGCGCTTTGATGGTGATGCCGCGCTCACGCTCGAGGTCCATGGCGTCCAGGACCTGCGCAGTCATTTCACGGGCTTGCAACGCGCCTGTCTCTTCGAGAAAGCGATCCGCTAGGGTCGATTTCCCGTGGTCGATGTGCGCAATGATGGAAAAGTTACGAATGTGGGGCTGCTTCACCGGCGATTCAGTCCTTTATTATGACTCATGCCCGACCCTTCGACTGAGCTCAGGGCAGGGCAGGGCGGGACCAGGCCGCCTTCAGCAGGGTCTGCCCTTCGTGCGGACGGCGGGTGCCGAATACGGTGGCCAATTACCGCTGTGGCACTGAGTTACCCCTCGTCGAATCCCCCCTTCCAGCGGCCGGGCCGGAGCCAGCGGTCGCGCCCACAGCGCCGGCCTCCTCAACAGTGGGGCCCGTTGTGCTGGCCGTCGTCCTGACGCTGACGGTCGCCAGCAGCGGCTACTGGATCTTTCTGAGGCCGCCGGCCGCCGAGGTCGGCGAGGCACCCGCTGACGACACCGAGCAGACCGACGAGCGCGCGCAGGCAGGCGACGCGTCACCAGAAGCTCGCGCGTGGGACGCCGCCGCCAGGTCGCTGCCGCCGCTCGTGCCTGGCAGCAATGTGCCCGCCGCCCCGGTTGTTCCCGCATCGGCGGCAACGATCGAGGAGATGGTCGCAAAGGCCATGCCCGCCATCGTCCTGATCGAGACCACCAGCGGCCGGGGCAGCGGATTCTTCGTGCGTCACGACACGCTGATGACCAACGTGCACGTCGTGCAGAACGACAACTACGCCACGCTGCGCAAGCACGATGGCACCACCGCGCAGGCCCGGGTGGAATCTCGCGCGCCGGCCTTCGACGTCGCCGTGCTGAAGGTGACGCAGCCCCTGCCGTCACAGCCGACCATCACCATGGGGACGTCGTAGTCCCTTCGCGCGGGCCAGGAGATCATCGTGATCGGCTCGGCCCTCGGCACATTGCAAAACAGCGTCTCGCGCGGCGTCATGAGTGGTCTTCGATCCGCGGGCGGCGTCACGCTGGTGCAGACCGACGCCGCGACCAACACCGGCAACAGTGGCGGCCCGATGCTCGACCGCAACGGCGCGGTCGTCGCGATCACGACGATGGGCTACAAGGGCGCGCAGGGCCTGAACTTTGGTGTCGCGATCGATCACGCGAAGGATCTGCTCGACGGGCGCCAGGCGAACCTCGGCGCGTCGGGCGGCCTGACCGACATCCAGTCGCAAGTGCGAGGCTCCGAAAGCGAACGGCTGCAGCAACAGGGCGACGAGGGGTTCCGGGCGGCGATTCGACAGTTGGTCTCCGGTGCCTCGCAGCTCGACACGGCCTGGCAGCGATTTCGCCGGCAGTGCTACACCTCGCCGATCGCCGGCAGCTACGACCGCGAATGGTTTGCCGTGCTCGTGCCGCGGGGCATCCCCGGCGACGCCGCCGCCGGCTGCGTCACGCTCTATGGCGCCCTGCAGAGCGACATCCAGCAGTTCCGCGGTCTGATGCAACGAGCGGTGCAAGACGCGAGGCGGTCAAACGTGCTGCCCGGCACGATTCGCGACACCTTGCGAGCCAACCGGCTGGAGTTCGACTGGGACCGCTAACGCATTGGATCCGACGTGCCCAGGTCGTGGCCATGACGAGTGGCTCCTGGATCCTGCTTTGGATTGGGCGGAACGGTTACGAGTGAGGCGCCGGCGCGCACCAAGCTGCGCCGAGCACGCGATGACAGGGATGCGCAACCTCGTGACACAGTGCTAGCATTCGGCGTTCCATGCAGTTGCGCGGCGACGTTCCAACCCCAGCCCTTCTTCTCGACCTCGACGCCTTCGAAGACAACATCGCGAAGATGTCGTCGCATCTCAGAACGCGGCAGAAGGCGTTTCGACCGCACGGCAAGACGCACAAGTGCCCTGAGGTCGCCAAGGCGCTGCTGCGCGCGGGTGCGATCGGGTGCTGTGCCGCCAGGCTGAGCGAGGCCGAGGTGTTTGCTGAGAGCGGGATTCCGGGCCTGCTGATCACGACCGCCGTCATTGGCCGCGACAAGATCGCGCGCGCGATCGACCTCGCCACGAAGGCGCCCGACACGATCTACGTGGTGGACAACCGCCAGAACGTACGCGACCTCAACGACGCTGCCGCAGCCAGGGGCGGCGGCGAGCCGATCAAGCTGGCAATCGACCTGTTCTTTGGCCGCACCGGCATCCAGCCAGGTCAGCCGGCAGTAGAGCTGGCGCAGTTGATCGATAAGTTGCCGCACGTGACGCTGGTTGGCCTGCAGTCGTACGACGGCGCCGCCGCGCACACGACGCCCTTTGACGCGCGGGCGGTCCGCACCAACACCAACATGGCGAAGGCGATCGAGACGAAAGCGCTGATCGAGCGCGCCGGCATCGCCTGCCCGATGGTGACCGCAGGATCGACCGGCACCTATCGCGTCGACTCCGAGAATCCGGGTATCACCGAGATCCAGCCGGGCAGCTTCGTGTTCATGGACATGGAGTACGGGATGATCGGCGGACCGGACGGCACCGAGTACCGTGACTTCAAGAATTCGCTGACGGTGGTGACGACGATCGTGTCGCGTTCCGCCGGGATCGCGATCGTCGATGGCGGCTACAAGGCGTTCTCCACCGATCGGCCGTTCACGCCGCGTGCGGTCGGCCTCGACGAGGTGACGTACCACTGGGCGGGAGACGAGCACGGCCGCCTGGACACGTCGCAGTCGTCGCGGGAGTTCCAGGTCGGCGACCGGGTCGAGTTCATCCCGCCACACATCGATCCGACGGTCAATCTCTACGATCGGATCTACTGCCTGCGCGGTGATCGCGTCGACGACGTGTGGCCCATCGCCGCGCGCGGCAAGTCCCAGTAGTGTCGTCCTCTCTACAGCGCGAACTGACGCACGCGGTCGACGGCGAAGTCCGCTTCGACAAGATGACGCGGGCGTTGTATTCGACCGACGCCAGCGTCTACCAGATCGAACCGCTCGGCGTCGTGATTCCGAGATCGGCGGAAGGCGTCGCGCGCGCCGTCGAGATCGCGGCGCGGCACGGTGTGCCGATCACGCCCCGCGGCGGCGGCACGTCACAGGCCGGTCAGTCGATTGGTGCAGGACTGGTGCTCGATACGTCGAAGCACCTGAACCGCGTCCTCGAAGTGAACCCGGATCAGCGTTGGGCGCGGGTCGAACCCGGCGTCGTGCTCGATGAACTGAACGCGCAGCTGCGTCAACACCACCTGCGCTTCGCTCCTGATGTGTCGTCGGCCAGCCGCGCCACCGTTGGCGGCATGATGGCCAACAACTCGAGCGGCGCGCGATCGGTGTTGTACGGCAAGACGATCGATCACGTCCTCGCGCAGCGTGTGGTGCTGGCCGACGCCAGGCTCGCCCACCTCAGGCCGCTTGACGCATCGGCCGCCGCTCTGGCGCAACAGGGCGACAGCATAGAAGCGCGCGCCTATCGCGAGATTCCGGCTCTCGGGCTGCGGCACGCAGCGGAGATCGACCGGCGGTTCCCGAAAGTCCTGCGACGCGTCGGCGGTTACAACCTCGACGCCTTCGTCAGCGCCGCGACGCCGGTGGACCTGACGCGGATCATGGTTGGCTCCGAGGGCACGCTCGGCTTCATCGTCGACGCCAAGATCAACCTGGTCCCCCTGCCGGCGCAGAAGTCGGTGATGACGATCGAGTTCGATCGACTGCTCGACGCCTTGGGCGCAACCCCCTTGATCCTCAAGCACCGACCGTCCGCGGTCGAGGTGATGGACGACTTCATCCTGTCGCACGCCAAGGGCCATCCCGTCCTGAACGCGCAGCGGCAGGCGATGTTGACGGCTGACGGCTCGGCGCTGCTGTGCGTGGAGTTCTACGCCGACACGGTCGACGAACTGCGCTCGCGCATGGACGGTCTCGCCAGAGATGTGGCGGCGGCCTCACCGCGGGCGGTACGACAGGTGATCGATGCCGGCGCTCAGGCGCGGATCTGGAGTTTCCGCGAAGCCGCGCTCGGCCTGTCGACGGCGACAACGTCGGACGGCAAGGCGATCTCGTTCGTCGAAGACACGGCCGTGGCGCCAGAGAAGCTGCGTGACTACATCGAGCAATTCATCGGCATCGTGAAACGTCACCACACGACGGCCGGTGTTTACGCGCACGCCTCCGTCGGCTGCCTGCACGTGCGGCCGGTCGTGAACCTGAAGACCGCTGAGGGCGTGGCGATGTTCGAGGCCATCGCCAATGAGGTCGCCGACCTGGTGCTCGCGTTTGGCGGCGCGCTATCGGGCGAACACGGCGACGGCCTCGTGCGCGGTGCCTTCAACGAGAAGATGTTCGGCTCCGAGCTGTACGGCGCGTTCCGCCAGGTGAAGAAGACCTTTGATCCTCAGGGCATCTTCAACCCCGGCCGCATTGTCGACACGCCGCCGATCACATCGCACCTGCGCTATGGCGCTGGGTACATCACGCCGCAGCCGGTCACGTTCTTCGATTTCTCGGGGGCCGAAGGTTTTGGCCGGGCCGTCGAGTCGTGCAGTGGTGTCGGCCTGTGCCGCAAGAAGCGCGAAGGCACGATGTGCCCGTCGTACATGGTGACGCGCGATGAAGCGGACTCCACTCGCGGCCGCGCCAACACGCTGCGGCTGGCGATGGCTGGACAGCTTGGCGACCAGCAACGGGCAGACAAGGACGTGCACGAGGTCCTCGACTTGTGCCTTGAATGCCGCGCCTGCAAGAGCGAGTGCCCGGTCGGCGTCGACGTCGCTCGATACAAGAGCGAGTTCCTCGCCGGCTACTGGGAACGGCACGGCATGTCGGTGGGCGCTCGCGCGTTTGGGGACGGTCACGCCGCCGCGGTGTGGGGCAGCCGATTGGCGCCGCTGTCGAACACCATCGCCAACAGCGCACTCGGCCGGTGGGCCGCAGAGAAACTGATTGGCCTCGACCGCAGGCGCTCACTCCCACAGTGGACGCGAGCGACGTTACGGAAACAGGGGTCTGGATTCGGGCACCAGGGATCCGCGAAAGCGCTCCTGTTTGCCGACACGTTTACCAACAATGCAGACCCGGAGATCGGGCTGGCGGCGCTCGAGGTGATGAACGCTGCCGGCATCTCCACCGCGATTGCGCCCAATCGGTGTTGCGGGCGTCCGTTGATCTCACAGGGACGGCTTGCGGAGGCGCGGTATCAAGCCGAGGCCAATGTGAACGCGCTGTTCGACGCGGCCGAACGCGGGCAGGCGATCGTGTTCGTCGAGCCAAGCTGCCTGTCAGCCGTCCGCGAAGACGCGCCGGATCTGCTGCGCGGCGAGCAGCAGCGACGGGCGCGGGTGATCGCCAGCCAGTCAGTCCTCTTCGAAGAGTTTCTCGAACGCGAGTGCGCGGAAGGCCGCGCGGAGCTGCCGGTGAAGCCCGGGCCGTCTCAGATCCTCTTGCATCCGCACTGCCACCAGCGGTCGATGGGCCTCGCTGCGCCTGCCAAGGCGCTGCTCTCGAGGATCCCGGGGGCGTCGGTGGTCGATCTCGAGGCCGGATGCTGCGGCATGGCAGGATCGTTTGGCTATACGAAAGACCACTACGACGTCTCGTCCGCGATCGCGGAGCGAAAGCTGCTGCCGGCGGCCCGCGCGATGAAGGAGGGCTCAGTGCTGGTGGCCGGTGGCACCTCGTGCCGCCACCAGGTGGCCGATCTCGCTAGTGTCGAGGCGGTGCATCCGGCGATACTCTTGCGGTCTCTGTTACAGCGATGAGGGAGTGCTGATGGATCTGGCCTGGGTATCCCTGGCGGCGTTGATCGTGGCGATCACGCTGAGCATGGTCACGAGCATGAACGTCGGCGTCGTGTCGCTGGCGATGGCGTGGATCGTCGGTGTCTACCTGGGCGGCATGCCGCTGGCCAAGGTGATTGGCACGTTCCCGATCGACCTGCTGCTCAACCTGGTCGGCGTCACGCTGCTCTTCGGCATGGCCAACAACAACGGCACGCTCGGACGGATCGCCGCCCGCGCGGTCCGCGCCTGCCGCGGTAATGCCGGCGTGATCCCGATCATGCTATTCGCCATTGCGGTGACGCTGTCGAGCATCGGGCCCGGCAACATCGCGACGACGGCGATCATGGCGCCGATGGCGATGGCAGTGGCCACTCGCGCGGCCATTCCACCATTCCTGATGGCGCTGATGGTCGGCAACGGCGCACAGGCCGGTGCGCTGTCGCGCTTCGCGCCGACCGGAATCATCGTCAACACCAATATGGAGAAGATCGGTCTTGGCGGACACGAGACCGGGACGTTCCTGAACAACCTGATGGCCCACGTGGTGGTCACCTTTGTCGCCTATTTCATCTTCGGCGGCTGGAAGCTGTTCACGCGGCCACGGATGGCGCCAGCGATGTCCCAATCGGATCAGGCCGGCGCGCGCGCCGACCAGGACATTGTCGACGTCGAGCCGTTCGCCGCCAAGCACTGGTTGACGCTCAGCGTCCTCATCGCGCTGGTCGTCGCCGTGATCGAGTTCAAGGCGCATGTCGGCCTTGCCGCCCTCACCGGTGCAACCGTTCTTTCGCTGCTGAAGGCCGCCGACGAGAAGGACGCGATCAAGAAGATGCCGTGGAGCGTCATCTTGATGGTGTGCGGCGTCACGGTGCTGATCGGCGTGTTGTCGGCGCAGCGCGGGATGGAGTTGTTCACCGACCTGCTCGCGAAAATCGCCACACCTGGCTCCGTCACGTTCATGATCGCGTTCGTCACCGGCGCGGTCTCGGTCTATAGCAGCACGTCTGGTGTGGTCTTACCGGCATTCCTGCCGACGGTGCCTGGACTGGCCGAGCGGATGGCCGTCGATCCGCTGGCGATTGCGGCCTCGATGTATGTCGGCGGTCACCTCGTCGACCTGTCGCCGCTGTCAACCATCGGCGCGCTTTGCATCGCGGCGCTGCACAACGAAGCCGACGCCAAGAAGCTGTTCAATCAGCTGCTATGGTGGGGTCTGTCGATGATGCTGGTCGGCGCCGTGATCTGCTGGGTGTTGTTTCGGTAGCCGGTAGCCGTTACTTCCATTCCGGTCGCCGTCCGCCAAGAAACGCGCGGACGTCTTCGCGGAACTCCTCTGATCCATAGCACGCGCTGATGATGTCATCGGCGAGTCCGGCTGGCGGTCGCCGATGGTCGCGCAACCGGATCATCATCGCCTTCGTTGCGGCGATCGTGCTGCGCGCACGCGTCGACAGTTCAGCCGCGACCTTTGCGGTCTCCTGCTGAACATCGCTGGCCGGCACCACGACGGTCGCGAGCCCTCCGGCAAGCGCTTCGTTCGCATCAACCAACCGACCCGTGAGCAACAGCTCGCGCGTCAGCGCGGGTCCGATCAGATCAACCATGCGCGCCGTGTTGGCCATCGACAGGCAATTGCCAAGCGTGCGTGACACCGGCACGCCGAAGCGCGCGCGATCGGAACAGATGCGCAGGTCGCACGCCATCGCGATCGCACAGCCGCCGCCGGCGGCGACACCATCGACTTCCGCAATGGTCGCAATCGAGACGCGCTCGATGCGATCGATTACCGCGTCGAGGCGGCGTTCGTAGTCGATGCCGGCCTGGCCGTCGGCAAAGTCCTTGAACTGCTGGATGTCGGTTCCCGCCGCGAAGGCGCCGCCCGATCCGCGTATGATGAGCACGCGCACGCCTGGATTGGCCTCGGCCTTGTCGCAGGCCTCGACCACGGCGTCGTACATCTCCCAGGTGAGCGCGTTGCGCGCTTCGGGGCGTTGCAGGGAAACAATCGCGACGGAACCGTTGATGTCAAAGCTGACGTTACTGGATGGCATAGTCGTTCTCGATGCGACCCAGGTCATGGCCGGGCCCTATTGCGCGATGTTACTGGCGGACATGGGCGCGCGCGTCATCAAAGTCGAGCCGCCGGCCGGTGATTCGACGCGCAGCATGGCCGGCGCGCGCGGCAACGACAGTCCCGCCTACAACGCCGTTAATCGCGGCAAGCAAGGCATTGTCCTCGATCTTAACACCGAGAGCGGCCGCGATGTGTTCCGGCGCCTGGCTCGCTCGTCGGACATCCTGGTCGAAAACTACCGGCCGGGCGTGATGACGCGGCTCGGGCTCGACTATGCCTCCTTGCGCGCGGAGAACCCACGGCTGATCTACGGATCGATCTCAGGTCACGGCCAGACCGGGCCATGGGCTTCGAAAGGTGGTTTCGACCTGATCGCGCAAGGGTTGTCCGGCGTGATGTCGGTGACCGGCCGCCCGAATGAGGCACCGGTCAAGGCTGGCGTCCCGCTGACGGACCTGGGCGCAGGGCTGTTTGCACTGATCGGCATCCTCGCGGCGCTGCGGCATCGTGACATCACGGGGACGGGGCAACAGATCGACACCTCGCTGGTCGACGCCGGCCTCGCGCTGTCGGTATGGGAAGTCACCGAGTACTTCTCGTCGGGACAGGTGCCGGGCCCGCTGGGATCCGCGCATCGCATGACGGCGCCCTACCAGGCGTTCAAGTGCGCCGACGGCTACATCACGATCGGCGCGGCGAACGATCGCAACTTCATGAAACTGGCGCGCCTGCTCGGTCACCACGAATGGCTTGTCGACCCACGGTTCTCCGCCGACCACCAACGGGTCGCGCACCGTGATCAACTGGCGGCGCTGATCGAGGCCGTCACCGTCGAGCAGCCGCGCGCCCACTGGATCGCCGAACTCGAATCCGCCGGTATTCCCTGCGGTCCGATTCTCGATTACCACGATGCCCTGGCGACGCCGCAGGCGACGGCGCGCGACATGACTGTCGAGGTCGACCACCCAACCCTCGGCGCCCTGCGCACGCTTGGCACCCCGATCAAGATGTCGGAGACGCCTCTCAATCCGAAGCGGCGCAGCCCCATGCTCGGGGAACACACCGACGAAGTCCTGCAGTGGGTGGGCTACAGCGATAACGAGATCGAACAACTGCGCTCGACGGGAGCCGTCGGGTAACCACCCCCGGGCGTCCGGCCACGTTCGACGTACGTTCGGCGGACGGTTCATAATGTTGTCAATGCGACTTTCACGAACGCCCCTTATCGTCATCTTCAGTGGCCTCGTCGGCGCCGGGCTCGCGGCGCAAGGCATGAGCGGCGGGACTCGAATCAATCCGGGACAGGAATGCCCGCCGGGCACGACGGAAGTGCGCCCGGGCAATTGCCAGGCGCCGTCGGAGCCCGCGCCAAGCATCCTGGATTACCGCCCGCGCGGCACGCTGGTGACCGCCGAGCACAAGGTGCCGAAGGCGAAGTTCCCGGCGGTCGACGTCCACGGGCATCCCGGCGCCTTGACCACGCCTGAGCAGATCAACCGCGTGATCGGCATCATGGACTCGCTGAACCTCAAGGTCATGCTCGTCGCCGAGAACGTCTCGGGCGAGCGCCTCACCCGCACGCTCGAAGCGTTGAATGCCTCGCCGCACAAGGAACGCTTCCGCGTGCTCGCCGGGATCGATTTACGCAACGTCGGGCCGGGCTGGGGCCAGAAGGCGGCGCAGCAACTCGAAGCCGACGTCAAGGCCGGCGCCATCGGCGTCGGCGAAGTGCCGAAGTCGTTCGGGCTCCGCACCACCAAGCCCGACGGCTCACGGTTGAAGATCGACGATCCAGAACTGGATCCGCTGTGGGCGGCGTTTGCGCGCCTCGACGTGCCGGCCTTCATTCACACCGCCGAGCCGCAGGAGTTCTTCCAGCCGCTCGACTACAAGAACGAACGCTGGCTCGAGCTGTCGCTGTTCCCGGATCGGCGCAACAACCAGCCTGGCCAGGTGACGTTCGAACAGTTGATGACGGAGCGCAACAACGTGTTCCGCAAGCATCCGAAGACGCGCTTTGTCGCCGCCCACTTCGGCTGGCACGCCAACGACCTGGCGCGCGCCGCGAAGATGCTCGATGAGTTCCCGAACGTGACGATCGAGGCCGGCGCCATTCTCTACGACCTCGGCCGCCAGCCCCGCGCCGCGCGCGAGTTCTTCACGAAGTACAAGGACCGCATCATGTTCGGCAAGGATTCGTTCCAGCCCGAGGAATATCCCTACTACTGGCGCGTGTTCGAGACCAACGACGAGTACTTCGACTACTACCGCGACTACCACGCCACGTGGAAGATGTACGGCATGGGGTTGTCGGATGAGGTGCTCAAGAGCGTGTATTACAAGACGGCGCTGAAGGTCTTCAAGGGCCTGCCGCAAACCGGCTGGCCGCAATAGCCGCCGCGAGATTGACGAGGGCGTTCCCGCTCATCTGCTGCGCCGCCACGGTCGGCATCCTGTTGCTGATCGTGGGGCGTGACTATCCGCTCGTGGGGCACGATTTCGCGTACTTCGTGCCTCGCCTCCTCGACACCGACCTGCATCTGCGGCTGAACGGCCTCGGCGTTCAGTGGTACACGCCGAGTTTCTGTGGCGGCCTGCCTGCCTTCGCCAACCCGCAGCACATGCAGTATTCGCCGCTCCAGGCGCTGCTGTTTGCGACCACTCCGTGGTTTGCGGTCGCGGCCACGATCGCCATCGCCACCGGCGTGGGCTACTGGTCCATGTACTTGTTGCTGTCATAGACCCTGGGGCTTGCGCCCTCGGCCAGCATCATTGGCGCCGTGGGGCTCGCCGCCAACGGCTTCTCCATCGAACATGCCATCGTCGGTCACGTCGGCTTCCTGCTGTTCCCGCTGGTGTCGACCATGCTCCATGCGCTGACCCGCCCGCAAGGACGACCGATCGAGAATGCCTGCGTCATCGCGCTCTGCGCGGCGTTGATGCTGCATCAAGGCGGGGCCCTGATCCTCGTGCTGTGCAGCGGCACGCTCGTGCTGGCGCTCCAGGTGCTGCAGGTCGCGGGACGCCCCGCAATCAATTGGGCGTCGCTCGTCGGCATCCTTGCGCGCGCGCTGCCGCTGACGATCGGTCTGTGCGCCTCGAAGATCGTCGCGGTCCAGGCGTTGATGGGCCGCTTTCCTCGCGAACTGTTTGACAGCTACCCGATCGGATTCGGCCATGCGCTGTTTGGCCTCGGCTCGCAGCTTGCCGGCGGCCTGACCATCCTTCCGATCCTGGTCGCTGGCGGCTATCTCCCGCAGCGACTCGACGACGCGCTTATCTGGGCGACAGGCGCCGGCGTTCATCTCTGGGAAATCGACACGGCGTTGTCACCAGTCGTGACGCTGACGCTGGTCTCAGGCGCGGTTCTGGGCGGCGTGCGGCTGTGGAGACATGGGCTGCAGCGGCCCTCGCCGGCGATGGCCGTCGCGATCGCCGGCCTTGCGCTCATGACCTGGATCACGATCGAGACCACGCTCGCAAAGGGCGTGCTGTATCCCTGGCTGAAGTCGCTGCCGGTTCTTCGCTCGATGCACGTCAACCATCGCGTCGCGGCGGTGCTGATCCTGCCGCTGACCATCGCGGCCGCGTTACTCTTCGATCGCTGGCAACGCACGGCACGGCGATCGCTGGTCAACCTCGCCGTTGCGATCGCGGTCGCCGCACCGCTCTTCTATCTCACCCTGCCGGACTACGTGCATCGCCGCACCTTTGACGTATCGGCTTCGGTGCGCGTCCACGAGCGCATCCGCGCCGGCGAGACATTCCCGGTCCTCCGCAACGACCTCATCACCGACGACCGGGCCATCGCCGAGAACGCCAGCAGTCAACTCGTCTACGAACCGCTGTTTGGTTACGACAACGAGTACTTCACGCCAAAGGTGCGCGAAGGCGCCATCACGCTGGAGCGGGACGGCGCGCTGAACCTGACCAATGCGTCGAGCCTGCTGTTTCCGGAGTTGAACGGCCTCCAGCCGTTCGACCTGATTCGCGCCACCGAGCGCGATGACCTGGAACGGTTCGCCGCCAGGCAACAACCGCATTGGAAGGTGCCCGCCATGTTTGGGTGGCTGAATGCCGCGGCGGTAGCCACCCTCGCCTTCTGCGTCGGCGTCCTGCTGGCGTCGCCCATCCGGCGTCGCGACCGTTAAACTTCCTGCTGCGAGGATGGTCTGACTGAGCATGTCGATGCTCCCTGGGTTGCGACGCGCGTGCCGGATCGGTGCCGGTCTGGCCGCCATCCTGGGGGCGGCCGCATGCGGCAGCAGCGGGCCGACTTCTCCCTCCCCGGCCACCACTACGGCAAGCACAAGCGTGGCAACGACGGTGACGCAGACCGCGTGCGCCACGTGGGCGGCCACTCAACGCGCAACCGGCGTGCCGGCCGGCCGCGGCGAGGTGCAGACGCAGCGAGAATCGCTCTATGCCGCCGGCGGCGGCGTCCGCGCCGTGAACAGCCGCTACTTTGCGATGTGGTTTCCGTCGAGCTAGGCGTCGTCTACGACCCGTCGCGTGCTGATTGGGCTGCATGGCACCGGCGGAGCACCCGAAACCGAATGGTCGGTCGACTGGAAAGACATCCTGTCAGCTCGAGGCTGGGCCTACATCGGCCTCAAGTATGTGGACGACACAACCGGCGTCCACGATGACGACAGCACGATCTACGCGAACATCAAGGCGATGATCGATGACGTCACGCGGTCATGTGCCTATGGCTCGCCGTCGATGTTCCTGGTCGGCTTCTCCCGGGGATCGGCGGAGAGCTTTCCGGTCACCTATCGCGACCTGAAGGATCGGCGGATGTTCAAGGCCACCGGCAACAACTCAGGCTCGTGGTCGCCGGGCGGACCGATGGTGCCGGTCATGGAAGACATCGCGGCGCGCAGTGAGACCACCGCCTACAACAGCGCCAAATTCTGGATGTACTGCGGCGCCCTGGACTCCGTGCAGGGCTGGCCGATGTGCGACGGAATGCGGATGGCACGCACCTGGATCACGAGCTACGGCGGATACGTCGAGCGCCTCTACGAGGATCCAACCGGCGCACATGGCGGGCTCGCCAAGAACGCCGACGCCTGGGGCGCGATGTTCAGTTACTTCGAAGGCTTGCGCTGACGCGGCGAACGGTTCCGCCGCCGCGTCAGCCAGGGCCCGGCGTGCACTACTGTTGCTGGCGCGCGGGGGTGGCGGTCGGCGCCGGAGCGAAAGCGTAGGTGATGGACGTGTACATCATCTCCTCCCACGTCTGGTCGCCCCACGTCACCGTCTTGGTCGGATCAGGATTCGACTTGTTCTTCGCCGAGTTGTCGTACCACGCCTTGGCGAGGAGCTTGGTGCCGGCCGGAACCTTCCACGGCTGTGAGAAGACGTATTCGTGCTGCCAGTTGAAATCGTACTTCGGCACCGAGAGGATCACTTCCTTGCGGCCGTCCGGGTAGGTGGCCTCGTAGTGCCAGCCAGTACCGCGCACGTGGGTGTGCGGGATCAGGCTGTAAATCATCGTGTCGCGGTTGAACGTCATCGTGTTCTCGACCAGATGATTGGTCGCCCCCGGCGGAATCGACAGCGACGCATTGATCAACGCAAGGGTGTTGAGGATCGTCTTGGGCGGCGTCTTCGCAAACTTCAAGCCGATCTTCGAGCGATCGGTGCTGGCCTTCCCGTAGGCCGTGTAGTGCATCTGGAACACGAGCGAATAGCCCTTAGGAATGCGCATGCCCATACCCTCGGGGAAATGGCGGACCGATCCACCGGGCGAGAAGCCGCCCATGCCCTGCGCCATACCCACCGGGCGCGCGCGGTAGTTGGGACCCGGATCCTGGCGCAGTTCCGGCGGCAGCGGACGACCGCCTTCTTCGCCGTTGGGAATCTGCACGCAGCACGCAAACTCAAACGGTGCGACCGGTCGCGGAGTGCCGGCGGCAGGTGCCGGACCGAACATCCGTCCGAGCATCGCCTGCTGCCGCTGCTTCGCCTGCGCTTCGGCGATTTCCTTCGGTGCCAACAGGTAGAGCAACAAATGATGCACCGCCTGACGATCGCCAGGACGAATCTCCCAATCGGTAATGAAGCGATCCTCGGCGAAGTTCGCCGGCACGATCAGGTACTGGTAGGGAATCTCACCAGTCGCCGGAATCGGATAGTCCTCGGTCATCGACAGCACCGCGTCCGGCGTGCCGATGTTCCATTCATCCGTGTAGACCGGCGCCGCAGGCAGGTCACTCGCCTTGCCTTCGGGAGCGCCGGCCGCAACCCACCTGGTGATCGTCTGCTTTTGCGCATCGGTCAGGCTGCGTGCGGTTGAGAACGAGCCGTATTTCGGATCGGCGTGCCACGGCGGCATCGAGCCGTCGGCAACCTTGCTGGCAATGGACTTCGCCCATGGGCGCGCGTCCTTGTAAGTCAGCAGCGACATCGGCGCGATGTCGCCCGGCCGATGGCAACTGGTGCAGTTCGCAAAGAAGATCGGCGCCACATCCTTGGTGAACGTCGGCGCCGCTGCGCTCGCGGCGGCCTGCTCCGCATTCACTGAACTGCCCGACCAGACGACGGCGGCCGCGAGTGCCGCAAACGCCACTGCCAAAGACTTCTTCATCATCGACTCCTGCTGGCTGATAACGACGACGATTACGCTACTGTTGCGGCGCGGAACTTGGCGGCACGAGGCCGTTGATCCGCAAATACGTCACGAGGTTCCCGTAGTGTTCCTGGAAGTGCCCGGTGTTGCCGATCAGGTTTGCCGCGCGCGCCCCCTGCGGACCGCCAAAGGCGCCGCCCGTGAGCTGCGCGGCCTTGGCGTCGTCCAGCATCTTGTAGATCTCGTCGCAATAGGCAATGGCGCCGTCGAGGGCCTTGACGATCTCGGCCTTGGTCTTTGCGGACTTCTCGAACGCGTCCTCAGCAAACGGCGGCTTCTCTCCTTTCGCTGCGGCGCAGAATTCGTACGACGCGCCGGCAACGTGCGACAGCAGCGCTCCGAAGGTGCGCACGTTGTCGACCGGCTTGAAGTTGAATTTTGCTTCCGGCATGACGTCTGCCGAGCGGCGTACGTTCATCTTGACGGAATTCCAGGCGCTGCGCAGCGCCTGCGTGACGGGGTTGGCCGGCGTCTGGGCGTGGACATGCGGCGCCAGCGCCACCAGAGTGATGGCGAGACACACTTTCCCTATTCGCATCATCCCCGTGATCTTACCGCTGATCGAGCGGAATCCACCCCTGGGGATACGAGGGACCGGTGTAGTCGGCCCTGGGCCGAATCAGGCGGTTATTGGCCAATTGTTCGAGCACATGCGCCGTCCAGCCGCTGATACGGCTGACGGCAAAAATTGGCGTGTACAGATCGATCGCAATGCCCATCGTGTAATACGTGGACGCCGAATAGAAGTCGACGTTCGGAAACAGCTTCTTCTCGGCCTTGACGAGCCCTTCGATCCGCTCGCTCATCTCGAACCACTTGGTATTGCCGGCCTTCTGCCCGAGTTCCTTGGACATCTTGCGCAGGTGCGTGGCACGGGGATCTTCCGTGTTGTAGACCCGATGCCCGAAGCCTGAAATCTTGGCCTTCTTGGCGAACTTGTCCTTCACGTAACCGTCGATACGGTCGGCCGGCGCATCCTGCCCGATCTCGATCAGCATCTTCATGACTTCCGCGTTCGCTCCGCCGTGCAGCGGTCCCTTCAAGGTGCCGATGCCGGCGACGATCGCAGAGTGAATGTCGGTGAGGGTCGCCGCCGCCACGCGCGCCGCAAACGTCGACGCGTTGAGCTCATGATCGGCGTGCAGCGTGAGCGCGATGTCCATCGCGCGAATCTCGGTCGGATTCGGGCGCCGGCCGAACAGCATGTAGAGAAAGTTCGCCGCATGCCCCATCGCCGGGTCGGGCGCGATCGGCCCGAGGCCCTGCTGCATGCGACCCCACGTGGCCACGATGCTGGCGATCTGTCCCGTGAGGCGCACCGCCTTGCGATAGGCGGCCGGCAGCGAGTTGTCGTGCGCGTCCTGGTCGTAGTGCCCAAGGGCCGAGGTAATCGTGCGCAACGCGTCCATGCCGTCGGAGGGCGGCAGCATCTTCATCAGCCGCAGGATCGGCTCAGGCAGCGGGCGCGCGGCCGCCAGCTGTGTCTGCAGATCGCCAAGCTCGGCGCGGTTTGGCAGCCGCGCGTGCCAGAGCAAGTAGCAAGTCTCCTCGAACGTCGCATTGCGTGCCAGTTCGTGGATGTCGTGTCCGCAATACGCGAGCACGCCGCGATCGCCGTCAAGGAAACAGATGCGCGACGACGTGGCGACGACGTCTTCGAGACCGCCCTTGGGTTTTTCTGCTGAGGCCATGACTAAATGATAGGCGAACAGGGGAACAGGCGAACAGGCCAACAGGCCGTCAGGAGAACGATCCGTCACAAGACTCGGACCGTGCCGCTTCGATGTGCTACGTTGCCTCAATGCGTCCGCTGAGACTCGCCGCATTCGTTTCCGCGCTTTCTGTGCTTTCTGCGGCCTTGGTGCAGAGCTCTGAGCCTTCAGTGGCCTGGCCCCAGTTCCGGGGCCCATCCGGCGCCGGCATCCTGAGCGAGGGCAAGCTGCCCGTGTCGTGGTCCACAAAGGACAACGTGAAGTGGAGCGTCGACGTGAAAGGCCGAGGCTGGTCGTCGCCAATCGCCTGGGCCGACAACGTTTTCCTCACCTCCGCGATCAGCCCCGGCGCATTCAAGGCGCCGTCCACGGGCATTTTCGGCAACGACTACGTCGCCGAGCTGATGAAACAGGGCCTTCCCGACGACGAGGTCAACAAGCGCGTGATCGCGCGTGACATCGAACTGACCGCCGAAAGCGGCGAGGTCCGCTACATGGTCTACGCTTTCGATGCCGGCAGCGGACGATTGACGTGGGAACGTGAAGCGCACAAGGGCGCGCCATTCGGCGGGCGCCATCGCAAGAACACGTTCGCGTCTGAGACGCCGGCCACCGACGGCGAGCGCCTGTATGCGTACTTCGGCAACGTCGGGCTGTTTGCCTACGCGCTCGACGGCAGGCCGTTGTGGACGGCGCGTTTCGATCCGCAGCCGATGTACCTCGACTTCGGCACCGCGGCGTCACCGGTCGTGCACGACGGGCGCGTGTTCGTGGTGAACGACAACGAAGGCCAGTCGTTCGTGGCCGCCGTCGACGCCAGGACCGGAAAGCAACTGTGGAAGACCGAGCGCGACATCACGGCGCCACAAGGCTCGGGCTGGTCGTCGCCGTTTGTGTGGAAGCACGGCCAGCGCACCGAGGTGATCGTGATCGGACGCCAGCACGCCGTTTCCTACTCGCCCGAAACCGGCAAGGAACTGTGGCGGATGCGCGGACTGACCGGCCAGTCCACGCCGAGTCCCGTTGCGGCCGACGGACTGCTGTACCTCGCGACCGGTTCGCAGGGCGAAAGCAATCGCCCGGTATTCGCGGTCCGGCCCGGTGCGAGCGGCGACATCTCGCTCGCGAAGGGCGAGGAGAGCAACGCCTACGTGAAATGGTTCCATCCGCGCGCGTCCGCCTACACCTCGTCTCCACTGGTCTATCGCGGACGGATGTACGTCGTGAACGACAATGGCATTCTCACCGTGTTCGACTCGCAGACCGGCAAGGAGATCTACAAGGCACGCGCCGGCGGGCCCGGCAACACCTTCTCAGCGTCGCCGTGGGCTGCCGACGGCAAGATCTACCTGCTGAGCGAGGACGGCTTCACATTCGTGATCGAAGCCGGCGACAAGTACATGGAGCTGGCCAAGAACAGCCTCGACGAGATGAGTCTTGCCTCGCCCGCGCTCGCGCCGGATGCGATCTTCCTGCGAACGCAGACGAAGCTGTATCGGATCGGGCGGTAGGTCCCCTACCGCCCCGACGAGCCGAGCGTCTGGCCGCCCCCTGAAGGCACCGCCACTCCTCCGCCCGGGTCGTAGCTGCCGTCGGGCAGCGTGTTCAACACACTGATGGCGTACTCGAGCATCTCGTTGAAGCGCTCTTGCATTTCGGTAATGAAGCCGACGCGGTCGCTGGTGTCGCCAACTACGATGACGATCACGCCGTCGCGGACGTGGCCGGCGTCGGCCGCGTCATCAACCGACGACGCGTCGCCGGTCGTAGTGGTAGCGTCGATGCGGTCGCGGAGATACTCGGCGTCTACGTAGACCTCCTGGGCACGTTCCACGCGTTCAGCCCAGCCCGCCCACCCCTGCCTCACCTCGAGCGGTGTGCCGGTCACCAGTTCGATCAGCGCGGTCGCAGCGTCAGCCACCACTTCCATGAAGCCCCGGCTGCGTGGTTTCGACTGGTGGAAAGTGTAGCCCTAGTCACGATACTCGATCACTTCCATGGCGCCGCCGGCGCCGCGCCTGGTGATGCGGATGTGCTTGAACGCGTATGCAACCAGGCGCTTGTTGGTCGGGTGCGGACGGGGTGCGATCGCGTCGTTGTAGGTCAGTTCGGTTCGGCCCCGCGCGTCTTCAATCAGCGTGATGCGGTTCAGCCGATCGCGCGCGATGACGACCGGCGCGGGCTTGAGCACCTGCACCGTCATGTTCGAGAACGAATCCGGCAGGTAGCGAATGAAGAAGCCGCCGGGATGACGCGACCATTGGCCGCGCGTGATGGCATTGCGATTCTCCGGCGGCGGCGCACCGCTCAGCACCGCGATCTTTTCGATTTCGGCGTAGTTGGCGTTGGCCTTTGAAAATTCATAGCGAAGATCGGATTCGATCTCGAGCGCCTGCCTGATGGGACCGCTCACCCCGCGGAACAGTTGCGTCCGCTCGGCAATGTCGATGGCCTGAAAACCGGATGCGTTGATGGCGTTGATCTCAGCGGCCGGCAGCAGCGCACGGGCGGCGGCCTGTAGCGCCGGCGGCATCTCGCTGACCCGTGTTCGCGACAGGATCGCCCACAGCAGCATCTGGATGTCGCCGCGCGGCACATTCGGATGGCGAGCGGCGCTGCGCAGGATGGTGGCAATCGCGCCGGAGCGCGATCCCTTGATCGGCGCCCACAGGTAGCCGTCGCCGGCGCCCGGGGCCCACGTCGCCGTGCGCAGGCAGAAGCTTTCAAACGAACCTTCCCAGAGGCCGGGCCGCAACACGAAGGCGCCACCGCTGGTTCGCGGCAGCGATCGCAAGTCACCAGGCTGGCGCGTGCGCTCGAGGCGATCGAGCATCCGCACCTGGCCGGCCGTGTCGTCGAAGTCGGTCTCGAGCGGCCGGTTACTGATGAACCGCTCGAGCGAGGGCATTCTGCGGACGATGCCGCCGAGGTCAGCGGGTCGCGGCAACTGCGCCCAGACCGCCATGGGCAGCAGCGCCACGAGTGCGAGCGTCAACCGAACAGGCATGAAGGCAACTCCTTGGGGGGAGACGCCGTTGACCTAGCTTAAATCAGTCCGGCTATTTTGGTTCGGCGATCGGCTTCCCTGTCAGGTCGTAGAACTTGATGTTGGCGAACCCCGTGAGCTGATCCTTCACCTTGGTGTAATCACCAACGATCGTCACGACCGAATCCATCGACCCGAGCAACATCTGCGCGCCGGTCTTGATCGCTTCGCCAGAGGGCTGTGAGATCTGGCGCTGGAACGTCTCCGGATAATCCTTCGGCAAATTGAAGGTCGTCATGGTGTTGAGCGTCATCGCCAGCCCGGACTGCGACGCATTCTGCAGCACGAACAGCCCGCGCGAGTATTGCTTCGCGTCGCTCAGTTCCTCGGTCTCGGGACCGCCTTCGCGGAGCTTGTCGATCTCGGCATAGATCTCCTTGATCGTGGCACCGGTGACTTCATTCCTGACGTCGGCAACGGCCCGATAGAGACCACCCTGTGCCATTGACTGGAAGATCGATTGCGGCGAGTAGGTATAGCCCTTCTCTTCGCGGATGTTGCGGACCAGGCGTGAATCGAACGCCGCGCCGAAGATCTGGTTGGCGAGCTGCAGCGTGTACCAGCGCGGATCGTCGCGCTGCGGCGTGAAGTTGCCGACCGAGATCGACGACTGCACGCTGTTCGGACGCTGCACGAACACGAGGTTGCGCCCCTTCAACGCCGGCAGCGGCGCCGTCTTCGCTGGCGGAATGTCGCGGCGTTCCCAGCTGCCGAATGCCTTCTCCGCCGCCGCAACCACCGCGTCAGCCGCGACGTCGCCGACGACGACGAGAAACGCGTTGTTCGGACGATAGAACGTCTGCTGGTAGCTGACGATCGAAGCACGGTCGATCGCCGGCAGCGTTTCCGGCGTGACACCGGTGCGCGAGTACGGATGGCTACCGAACAACGCCAGACGGAACATCTTGTTGTTCACGTATTGCGGCGACGCGGTCTGCGCCTGCAGCTGCTGCTCCGTCCTTGCCTTCAGCAAGTCGAGCTCCGCTTGCGGGAACGCCGGGTTCCGCACCACGTCGGCCATCATCGCCAGCATCTGCGGCAGCGTGCTGTTGAGGCCGCGCATCTGGAATGTCGACGCGTCCTGGCCGGCGGCACCGGTGAGGCTGGCGCCCATGGCGAACACTTCGCGCTTGATCTGCTCGCTCGACTTCGTGGTCGTGCCCTCCTGGGCAAGATCGACCACGAACTGGGCGAGCCCGGCTTTCTCCGCGGCTTCGGCGGCCAGACCAGACTTGATGCCGAGGATCGCGGTCACCTTCGGCACGGTCGCATGACCCAAGGTGATGATCTGCAGCCCGTTGGGCAGCGTCCGTTCAGTGCGGGGTGCCGGCGCGAACGGGCGCTCGGGGCCAACCGCCGGCAACTGTGCCTGGGCGGACGCAACCGTCGCCGCGCCCAGGAGCGCGGCCAGCGCGACAAACGAAAGTCGACGCTTCACTGCGCACCCCCTGTGGGCTTGGCTTCCGGACGGCTGTCGAGCGACGTGCGATTGGCCGGCACGAACCACTTGTTGGCGGCCGCCTTCACGTCGTCAAGGGTCACCTTGTCGATCTCGGCAAGGATGGTGTTGATCCGTGCCGGATTGTCGTCGAACAAGGCAAAGATTCCGAGCAGGTTGGCGCGGCCGAAGAGCGGCATGCCGCCGCCTTCCATCTCGTCGAAGAACGACGAGCGCATCGCCGTCTTGGCGCGCGTCAGTTCCTCAGCGGTGATGCCGTTCTTGCGGACGTCGTCGAGCACCGACTCGATCGCGCCTACCACCTGGTCGGCGGTCTTGTCGTTGAAGTAGTCGACGCGCATCGTGTAGAGCATCGGCCCCTTCATATCCCAGTTGGAGCCAAGGAAGTTGAAGCCGCCCGAGCTGGCCATGGCAAGACGATCGTCGCGAACGAGTTTGCGATACATCCGCGCGCTATCGTCGCTATTGAGCAGCGGATCGAGCACGCTGAGTGCGAAGAAGTCCTTGGTCATGCGCGGCGGCAGGTGCCACGCCACGGCGATTGCCGGTGTCCGCGCCAGCTTGTCGGAGCGCGTGAAGCTCTTCGGCGCGGTCTGCGCCGGTTCCGACAGATCCGCGGGTGCCGGCTGCGGCTGCTGCGGAATGGATCCAAAATGCTTCTCGGCGAGGCGCTTCACTTCCTCGACCGTCGTGTCACCGGCCACCACCAGCACCGCGTTGTTCGGCGCGTAGTAGGTCTTGAAGAACGACCGCACGTCCTCGATGGTGGCCGCTTCCAGTTCCTGCAGCGCGCCGTAGAAGTCGTGGGCGTTGTGCCAGTTGGTGTTGGCCTTCTCCCAGATCTCGATCCAGTCGAAGGCACCGTGCGGCTGGTTGAGCACGTTGACGCGCACTTCCTCGCTGACCACGTTCTGCTGGTTCTTCAGGTTCTCGGCCGTCACGTCGAGTGAGCGCATGCGATCCGCCTCGAGGAACAACGCGCGTTCGAGGCCGTTGGACGGCAGCGACTGGAAGTAGTTGGTGTAGTCGAAGCGGGTCGAGCCGTTGACGATGCCGCCGGCCTCCTGCATCAGCGAGACGTGCTGCATCTTCTTCACGTTCGCCGAGCCCTGGAACATCATGTGCTCGAACAAGTGCGCAAAGCCGGTGCGGCCTTTCGGCTCCACGCGGAAGCCGATGTTGTAGATCACTTCGACCAGCACCACCGGAGCGGATCGATCCTGGCTGACAACGACCTTCAGGCCGTTATCGAGCTTGAAGTATTCGACGGGAACCGTGAAGGTCTGCGCTGGGACGGACGCTGGGACGAACAGCAGCGCCGCGGCGAGAAGAGAGAAAAGTCGCATCCGGCCATCCTAGTCCAGGATGGCCGGTCGACTTCAACTGCGGGTGTTCAGGCTTCTTTGCCCTGCACGACTTCCACCGTATCCGGGCCGTACTGCTGCAGCAGCGACAGCATGCCGGTGTAGAGGAAGCCGACCTGGAACAGCATCAGGAACGGCACGGTGCCGTAGATGCCGTTGATCAGGGCGTAGAACAACGTGGCGGTGAAGTAGATGCCGAGCGCCACCTCGATCATCGGCTGGATCGACATCGACGTGCGGTACTTCTTCTGGCTCCACTCGTTGTCGACCACGCCCTCGACCGCGTACTTCGGTGTGCGGACGAACTCGCTCTGCTTGCGGAACAACGCTTCGAACACGGCCTTGGTGTTGTTGACCGCGAGGCCGATGCCGATCGACATCAGGAACGGCAGGTACTTCAGCCGCTCCGTCCACGTCATGGGATACAACTCGCGCTGGCAGACCATGTAGAAGTTGGCCACCGACGCCGTCGCCGCCAGGAACAGCGGGATGTCGATGAGCATCATTTCGTACCAGCCCATGTTGTAGCGAATGATCATCGACGGCGCCATCAGCACCGACAGCACGCACATCAGCGGGTAGTTGAAGTTCGCCGACAGGTGGAAGAACGCTTCGGCCTTCACGTGGAACGGCTGGTTCGACTGCAGGATGCGCGGCATCAGCTTGAGGAAGGTCTGGATCGAACCCTTCGCCCAGCGGAACTGCTGCGACTTGAACGAATTCATTTCCACCGGCAGCTCTGCCGGCGACGAGTGATCCTGCACAAACACGAACTGCCAGCCCTTGAGCTGCGTGCGGTAGCTGAGGTCGAGATCTTCCGTCAGCGTATCGTGCTGCCAGCCGCCGCCGTCGGCAATGGCGGTCTTGCGCCAGATGCCCGCGGTGCCGTTGAAGTTGAAGAAGCAGCCCGCGCGGTTGCGGCTGCCGTGTTCGAGCACGAAGTGCGCGTCGAGCAGCACCGCCTGGATCTTCGTCAGCAACGAGTAGTCCTCGTTGACGTGACCCCAGCGCGCCTGCACCAGCGCGACCTTCTCGTCGGTGAAGTAGTTGATGGTGCGCTTCAGGAAATCGGGCTGCGGGATGAAGTCGGCGTCGAAGATCGCCACGTACGTGCCGCGAGCCACCTTCAGGCCTTCGTCCAGCGCCCCGGCCTTGAAGCCGGTGCGATCCGTGCGATGGAGATACTTGATGTCGACGCCCTGCAGCGCATGGCGACGCACGGCGAGCGCGGCAATTTCCTGCGTCTCGTCGGTGGAATCGTCGAGCACCTGAATTTCAAGGAGCTCGCGCGGGTAGTCGATCTTGCAGACGGCGTCGACGAGGCGATCGACGACGTACATTTCGTTGTAGAGCGGAAGCTGGATGGTGACGACGGGCAGCTGCTCGAACGACGCCTTTGGAACAGGCTGTTCGTTCTTGTGCTTCATGTAGATGTACACCAAATAGTACCGGTGCCATCCATAGACAGCGAGAATCAGCAGAACGAAGAAGTACGAGGCGAGTATGAGTGTTTCTAGTTCAGTCATCTATGATGGGGGTTTCTGGCCCCAGCCTAAACAATAATAATACGGATTGATGCCTCTTAAAGTCAACGAACTACAGGGTTTACTCGACGCCGTGCGCGAAGGCACGACGAAGCCGGCGGAGGCTCTCGCGCGCCTCACCGAGGCCCTTCGCGAACAACCCTTTGCGGACCTTGGGTTTGCCAAGGTTGACCACCACCGCCCCATCCGGCAGGGGTTCCCCGAGGTCGTGCTGGGCCTCGGAAAGACCCCGGAACAGGTGGCGTCCATTTCCAGACAGATTGCCGGCCGCGGACATCCGCTTTTGGTCACCCGGACGACCGAAGAGGCGTGGATCGCCGTCAAGGCCGAGGTGCCAGGGGCGGAATTTCACGCCGCCGCGCGCTGCATCACGCTCAAGGGCGAGATCCCACCGGGCAAGGGCACCATCGTGCTGTGCTCCGCAGGGACGTCAGATATCCCGGTTGCCGAAGAGGCCGCAGTGACAGCCGAGCTGCTCGGCAACACCGTCGATCGGTTATATGACGTCGGCGTCGCCGGCATTCACCGCGTGCTCGCCCAGCGCGCAAGGCTCGACGCGGCGCGCGTGGTGATCGTGGTCGCCGGCATGGAAGGCGCCCTGCCGTCGGTCGTGGCGGGGATGGTCGGCGTGCCGGTGATCGCGGTGCCGACCAGCATCGGCTACGGCGCGAGCTTCGGCGGCATTGCCGCGCTGTTAGGGATGCTCAACTCGTGCGCGAATGGCGTGTCGGTCGTGAACATCGACAACGGCTACGGAGCGGGTTGCATCGCGTCGATGATCAACCACCAGTAGCGGACCGGGCTTACACCATTACACCCATGGCGCGGTATACTGGCGCATGGCCCTGAATATCAAGAATCCCACCGTCGAGCGTCTCGCCGAAGAGCTGGCCCGCCTCACCGGTGAGTCCAAGACCGAGGCCATCCGGAAAGCCCTGGATGAGCGGCGCAGACGACTCAAGGGCCCGTCGGTCGCCGAACGGCGCCTTCGGGTGGTGCGCTTTCTGAAGAAGGACGTCTGGCCGACCATCCCCGCCAAATTTCTCGGCCGCAGGCCGACACGCGCCGAGGAAGACGCGATTCTCGGTTTTGGGCCAACCGGGGTATGACGCTCGACTCCTCGGCGCTGATCTCGATTCTCGTGTCTGAAGCCGGAGCGTTGGACCTGGTCGACCAAATCCTGGAGGCCGAGGTCGTTCGTGTCAGCACACCCACGCTGGTCGAGACGGCGATCGTGCTCAGCAGCCGTCGCGGCAAACCGTCGCACCAGGAAGTTCAGCGGCTGATCGACGAGCTCGGGGTCACGGTCGTCCCGTTCGGCGCCGACGAGTGGCAGGCGGCCGCCTCCGCCTACGACCGATTGGGGCGCGGCCGCCACGCGGCCGGACTGAATTTCGGGGATTGCCTCGCCTACGCAGCCGCGGCCACGGCCGGTGACTCGCTGCTGTTTGTCGGGAACGATTTCACCAAGACCGACATCCGCCGCGCATAGCGCCGGACGAGCAGTGGCACTGACTTCGCCGCTGATTGTCGGCAACGACGGCGCCAAAACGCGTCTTGTGGCAACGGGGGGATAACCCTACCTTCGCGTGTGGGGCCGGCCGGGTTTGGCGCCGCGCCGCCGAACCGTATCGTGAGCCATCACACCCAAGACCGGGCGTGATAGAAACGGAAGGCTCTCGATGACGTCGTCCCCCGCTGCCTCGATCGTCCAACCTGCGTCGCACACCGGCCCCTGGGCCGGCCGCAAGTGGCTGGCGTCCACGGGGCTTGCCCTGGTGCACCTGCTGCTCAATCTACCGCTGGGCGTTTTCTACTTTGCCGTGCTCGCCGTGGGCCTGTCACTCGGTACAGGACTGCTGATTACGCTGCTGGGCATGCCCATTCTGATCGGCATGGCGAGTGTCACCCGAGCCCTGAGCAACTTCGAACGGGCGCGACTGAACGCGTTTCTCGGCACCAGTCTGCGGCCCCACCATTCCCTGCCGGTCGAAGCGGGATGGGTCGCCCGTCTGTCAGCGGTCGCGAAGGACGCCGCGACGTGGCGTGATCTGGTGTTCCTGCTGTTGCGACTCCCCGTCGGACTATTCACCTTCACCGCCATGGTGGGGGTTTGGTCCGTGGCCATCAGCTTGCTGCTGTCTCCGGTGTTCTACTGGCTGGGACTGTTCCAGATCAACGTGGGTCGCTGGGTCGTCGACGGTCCAGAAGCGATGCTGGTGGCAACAGGTGCGGGTGCGATCTTGTTCGTGGCGGCAGCGGGTGTCACGTACGGATTGGCCAAACTCGAGAACCTCCTGGCCGCAGCACTGCTCGCGGCCTCGCCGGAAGAACTGCAGCGCCGCGTGGACGACATGGCTCGCAGCCGCAGTCGCACCATCAGCCTCGCCGATCGGGAACGCCGCCGGCTCGAACGTGACCTGCACGACGGCGCGCAACAACGCATCGTCTCCCTGGCGATGACATTAGGGCTGGCGCAACAGAAGCTGGCCACCAATCCCGAGCAGGGGGCGCGACTCGTCAAGGAAGCGCATGAGGAAGCGAAGCGTGCGCTGCAGGACCTGCGAGACCTGGCGCGTGGCCTGCACCCTGCTGTGCTGACCGACCACGGACTTGACGCCGCACTGCCGGCGCTGGCGGCCCGGTGCCCCATCGCCACCCGTGTCGACGCCACCATACACCCGCGACCCGAAGCGGCCATTGAATCGGCGGCGTACTTCGTCGTGTCTGAAGCCCTGACCAATGTCGCCCGCCACTCTCAGGCGACCGAGGTGCTGGTCACCGCGCGCCGTGACGAGCAGTGGCTGACGATCGAGGTGCGTGATGACGGCGTGGGTGGCGCGCGTTCGGAGCGGGGCGGCGGCCTCGCCGGCCTGATCGATCGGGTGGATGCGCTGGGCGGCCGCGTCTCGATCTCGAGCACCTCGGGAGGGCCGACCGTCCTGAGAGTGGAACTGCCTTGCGGGTCGTGATCGCAGATGACTCGGTGTTACTGCGAGCAGGCCTCGAACGCCTGCTTGCAGACGCCGGGTTCAACGTGGTGGCGTCGGTGGGCGACAGTCCGGGACTGTTAGCAGCGGTCGCGCAGCAGCAACCACAGGTCGCCATCGTTGACGTGCGAATGCCGCCAGGTTTTTCGGACGAGGGGTTGCGGGCCGCCGTGGAACTGCGACGCCGCCATCCGGACGTCGGGGTCCTGGTCCTGTCCCAGTACGTTGAGGAACCGGCCGCGCAGGACCTCCTGGCGACCGGAGCAGGCGGCATCGGGTACCTGCTCAAGGATCGCGTGGCCGACGTCTCGGACTTCATCGACGCCGTCCGGCGGGTCGCTCGGGGCGGTACTGCGCTCGACCCGGAAGTCGTCGCGCAGGTCATGGCTCGCAGACGCCGCGCCGATGTGTTGACGCCGCTGACGCCGCGAGAACGGGACGTGTTGGCGCTGATGGCCGAGGGGCGCAGTAACGCAGCGATTGCCGATCGCCTGCAGATCGGTCACGGTGCCGTTGAGAAGCACGTCACCCATATCTTCTCGAAGCTGGCACTCGAGCCGGACGATTCCGACCATCGCCGGGTGCTGGCGGTCCTGGCGTTTCTCCGCTCCTGACGATCCGAGTCGGGCATGGATGGGCGGCGGTGTCCATGACCGTCGCCCATCGTGTCCGTGCGCTAGAACGCGCCGACGTTCAAGCCGACGGTGAAGGTGCGTCCGCGCATCGGCGCGAATTGGAAGTGCTCGCGATAGTAGCGATCCGTCAGGTTCTCGACTGCGAAGCTCAGCCCGAGGCGGTCACGCCGGCCTGACAGGTTGATGCCAAACCCTACGCGCTGCACCGCAAAGCCTTCGAGCGAATAGATGTCCTGCGCGATCAGGAACGGCGAGTCGAGCAGCGTGTCGGCAACGCGCGTCACCTCGCCCTGCGCGCGGATCCCGTACTCCACCCACCATCGACCGGACGAGCCGGTGTAGCGGGCGGCGGCAACGATTTTCGACGGCGTGATGTTGTCGGCGGGAGTGCCGTCCAGCGCCGCACCGTTCACCGGGTTCACACCGTCGGTGACCGTACCGCGCGTGAACGCGCCGGATGCCGTCAGTGTGAGGACGTTGCGCCCCAGCACGATCGGCGCATCGACGTTGAACTCAACGCCGGAGATGCGGACGTCGGCGTAGTTGGTGGTCTGCGTCAGCGGGCCGCTCGCGGTCGAGGCCACGACCAGGTCCTGCGCGATGAAATCGTTGTACTGATTCAGGAACAGGTAGGCGCCGCCGCTGACGCGGCCAATGGCGAACTTCGCGCCGGCATCGAAGTTGTTGCCGGTCTCCGGCTTCACCTCGACGTTCGGCACGATGGTGCCGACGGTGGCTGGCCCCGCGAAGAACATCTCCTCGAGGTTGGGATGCCGGAAGCTGCGTCCGAAGCGCACGAACGGGCTCAGCACGCCGTCGGCGTTGGCCACCAGGCCGATGTCACCGGTCAACGACTGCCTGCTGTAGGTCGCGCCAGCAGGATTCGGCAACGTCGAGACGTTGATCGCCGGCGTCGCGCCCGCGATGAGGGAGGCGACCTCGTGTCCAGGCGTCGCTTCAGAGGTCACGTTCCACCAGTCGGAGCGAAGCCCGGCGATCACCGACACGCGCGGCAGCACACGCCACTCGTCCTGCACGAAGAAGGCGGTGTCTCGCAGGCTCGCATCCGGCACACGAACCGGATTGGCCGATGACGGCGGACCGAGCGGCACGAGCGACGGGAAGACCACCGCCTGGGGTCCACGGGCGCCAAGCACGACCTGCCCGACCATGCTGGTCTGGGTGAGCGTCGAACGCTGGTCACGGCTGTTGTCCTGGTAGAGCGTGAAGCCGGCGGTGAGCAGGTGATTCTTGGCCGGCACGAACACCGCCTGCACATCGAGGCCGGGCGAATCGACCTTCTGCTCGGTGTCCGACAGCACGTCGAGCCGCATCACCGCGATCGGGAAGAACGCAACCGGCGTCGGCGCGGGAAACTGCACCGGCAGGCGATTACGCAGCAGGCGCTCGGTGCGCTGGAAGTAGGCCGTCGCAGACACGTTGGCGAGCCACGGGGTAATCGCCTGCGCCTCGTAGCGCAGCGATGCGCGGTCGAGATTGCTGTACGGCAATGACGTGTCGTTGAAAAAGTACGGACTCGCGAAGTCCGGGAAGCCAATGTCTTCCATCCGGCGCCGCTGATAGCGAAGACGTAGCGACTGCCGCGAGTTGATGGCGAACGCGCCGGAGACATTCACGTAGTTACCGTTGGCCTGGGAGTTCGGCACTTCGCTGTCGGTTCGTAGATAGGCGGCGTTGAACGGATCCGGGAACGCCTTGAAGGCGAAGCCAAAATTGCTGTCGATCGTATCGACTCGCCGCAGCGTGCCGTTGTCGTGCAGCGTCTGCGTGTTCTCGGGCTGATCGAGCTTGCCGGCCTTGTAGCTCTCGAAACGCTCCGCGCCGGCCTGCACACGGAAGGTGACGCGTGGCGACGAGTAGCCGACCGTTCCGGTCCCGCGCACGCCCTGCTCGTTGGAGCTGAACAATCCGCTGAAGCCGTACAGCCAGCGACGGCTCTCGGAGAAACGTGACTCGTTGGTGATGATGTTGATCGTTCCGGCGAGCGCATCCGATCCGTACATCAGCGTGCCGGCGCCGTTCACGACCTCCATCCGCGCCACCGCATCCGGCGACACCAGGCCGACTTCCGCGCCGGTGCGCTCCGTGGCCTGGCGAGCCGTATTGAGGCGTTCGCCGTCGACCAGCACCAGCAGGCGCGTCGAATCAAGGCCGCGCAGCCGAGGGCGCACGCCAAACGGGCCGCCGCCAACGGGCGTGATGTTCGCCGCCGTGGTCAGGGCATCGCCGGTCGACACCTGGTTGGATTGCTCGATCGCGCCGCGGGAGATGGTGTCGACGTGCAGCGGAATTTGCCGGACTTCGCGCTCGGCGCGCGCGGCCGTGACCACCACCGCCGACGAGACGGAACCCACCCTGAGCGTCAGCGGCACGTCCACCGCCGCGCCGGCACTTTCGACAACGACCGTCTCGGCGGCTTCGGAGAACCCCTCGCGTGCCGCCGTCACGATGTAGGTGCCCGCTCTGGGGACCTCTGCTTCAAACCTGCCGTCCGCGCCCGTCTCGACCACCAACTCCTGACGCGTCGCGACGTCGCGCACGACGACGCGCGTGTTCGCGATCGCCGCGCCGCTGCCATCCGTCACCAGGCCACGAACCGTCGCGGCCTCGGCGGCCGCGGCAAGGCACACCGCGACCAGGGTCAACATTGCCAACCTGCACTTCACCATGTCTTTGTCCTTCACCTGGGCATTGCTCACGCCCATGGCGACGCGCGCAGACGCACGTCGCTTCTGTAACCGGAAACACACAACGCCATGCCGCTCGGCGGCCGGCTGACTACTGCGCGGGTTACTGGTGGCGGGGAGGAGGTCGAGGGGCGAACCGTCCCGCATAGCGCGCCTGCCGCGGGCTGCGGACACCAACGGTCGCGAACGCGCGGCTGGACAGGACGACGGGGAATCGGCTGGACGAACGTGTCGCGAGGGCGAGGCCCAGGCCGAGAGCCGCAGCGGCCACGACCTGCAGCATCACGGTGGCCACTTCTGGCAGTGACGGCTGGTCGAGCGCGGACAGCCGCCCATCGGCCATGGCCGGGCCGTGGAGCAAGGCCGCCAGCAACCAGATCGAGACGGTCTTGCGGCCCCAGAAGACCGACTCGCCGCTGCGAGCCAGTGCTACGAGTCCGGCCGTGAGGCCGGCGGCGAGCAGCCATCGCGCGATGAGGCCAGGCTCAGACAGCTGGCCGGCCCACAGCTGTGTTCCGAAGATCCAGCCGTGGAATATGGCGAGCGCGCCGACTACCGCTGCAAGACTGCGTTTCATCCGACCAGCGCCATGTTACCTCAACGCCTGGGGCGACCCAGGGGGACCAGCGTCGTTCCGCTACACTAGCAGTCCGCCCTTTTTCACATGACGTCCGCACGCACCCTCGAATTTGACCGTGTCGTCGAAGCCGTGACCGCGATGGCCCTGACGCCGCTTGGCGAGGAAGCGCTGTCGGCGCTCGCGCCGTCGAGCGACCCGAAGGTAGTGGTCGCGTCGCAGGATGCGACGAGCGAAACGGTCACGTTCCTGGAACGGCATCCGCTGTTTCCATTGCGCGCCGGCGAAGCGCTGCCGGACGCCCTCGAGGCGCTGGCGGTCGTCGGGCGGCCCCTTGACCCTCAGCAGTTGCGGTTGGTGGCCGACTTCTTTGATTCGGTCGATCAGGCACGTGCCGGCATCGGCCGCGCCGGCGACGGCTTCCCGATCCTGCGTGAGCTGGTCGCCACGGTCACGTCTTTCAAGAGCGAAGTCGGCGCCGTTCGCGACGCGATTGACGCCGGCGGCGAGGTCCTCGACAGCGCCAGCCCGGAACTGCGCCGCATCCGTCACGACCTCAAGCAGAAACGCGCGAAGCTGCGCGGCACGCTGGAGCAGTTCACCCGCGGCGCATCGGCCAAGCACCTGCAGGATGAGGTCATCACCGAGCGTAACGGGCGCTTCGTGCTGATGGTGCGCGCCGAGCATCGCGGCAACGTGCCGGGCATCGTCCACGGCTCGTCGACGACCGGCGCCACGCTGTTCCTTGAACCGTCGGCGACGGTGGAGATCAACAACGACATCGTCGAGCTCGAGGATCGCGAGCGCGAAGAGATCTTTCGCATCCTGCTCGAGCTGACCGATCGCTTTCGCGCGCGCCCGCCCGACATGGAGGTGAGCCGCGAGGTGGCGCGGTCGCTCGATGTGCTGCAGGCGAAAGCGCGCTACAGCTCGAAGGTGAACGGCATTGCGCCGCAGTTCACGATCGATACCAGCCTGCACCTGAAGGGCGCGCGTCACCCGATGCTCGAACGCGCGGTGCCGGTCGACGTGCTGCTCGACCCGCCCAATCGCGTGCTGCTGATTACCGGCCCCAACACCGGCGGCAAGACGGTGGCCTTGAAGACGGCGGGACTGTTTGCCTTGATGGCGCAGGCCGGACTGCACGTCCCGGCCGCCGCTGCGAAACTGCCGGTCTTCCGCAGCGTGTTTGCCGACATCGGCGACGCGCAGTCGATCGAAGCAAGCCTGAGCACGTTTTCGTCGCATATCAGCAACCTGGTCGCGATGGATCGCGAACTGCAGTTGCCGGCGTTGGTCCTGCTCGATGAAGTGGGCACGGGCACCGATCCGAACGAAGGCGGCGCGTTGGCGACGGCGATCGTCCAGCATTTCCGGCAGCGCGGCGCGCTGCTGATCGCCACCACGCACTTCGATGCCGTGAAGACGTGGGGCATCGGCACCGACGGCGTCGCGGTGGCGGCCTTCGCGTTCGATCCCCAGAACTTTGCGCCGACCTACAAGCTGCTGTACGGCGCGCCGGGCCGCAGCCTGGCAATCGAGATGGCGCAGCGCCTCGGCTTACCGCAAGCCGTGATCACCGCCGCGCGCGGCTATCTCAGCGACGACCAGAAGCGGCTGCAGGCCCATCTGTCGAGACTCGACGCCCAGGCGCGCGCGCTCGAAGCCGATCGGGTCAAGCTCGAGCGCGACCGTCGCGCCTTCAACGAGACCAACGCCGAACTCAGCAAGCGCGAACGCTCGCTGGCCGAGCGTGAAGACGTCTTCAAGAAGCGGCTCAATGAACGGCTCGACGAGCGACTGCGACAGGCGCGCCGCGACGTGGATGCGGTGATCGACCAGTTGCGCGAGAAGTCAGACGCCATCGCCGAAAAGGCCTCGCTGCGCGCCGTCGTCAACACCGGAGAAACGGGATCGGCCAGGGCCGAAGCGCGCGCCCAGATCGACCGAATCGTCGAAGACCTCCGGCATCCAGCGGCACCAGGTTCCGTCGGCGCCCAGGCGCCGCCGCCCGCCGCGTCCGCACCCGAAGTGGGGTCGAAGGTCACGGTTGGAGGGCTCGGTCTCGAGGGTGTGGTCATCGGAATCGACGGCAACCGCGCCGAGATCGACGTGCGCGGCAAGCGCATACAGGCGAAGCTGAAAGAACTTCGTGTCATCGGCGGTCCACCGGCGCAACAGCCCGCGAAGGTGCGCGTCAACGTCGACCTCAGGCCGCGCGAGGGCATGTTGAGCGAAGTCAACGTCATCGGCATGACCGTCGACGAGGCGATCGATCGCGTCTCCCGTTTCCTCGACGATACGCTCGTCACCGACATTCACGAGGTGCGTATCGTGCACGGTCACGGCACCGGCCAGTTGCGCAAGGGGTTGCACCAGTTCCTGAAGGGACACCCGCTCGTCATGAAGTACACGCCGGCCCCGGAGAACCAGGGCGGGGGCGGCGCGACGATCGTCGAGCTCAAGGACTAATCCAGTTCATCTGTTCGTGATATGGTCGGGGATTGTGCTTCGTAGCGTAATCGTCGTCCTTGCGTGGCTCCTGTTTCACCCTGCCTCCGTCGCGGCGCAAGCGCCGCAGACCTCACAGGCCGCCGCGGGAAAGATTGCCGCGCCACCAAAGATCGACGGCCGGCTCGATGACGCGGGTTGGAAAACGGCGAAGGTCATCGACGGCTTCAAGCAACGCGAGCCCGAGGAAGGCGCCAATGCCAGCGAACCGACCTCGGTTCGCGTGTTGTACGACGACACCAATCTCTACATCGGCGCTGAGCTGACCGACAGCGAAGCGGCGGCAATTCGCGCCTCAGAACTGCGCCGCGACAACACGCTCGAGAGCGACGACACGTTCTCGGTGCTGCTCGATACGTATCTCGACAACCGCAATGCGTTCGTGTTTCGCATCAATCCGCGCGGCACCCGGTTCGACGCGCTGATTCGAAATGAGTCGCGCTTCTACTACTCCGATTGGGACGAGCAATGGACGGCGGCCGCGACCATCACCGCCACCGGCTGGTCGCTCGAGATCGCGGTGCCGTTCAAGATCCTCCGCTTCCGCAATGCGCCGACACAGACCTGGGGCCTGAACTTCGAACGCGTCATCAAGCGCAAGAACGAGTTGACCTACTGGAGCGGCTGGAACCGGAACTTCACCTTCCACAACGTCTCGCAGGCCGGCAGGCTCACGGGGCTGGCGGGGATCAAGCAAGCCGAGCGCGTGCGGTTGCGCCCATACGTGATCGCCGGCGGCGAAGATATCGACGCGGTCGCCACTCCCGCCGGGGCGCGACGCATCACCGAAGTCGGTATTGACGACTTGAAGTGGCAGGTCACCTCGACGCTGACCGCCGACCTCGCCGCCAACCCTGACTTCGCGCAGACCGAGGTTGACGCACAGCAGGTCAACCTGACCCGCTTCAGCTTGTTCTTCCCTGAGAAGCGGCAGTTCTTCATCGAAGGCGCCGACTCGCTGCGCATGGGCGTCGGGTTGCTGCACTTCGGCCCGCCGCCGCTCGAGATCGTCTACACGCGTAACATCGGCCTGTCGAGCGCCGGCACGCCGATCGGCATTCCGGTCGGCGGCAAGCTGACCGGCAAGGCCGCGGGCTTCGACATCGGCGTGCTCAACACGCAGACCGAGGACAGCGGCGCGCAGCAGGGCGAGAACTTCACGATCGCGCGCGTGCGCAAGGAAGTGCTGGGCCGCTCGTACATCGGCGCGATTGCCACCAACCGTCAGGGCGGTGGACATCGCAACACGCTGATCGGTGCCGATGCCCGCTTCAACTTCTTCAACTACCTCAACGTGATGGGCATGGCCGTGCGCGCCGACGACCGCGGCCGGCCGGGCCAATGGGCCAAACAGCTCGGCGCCGAGTGGCGCGACGACCTGATCGAACTCGGCGCCAATTACATCGACATCGATCCGGCGTTCAACGCCGGCATCGGCTACGTGCGCGTGCGCGAGCGCATGACGGGCGCGCGCGGATCGATCAAGCCGCGGCCCGGCCGGTGGGGCGTGCGGCAATTCGAGTTCACCCCGAGCAGCGTGTGGTACCACGACGCCGATTCGGTATTGCGGAGCCGCGAGTCGAACCTCACGCTGGCCACCTCGTTCAACAGCGGCGACCGCATCGAGCTCGTGCCGTTCAGCAGCTACGAGCGAGTGGTGCGGCCATTCCCGATCGGTTCCGGCGTGACGGTGTCACCGGGCGAATATGACTGGCAGGGCGTCACGCTCGGCCTGCGCTCGTACAACGGGCGCAAAGTCAGCAGCAATGCGTCGCTCAGCGTCGGCGACTTTTACGACGGTAACAAGACCACGTTCACCGTGAATGGAGACTTGAGGCCGAGCCGGCTGTTGTCGTTCAACCCCAGCTACCAGGTCAACGACGTGCGCCTGTCGCGCGGCGCGTTTGTGACACACCTGTTCGGCCTGCGCGCGAACGTGTCGTTCTCCACCAACCTGCTCACCTCGCTGTTCGTGCAGTACAACAGCGCTGGGCAAGTGGCGGCGACGCAGGTCCGGCTCAATTACATCTTCCGCAGCATCGACAACGTCTACCTGGTCTACAACGAGAGCGCGTTCACGGCCGGGGCGTTTGACGGCCGATCGAACCGCTCGCTGGTTCTCAAGGCGACGTACTCGCTGCATCGATAGGTCGCCCCGCGTTGGGGGCGGGTCGCTACAAGGTGTTCCGCTTTTCTTCCCAGCGGACGACGATCGGCGTGCCGGCGACCAGGCGCAGCGTGTCGGACACGTCGCGCGTATGCACCTGCACCGGCGCCGAAATGCTGTAGCGCAACTGCTCATCGTCTTCGAGCAGGAGCTCGAACTCGAGGCCCAGGCCCTTGATGACGCTCTCGGCCTTGGCCCTGAACTCAGGATCTTTGACTTCAATCCTGAGCTCGAAGCGGCGGCGGGCCGGTGGCTCGAGGAACTCGATCAGCCACAGCAACAACATCATGAACGCGGTCGCGACCGCGCCGATCTGGTACAACCCGACTCCCACCGACAGGCCGGAGGCGAGCGCGCACAACATCACGACCGCGTCCTTCGGATCCGCAATCGTCGATCGATAGCGGATCAGTCCCGCCGCACCGACAATGCCGAACGCGCGAGAGAGGCTGTTGCCGACAACGAGCATGATGACCGCGCTGACGACGGCAAGCATGATCTGCGTCTGCATGACAACAACCTTGCGCGCGCCCTGGGCGCGGCGCCGTGGGCGGAACGCCAGCGCCGTCCCGAACAGCGCGGCCAGCGGCAACCGGATGAATGCGACGCGGATTTCGCTCAGGCCCTCGAGCACCGTTGAGGCCTGCGCGAACGGCACCTGCTCACCGCCGGCGGCGGGCGGTTGAGAGGCGCCGGCGATCACCGGCGCCAGCACGACAGCCGCGACGACCGCGGCAACGAAACAACCTGTGGAACGAAGCGAATGATTCACGGACTCGGCCGCGATTCTACTACCCCAGCGGTCGGTCCGCACCGCCCCGATCGGGGTAAGCTTGCGCGCATGCGCATAGCCCTTTCCGCTCTTGCCTTGACGTCGCTCGCCCTGGGAGTGGTGCTTGCACAAGCGCCCGCCCAGCAACCCGCCGCAGCACCACCCCGAGGCGCGTCCGGCCCGCCGGAACACGCCAAGGTGACGCCGATCAACAACCTGCCGAATCCGTATGAGACGATCCGCAACTTCGGCGTCCTCCCCGACGGACGCAAGTGGGGATCGGTCAGCGCCATTAACGCCGATGTGGACGGCCGGCACATCTGGGCCGGCGATCGCTGCGGCGCGAATGCGTGCGTGGGATCGAACGTCGATCCGATGGTGAAACTCGACCCGAGCGGCAAGGTCGTCGCCAGCTTCGGCAAGGGACAAATCCTGTGGCCGCATGGCATGGACGTCGATCGCCAGGGCAACATCTGGGTCGCGGATGCGCGCTCGGCCACGCCGCAGGAGCTGGCGAAGTTTCCCGAGTGGAAGGACAAGGGCCACACGGTGCTGAAGTTCAGCCCGCAGGGCAAACTGCTGATGACGATCGGCACCGGCGGTCAGCCAGGTAATCCGCCTGAGAAACTCACGGAACCCAACGACGTGCTCGTCGCACCGGACGGCAGCATCTTCATCGCCGAAGCGCACCAGGCGCAGTTCCTCGATCAGAATCCGCCGAACGGCATCGGCCGCATCACCAAATGGTCGCCGGATGGCAAGTTGATCAAGACGTTTGGCGCCTACGGCTATGGCACCAGCGAATTCCGCGGTCCGCATTCCCTGGCAATGGATTCCCGCGGCCGCCTGTTTGTCGCCGATCGCGGCAATCGCCGCATTCAGATTTTCGACCAGGAGGGCAAACACCTCGACACCTGGTACCAGTTCTCGCGCATCAGCGGACTGGTGATCGACAAGAACGACACGCTCTACGCGATCGACTCCGAGTCCGACGACAACTACAACCCGGGCTGGCGCAAGGGCCTGCGGGTTGGCAGCGCGCGCACCGGCGAAGTCTGGTATTTCGTGCCCGAGCACGTCTCGAAACAACCAACCGGCATGGGCGGCATCGGCGCCATGGGTGAGGGCGTCGCCGTGGACGCGCAAGGCAACGTGTATGGTGGCGAAGTCGGCCCCGTGCAGGGCGTTACGAAATTCGTACCTCGCCTGAAGCGCTGAAGCACTCCGCGGGGCCGGGATGGTAATACCCGGTCCCATTGCGCGTCATCCGCTTCCGGAGGAAGACGATGACGTTCAACCGCACGACTGTCGCATGGGGCGTGGTGTGGAGCGCCGCGATCCTGGTATCGACCGGCGCCATGATCTCCGCATTCAACCCGCAGCCGGATCCGCCGGGTCACTACTACGGGCTGATGTCGGTGAAGCCGGGGCAGCGAATCGCACTGCACCTGTCGAATACCCGGACGTCAATGGTGACGGAAGGCGCTCAACAGACAGGGCCGGCGCGCAACCTGTGCAGCGCCGAACTGAGTCTCGTCGATTCCTGTGGCACCGTCGTCGCTCGGCAGACCGGCCGCCTCGCACCGGCTCGCTCGATGTCCCTCGACTTTGCGACCCCGAATGAACTGCCACCCGGCCCGTGCACCGGCGCGCATGAGCCGCCAGACCCGGATCGCCAGCCCTCGTACCGATTGCGCGCACAATTGGTGTTCGCAACGGGAGGCGGTCACTGCGTGTCGAGCGTCGAAGTCGGCGATCCGTTCGTGGGCGACCCAACCGGGCTGCGCGGCGGAGGCGGCTTCCTCCATCCAGGCTTGATCGTGGGCTTCAACCCGCAAGCCGAGCCGCCCGGCGACAAGCAACTGGCGCCGCGCTGAGCTCCTCGGCGGGAACTTCAGCCAGAGGCCATCGGTCAGGACCGAAGGCGTTATGATCGAAGGTCCTTGAAGTTCCCGCAATCCTTCATCGACGAAGTCCGTTCGGCGGCCGACATTGTCACCGTCATCGGGGACTCCGTGTCGCTGCGCAAGGCGGGCTCGAAATACAAGGGCCTGTGCCCGTTTCACGGCGAGAAAACGCCGTCCTTCAGCGTCGACAAGGAGAAGGGCTTCTTCCACTGTTTCGGCTGCGGCGTGGGCGGCGACGTCTTCAAGTTCGTCGAACTGCAGGAAAAGGTCGGGTTCGGTGAAGCGCTGCGCCTGCTCGCAAACCGCTTCGGCATCCCGATCCCCGAGATCGAACAAGGCGGCGGCGAACAGCGCGAGAGCGCGGCGGAACGCGAAGCGCTGGTCAAGATTCACGAGGCCGCCCTCGCCTACTTTCGTGAGCAGCTTGCCTCGCCGGCCGGCGCGAGGTGGCGCGAGTACCTGCTGAAGGATCGCGGCCTCACGCAGGACACCATCGACCAGCTGCAGATCGGCTGGGCGCCCCCGACGCGCGACGCGCTGCGCCAGCGACTGCTCAAGGCCGGCTTCAGTGCGATTCAGCTCGTGACCAGCGGGCTCGTGTCGCGGCGGGACGACGGCACCGAGATCGATCGATTCAGGAACCGGCTGATCATCCCGATCATGCGCGACACCGGCACCGTCATCGCATTCGGTGGGCGCGCGCTCGATGCCGACCAACAACCGAAGTACCTGAACTCACCCGAGACGCCGATCTACACGAAGAGCCGGACGCTTTACGGCCTGAACCTGACGAAGGGCCACCTGCGCAAGGGCAACTTCGCGCTGATCGTCGAGGGCTACTTCGACTTCGGCCAGGTCTTCCAGGCCGGCGGCTTTCCGGTGATTGCGACCTGCGGCACCGCCCTGACGTCTCAACAAGCACAGATGCTGCGACGCTTCGCCTCGAAGGCGGTGCTCTGTTACGACGCCGACCGCGCCGGCCAGACCGCCGCCGAACGAAGTTCGGAACTGCTGGTCGCCGAAGGCTTCGACGTCAACGTCATGCAGTTGCCGGGCGGGGAGGATCCGGACACCTTCATCCAGAAGCACGGCAGAGACGGCTTCGTGACCCAACTGAAGAAGTCGCGGCCCTATCTCGAATTTCTCCTGGATCGCGCGGCGGCCGAGTTCGACCTGACGCGGGATGAAGGCAAGCGCAATTTTGTGCAGCGCATGCTCGACGTCGCGAAAAAAATGCCGAACGTCCACATGCGCAGCTTGTTTGGCGATCGCATTGCGCAGAAGGCGCGTGTAAACGAACGGGCGGTTCAGGACGAAATTAGAAGAGCGGCCGTTTCGGGGAAGGCTGAAATTTCGACCGAACGGGTGCCGGTGCTGCAGGGCAACGTCCGAAAAGCGGAAAAAGGCCTGATCTGGACGCTCGTGCACCAGCCGGCGGAAGCAGTTGCGGCGCTACGGCAGCTGGAAGCATCTGATTTGAAAGGACTTAGCACGGAGAACCTGCTTCGGACGGCTCGCGATCTCGATGTCAGCCCGGAGGATGTGCCTGCGGCGCTGATGGAGCGTCTAAGTACCCAGGAGGCGGAACTCCTCGCCTCGGTCGCAGCCGAACCGTTTCCCCCGGCTGTGCTTCCGGATCTGTGCGTCGTGGCGCTCAAATATGTGCGGCTCGAACGAGAGCTTGCCGACGTGCAGCGCGAACTTAACCGCCTGCAAAATGTGGGCGATACAGGCCCGGCGCTGATGGATCTGCTGCACCGCAAGACGCAGATGATTCGCGCCTTAGAGGCGATGAAACCGCCAAAAGAGTTACAATGAAGGGCTCTCCATTTCCAAGGACTCCAAGGACTAACCCGACTATGGCCGTCGCGCTCGAAGAGAAATTTGATGAAGTCCGGCAACTGATCGTCATCGGCAAGGAGAAGGGCTACCTCCTCTACGACGAAGTCAACGATCTGCTGCCCGCGGACCTCACCGCGAATCCCGAGGACCTCGAGGAATTGCTCGCGGTGTTTTCGGCGGCCGGTATCGAACTGGTCGACTCCGAAAAGGGTTACAAGCTCGAACGCGAAGGCATCGAGCGCCAGGAGGGTCCGGACGGCGAAGGCCCCGAACTCGACCTGACGCCAGGCGCGCTCGACAAGACCAACGACCCCGTCCGCATGTATCTGCGCGAGATGGGCACCGTTCCGCTGCTGACGCGCGAAGGCGAAGTCGAGATCGCCCGCCGCATCGAGCGCGGCAAGCTCTCGGTCATCAAGTCGATCTCGCGCATGCCGGCGATCACCAAGGCGGTCATCCGCATGGGCGACCAGCTGCGTGCCGGTGAACGCACGATCCGCGAACTGGTCATCTTCAACGACGAAGAGATCACGGAAGACAAGATCGAGGCCCGCGCCGAACAGTTCCAGAAGCAGGTCGACGCGGTGCGCAAGGCGCGCCTCAACGTCGAGAAGCTCGACGAGAAGCTCGAAGGCATTGCGAAGGCCGACAAGAAGAAGTACCGCCGCGCCCGCTGGAAGGTGATGCGCGCGCAGGTCGAGACCTCGCGCCTGATCCGCAAGATCGAGTTCACCGAGCCGGTCAAGCGCCGCCTCGTCGAAGAAGTGAAGGACATCGTCGAGCGCGTGTCCAAGCAGCAGCGCGAGCACGACAAGATCAAGAAGGAACTCAACCTCAAGAACCGCAAGCCGAAGCTCAAAGAGGATGAGAAGAAGCAGATGACGCAGCGGATGGCGGTCCTCAAGGCCGAAATCAAGCAGCGCACTGAGGACCTTGAAGAGAGCGTCGACCACCTCCGCCATACGCTGGAAGTGATCATGCGCGGCGAGGCGCAGGCCGAACAGGCGAAGAAGGAACTGGTCGAAGCCAACCTCCGCCTCGTGGTCTCGATCGCCAAGAAGTACACCAACCGCGGCCTGCAGTTCCTCGACCTGATCCAGGAAGGCAACATCGGCCTGATGAAGGCCGTTGACAAGTTCGAATACCGCCGCGGCTACAAGTTCTCGACCTATGCGACGTGGTGGATCCGCCAGGCGATCACCCGCGCGATTGCGGACCAGGCGCGCACCATCCGCATCCCGGTCCACATGATCGAGACGATCAACAAGCTCATTCGCACCTCGCGCGCCTTGGTGCAGGAACTCGGCCGCGAGCCGACTTCGGAAGAGATCGCGCGCCGCATGGACATCCCGGTCTCGAAGGTCCGCAAGGTCCTCAAGATCGCGCAGGAGCCGATCTCGCTCGAGACGCCGATCGGCGAAGAGGAAGATTCGCATCTCGGCGACTTCATCGAGGATCGCACCGCGGTATCGCCGTCGGAAGCGGTCATCAACCTCGACCTGAAGGAACAAACCGAGTCGGTGCTGAAGACCTTGACGCCTCGCGAAGAAAAGGTCATCAAGATGCGGTTCGGCGTCGGCGACGGCAGCGAGCATACGCTCGAGGAAGTGGGCCAGAACTTCGCGGTGACGCGCGAGCGCATACGCCAGATCGAGGCGAAGGCGCTGCGCAAGCTGCGTCATCCGTCCCGTTCGCGTAAACTACGCGCGTTCCTCGAGGGACGTTCGTAAGGGCAGGCGGAGCCTGCCGCGCCGGAGCGCGAAGCGCGTAGGCGGGCCCATAGCTCAGTTGGTTAGAGCGGCCGGCTCATAACTGGTTGGTCCCTGGTTCGAATCCAGGTGGGCCCACCAACTTGATACTTGAAGTTGGCGGTTGGCAGTTGACAGTTCACAGCAGTTGACAGTTGGAAAGCGCAGGAGATGCTTCCCGATCTAGAACGACTTATCCAACTGCAAGAGATCGAAAGCCGGGCGGCGGTGGCCAACAAGGCCATTGCGGATGCGCCCGGCCGGATTGCCGCGCTCGACGCGCTGCTGCAATCCTCCACGACCGCCCTCGCCGCCGCCCGGCAATCCCTCGAAGACAACAAAGCCGCCCGCCGTTCCATCGACAAGGATCTCGTCGCCGACCAGCAGCGCCTGGAGAAATACAAGGACCAGGTGATGGCGGTGAAGACCAACGAGCAGCTGCATGCCATGCAGCACCAGATCAAGGCAGTCGAGGACGAAATCGGCCAGCGCGAAGAAAAGGTCCTCATCAACATGATGGAGGCCGACGAGATCAACGCCAGCATCAAGAAGGCGGAAGCCGCGGTGAAAGCGGCCCAGGCGAAGATGGCGTCCGAAAAGGCCGTCATTGAAAGCGAGACGAAGACGCACCAGGCGACCGTCGCCGAGTGCGCCGAGGCGCGCAGCAGGATCGTCGCCGCGATGGACAACAAAAGGGCGATCGACACGTTCCAGCGCATTGCGAAGGTGCGCGGCACCGCGGTGGCGCGCGCCGAGGGCGAGCGCTGCACGCTGTGCCAGGTGCGGCTGCGGCCGGCGGTGTTTGCCGAAGTCCGCAAGAACGATCAGCTGGTGCAGTGCGACAGCTGCCAGCGCATTCTGTTCTTTCTTCCCCCCAAGGCACCCGGTGCACCCGCTGCACCGAATGCTCCCGCATAAGTGGTCACGGCGTATTTCGATGGCGGCGCCCGGAGCAATCCCGGCCCGGCCGGCTACGGCGTCTACATCGTTGACGACCTGGGCAACGTGCTCGCCGAGCTGCACGGCTCACTCGGCATCGCCACCAACAACATCGCCGAATACAGCGGCCTGATCGCCGCTTTGCAGTGGGCGATCGATCACGACGTGAAGCAGATCGCCATCAAGGGTGATTCGCTGCTCATCATCGAGCAGATGCGCGGCAACTACAAAGTGAAGAACGAAGGACTGAAGCCGCTGCACATGAAGGCGCGCATGCTGGTGATGCAGATCGGCAACGTGTCGTTTCACCATGTGCCGCGCGAACTCAACAAGGACGCCGATCGTCTCTCCAATGTCGGCATGGACGGCAACGTCTCATAACCTGAACACACCGCCCCACAGCATTTCGAGGAATCGCTTCCACGGCAGCACCTCAATGCCGCCGTCAAGTTTTCGCCGCTCGCGCTCGAGGGCCACGACTACGGCGCGGCGCACCCGGTGCGCCTCGGTCAGCGCGCGAAGCCCGGTGAGGTCGCCGTCATGGACCCTCGCGCCGCCCTTGACCTCGATGGCCAGGTCGAGGTCACCAAGCACGAAGTCTCCAGCGACGGAAATGTCTTGATCTTGTCGGGAAACTGCAGCGTGGCCAGTGATTCAGTGAACCCGCCGGGGGCGGGGGACATTCATCTGCTCAACCTGGCCGCTCAAAACCGCCGACAGAAACTCGTTGGTCAACGCAACGTGCAGCCCGATTTGGGCCGGTGTCCAGGCGCCGCCGCTACTGCGCGTCGCGGCCCCGTCGTCGAGCGCTTGAAGACGTCCAATCAAAAGCTGGTTCGCCTGTGCGAAGGCGTCCCCGATGCCACCCATCCGATCGTCGTGCGATGCCATATGTGACTGCTCCCTGCGAGCGCCGGCGCCTGTGCCCGCTCGCGGCTGCATCGTAGTGTGGGATTACCGGCGAGGCAAGCGGCCCGACCCGTGTACGGGGGCCATTCCGCCTTCGCCGATCTAGGCAGTGATGTCGTAGACGCCGAGGCGGGTGCCAAGGGCGAGGGAAAATGTGGCGGAATTGGATAGCGGGCGAGGACTCCAGACTCGTTCGGGAGCAGCCTGCACTTCCAGAAATGAAAAGGGCCAGGCATGTGACTGCCTGGCCCCTGATTGCCTGCTGACCCGCTGGCCTGTGCTACGCCTTGCCGAGCACCTTCTTGAACACCGGCACGGCCCGCTCCATGTCTTCCATGCGGCCGAGCGAGATGCGCGCCCAGGTCTTCTCCATCGGCGGGAAGTCGCGGCCGACGGCAATGCCCAGCTCGGCGCAGCCGTCGCGGAACCCGGCAGCGGGACGGCCGATGTTCACGAAGATGAAGTTGGTCTGCGAATCCGCGACCTGGTAGCCCATCTTCTTGAACTCGCCGACCGTGAAGTCGCGCACGCGCTTGTTCTCGGCCTTCTCCCAGGCCATGTGCTCCTGGTCGGCGAGCGCGGCCATGCCGGCGACGGCCTGCAGTTCGCAAATGTCGCCGAGCCCCCACGCGTTGCTCAACTTGCGGAGCGTCTCCGGCTGGCCGATGGCGTAGCCCATGCGCATGCCGGCCATGCCGTAGGCCTTCGAGAACGTGCGCGTCACGAATACGTCGGGCAGTTCGAGCGCGACCTGCATCGCCGTGCCCACGCCGGGCGCCGTGGCGTAGTCGATGTACGCCTCGTCGATCAGGATGGCCGTGGTCGGCGACTTCTCCTTGATTCGCCGCACCGCCGCGATGACGTCCGCCTGCTTGTGGATCGTCGATGACGGGTTGTTCGGGTTGCAGAGGAACACGAGGCCGGCGCCGGACGATGCCGAAATCAACTTGTCGAGGTCGAGGAACAGGTTGCCGTCGAGCGCAATCGGCTTGACCGGGTAATTGTTGCGCTGCGCGGTCTGCGCCGGCGAACCGTACGACGGGTCGGCGGTGACCAGTGGCTTCTCCGTCTGGCAGAACGCCATCACGCCGGCAATCAGTTCGGCGCCCGAGCCAGTAGCTATCATCACGTTGTTGGGCTTGGCGCCCCACATGGCGGCAATGGCGTTCTGGAAGGCCGCCACGTTCGGCGGCGGATAGCCGATGCCAAGGTCCTTGGACGGGTGGGCCTTCAGGACCTCGATCACTTTCGGGCTGGGGCCACGCAGGTTCTCGTTACTCGACAGCCGGACCAAGGGGGCGCCGCCCTGACCCTGTCGCTGTCCGCCGCCGCGGCCCTGCTCGAAGGCGAAGAGATCCTCTCGGCCATAACCGATGATGTGTGCGGCAGCCGCGACGCCGGCGCTACCGGCGCCGAATCTGCGGACGAACTCACGACGTGAAAACGCCATACCAGCCTCCTGTGGATGGCGAATCTTAGCACCCCGAGGCCAATTATTTCGACTTCTTGAGCGCCTTGTAGAACGCGTCGATCGGCTGGAACGGGCCGAACTTGTGCTGGTCCTGCGGGAACGAGTCCGCGTACGGCCCGTACGGGTTGTCGATCGGCTTGGTCGATCGGTCCGGGTAGTCGCGCTCGAGATTGGCCATTTGCGGACGTGGCTTGCTGTTGATGAAGGCGGCAACGTCGAACGCGTCATCGTCGGTCAGGTCGGGCTTGCCGAGCGGCATCCGCGCCTTGATGAAGCGCGCGGCGGTGAGCACGCGGCCCATGCCGGCGCCGTCATTGAAGCTATCCGGCCCCCACAGCGGCGGAAACAAGTAGCCCTTGCGCAGGTCGCCGGTCGAGAGCAAGCCCTCGCCGTCGGCGCCGTGGCAGATGCTGCACTTCGACTGGTAGACAAGCTCGCCGGCTGCAGGGTCGGCGCGCCTCGGCGGCGTCTTGAAGGTCGCGGGTTCGACTGATTTCTTGCTGCCGGTGCCCATCGCGGCATACTGCGCGCCGAGCGATCGGAGGTACGAAGCCATGGCGATCATTTCGGGACTGCCCATGGGCAGCGGCTTGCCGTTCATGCTGCGCTGCATGCACTCGTTGATGCGGTCCTCGATGTCGGTCATGCCGCCGGCACGCCCCGAGAACCGCGGGTAATGCTCGGTTGTCTGCAGCAGCGTGAGCGTACCCGGTTGGTTGCCGATGTCGATGTGGCACGAGGCGCAGGCCAGCCGGTTGCCGATCATGCGGCGATCCGGATCGGGATGATCGACGCCAAGCAGATCGGGCGTCTGGCGCAACAGCCGTCGCCCGTATTCCGCGGTCGCGATCGCCGGCGCGGCCGGCCTGGCGTCGGC